>JACKFF010000003.1 GCA_020632595.1 Nitrospiraceae bacterium | reverse complement strand
TTGGCACCTCGATGTCGACTCATCGCATCCTGGGGCTGAAGCCGGTCCCAAGGGTCGGGCTGTTCGCCCGTTAAAGCGGTACGAGAGTTGGGTTCAGAACGTCGTGAGACAGTTCGGTCCCTATCTGTTGTGGGCGGAGGTGATTTGAGAGGGTCTGTCTCTAGTACGAGAGGACTGAGATGGACGGACCTCTAGTGTGCCGGTTGTCGCGCCAGCGGCAGTGCCGGGTAGCTATGTCCGGTTTAGATAACCGCTGAAAGCATCTAAGCGGGAAGCTAGCCTCAAGATTAGATCACACGGAGGGTAACCTCCCTAAAGGCCACTTGTAGACTACGAGTTTGATAGGCTGGGTGTGGAAGGGCTGTGAGGCCTGAAGCTAACCAGTACTAATCGGCCGTGCGACTTAACAACATTTGTTCTTGATAGACATGGTCTTAGTGAATATGGGAGTTTGATTTAAAAAAGTAGTATATTTAAAAATTTTTAAATTAAAACCTACAATTCGCAGGCACTTTCTCGGTGACCTTACCGGAGGGGTACCACCCGTTCCCATTTCGAACACGGAAGTTAAGCCCTCCAGGGCCGATGATACTGCAGCCGTGAGGCTGTGGGAAAGTAGGTCGTTGCCGAGATTTAAATTGGAAAAGCCCAGGGATATAAATCTCTGGGCTTTTCTATTTAAAAGAGTCCACGCTTAGTTTAACACTCATTATAAGCACAGTGTGGGCGATGCATAGCATCATACATGGTATCAAAGGTGGGTATGGTATGAGGAATTTTTCCTCGGACAAGTTCATTCCTTACCGAACTAAGTGGGCTTACCAATGAAAATGTTCCTGAATTTGCTTGAAGAAATTGCTGTGCAAAGAATAGGAGATCCACCACTTTAGGATCCAAATAGTACAAAGGAGACAAATTTAATATTAAATGTCGAATTCCATGGTTTTGTAACCCTTCAAGCCACTGGATAAAATGTTTGGTATCACTTTCATCAAATCTTCCAAAACAATCAAGAATAGTTATTTCATTCTTTCTCCGTTGTTCACAATACATCGATTTATCCCAAAATGATTAATAATTGTTGATTGTTGACGGTATCCTAAAACTTTCGGTTAAAAGTAAAAAAAATAAATAGGAAAAATTTGCACTACGCACTTAATGAAAGAATGTGGGAATAGTTCGAAATTTGTTGTGACCATGGTTTTCGGGAAGAATTTGGGGCTACAGAGAAATATTATTATTAAATGAAGACCGTCTCGAAATGTTCCTAAGTTTCGGCTAGTAAAAGATGGCAGAAATTGGATTCCTGGATGGTTTTCTAATGAAGCAGTAGTGGTGCGGTTGGAGCTTTGAAAAATTGGAGTCAAACCGATGGAAATAAATTAAATGATTCCTAATAAATTCAGTGACTTATAAATTTTTAGCATAATGAAAAATTGAGTTTGCGAATTCCTTGAAAGTGATATTTTAAATGGATTTTTAAAAAAAATAGAGGAAAATTTCTGTGAAAACAACAAGGTCCAGGGCATTATTTCAACGAGCGAATTCATTTATTCCTGGTGGTGTTAATAGCCCCGTAAGAGCATTTCGCTCAGTCGGAGGAGATCCCTTATTCATTAAGCAAGCTAAAGGGATTTTGTTGGAGGACGTGGATGGCAATAAATTTTTGGACTATGTTTTGTCTTGGGGGCCTATGATTCTTGGGCATGCGAATTCCCGGGTATTAAAGGCTATCATCAGTGCGTCAAAACGCGGGACAAGTTATGGAGCCCCCTCCGAAGGAGAAGTGGAATTAGCCAAAATTATTGTCAAGATGGTTCCTTCAATTGAAAAAATCCGTCTCGTAAATTCAGGGACGGAAGCCGTTATGAGCGCAATTCGTTTAGCCAGGGCCTATACTAAACGCGATTCAATATTGAAATTCGAGGGCTGCTATCATGGACATGCCGACCATTTGCTTGTTAAAGCGGGATCAGGCGTGGCAACCCTCGGGATACCTGATAGCCCTGGAGTACCAGAATCGTTTGCCCGGCATACGCTAACTGCACCATATAACGATATTAAAACTGCCGAAAAAATAATCCATAAGCATGCCCAAAATTTGGCCGCAATTATTGTAGAGCCTATTGCAGGAAATATGGGGGTAATACCTCCAACGGATGAATTCCTACCATGGCTCCGAATGATCACTAAAAAATACGATATTCTTTTAATTTTCGATGAAGTCATTTCTGGTTTTAGAGTGGATCCTGGGGGAGCGCAAGCCCTTTATAAAGTCCGTCCTGACCTCACGATTTTAGGAAAGATTATCGGGGGAGGTTTACCCATTGGAGCATATGGAGGCACCAAGGACATTATGCAAATGATTGCCCCTGCTGGACCTGTGTACCAGGCCGGAACTCTCTCCGGAAATCCAGTGGCAGTGGCTGCTGGCCTAGAGACTCTTCGAATCCTTCAAACACCTGGAGTTTATAAAGAATTAGAAAAAAGATCCAAATTGTTGGCTGAAGGATTAGGAGCAGCAGCGAAGAAATCAGGTATTCCCTACTATCAAACTCGAGTTGGCTCCATGTTGGGTGGATTTTTTACCGAAGGACCTGTCACAGACTACGCCGAGGCCAAAAAGTCAGACACCGTACGATACGCAAAATTTTTTTATGGAATGCTCAATCATGGAATATATTTGGCTCCCTCTCAATTTGAAGCCATATTGCTCTCAACGGCTCACACCGATAGGAACATTCATCAGACGATTTCTGCGGCACGAGAGGTCTTTTCTACACTAAGATAATCTTCATATTTTTGCAAAGCCATAATTTGGTTTGGCATTTGGTTTCTTGATTGCCAAGTAATCCCCACATGGTTTACCTATCAGCCATTTTTGCTACGAATGGCGGAAGAATGTCTGTAATGCTCCCCCCGAAATCAAGCCACATGTAATTCTTGTTGCTGCCGATATTGATGAGGACTCCCGTACTGCAACGCTTGATGAGGTCGCTCTGCGTTGTACCATCCCATCCAGCCCTTGATCTTATGACGCTCCTCCTCAAATCCATCAAAACGATGTTGCCAGACGCACTCTTCTTTGGGACTCCTGAAAAACCGTTCAATGAGCCCATTCTGTTGCGGTGGGTATGGAGTAATAAACTCCTGAGTCAAGCGGGAGTCTCGACAGGCTTGTCGAAACCGCCGGATCTGGAAAATTAACCCCTTGTCACGGCGAAGGATCGGGGTGGAACCAACGGGGCGGAGGGTCCCAAAGCGCGCCAGACAAGCAGATTCGAGCGCACGCTACGCTTCCTAGGCCCCTTGGCGCAAGGCCAACTCATAGCCAATCAGCTCGGGATCATGACAATCCATTACGGCGGTCAAATGCCCCCAACCATCCCACAGGGGATATGCGTCACATCCATGGCCCGACGATGATTCCTCTGTGTCGTTCAACTTCGTCGATATTGAACACCCGGGCGTGGAGTGGCGGAATCTTGATATACCAACCTCCGCTTCAAGCGTAAAGTCCGATACACCGCTTTGGGATATGAATCTGGCCCTCTCGAAAGCGTAGAGCCCACAGGCGACGATACCTGTCGGATGCCTGCATGAGTGGCTCCAGCTGAGCGACTCATTTCTCCGAGAGCGTCGCCTGAGCCCGCTTCCCGTTGGTCAGCCGATGCAGCGCTGATTGGCGGCCCCGGAAAAGACGACAGGCGGTTCGTTCTGAGATGTCCGGCATCGCAGCTCTCACGGGTCGGACATCTCCTGCCCTAAAGGGTAGGGTTTCAAGGCCTCCCGTAATACGCCATTCTCGACCACTAACTCCCCGATCTTTTGTTTCGGGTTTTTGATCTGCTTTTCTTTCAGCACCTCTTCGTCCTTGGGACGACGACACGAGCCATTTTCCGCGGTACGAAGAAACTGGTCCTGCCAGTCTTCTATGTTCATGACTGTCAGGCCATGCGGCCGGCTGGCTTCCGCCACCGATGTTTCCCCTCTGAGGTTCAGCAAGACAAGGGCTGTTCGTCGTTTTGCTGTCCAGCGCTCAATTGATTCCTTCTGGCCCCTGTATTCCTCCTTTAAGATCTGGGTTATGTCTTAAAGATGGTCTCACTTTCAAGTGGAGCAGTATATGTTTTCCATCCATTGTCCTGTTTGGGAATGGTGAAAAATCCTGCCGACGTCGTTCTCGCTCTTGGCCGTGCTCACGTATTCAGCTATATCCTCCGTTTCCCAAACCCGCTATGGGCTTGCGAATGGGTCTTTTTGAGCACTCAGTTATTTTTCCACGTGGGGGGAGTTCTGTCACGTATTAAAATTTTTTTTCAGCAGTGGGTGGTTGCAAATTCTGTGAGCAATTACCAGGTATTCTTTTACCCTCACTGGCTGTCTATACCCATCTACTGGAAAAAATGGAACTTTGTGGAAAAGGTTGCATAATAGGCAAGGCATCGTATCGCGACCAATTTCAAAGAACTGCACAATAATGGTTTGTTCTAAGACACCGAAGGGCAACCCAACGGACTAAGGTTTGCTTTAGAAATTGAATCGTCGCCATAATAAGAGGTAAATTTAAATCCTCGCAGTCATAGGGGAAGTCGAAACAAGAAGGGAGCCAGCGAGAATATCGGACTTTCAACTCCTTATGTTTTTGGTGCAATTCATAATCCTGGTTCTTGAAACCCGACCAAAGTGATTTTTCTGGAAAAAGGAGGTATACAAATGAGTATGGCGACTTCAACCGAGCAGTTTCATCCGACTATCCAATCGTTTGTGTCCCGTCCACGAAAAATGCTGATTAATGGTCAATGGGTTAATGCACAATCGGGGAAAACATTTTCTACGTTTAATCCGGCAACGGGTGAAGTAATGGCGGAGGTTGCGGAAGGCGACAAGCCTGATATTGCTCTTGCCGTGAAAGCTGCTAGAAAGGCCTTTGAACAAGGCCCATGGCGAAAAATGACGCCTTCTGACCGCGGCAAACTCCTGTGGCGGTTAGCGGACCTTCTGGAGTCGAATCTGGAAGAATTTGCTCAGTTAGAGTCTCTGGATAACGGAAAGCCGTTAACCATTGCGCGGGCAGCAGACGTTCCATTGGCTGTTGATTTGTTTAGATACATGGCGGGATGGTCAACAAAAATTGAGGGCAATTCCATACCTATTTCGGTTCCTTATATGCCTGGGTCTCAATTCCTGGCCTACACGCTTCGTGAGCCAGTTGGTGTTGTCGGGCAAATTATTCCCTGGAATTTTCCTCTCTTAATGGCGGCATGGAAACTTGGTCCGGCTTTGGCCGTGGGGTGTACTATAGTGATGAAACCGGCTGAACAAACTCCTTTGTCGGCATTGCGGTTGGGAGAGTTGTTCGTGGAGGCAGGATTTCCCGAAGGAGTGGTGAACATTGTTCCTGGATATGGAGAAACCGCAGGTGCGGCCTTAGCTGCGCATCCAGATGTGGATAAAATTGCATTTACTGGTTCGACCGAAGTTGGCAAACTTATCGTGAATGCTGCAACAGGGAATCTTAAAAAAGTCACTTTGGAACTTGGTGGCAAATCCCCAAGTGTCGTCTTGCCGGATGCTGATCTGGAAGCGGGAATACCCGGAGTAGCGAGTGCGATTTTCTTTAATCATGGGCAATGTTGCGCCGCGGGCTCAAGACTGTATGTGGAAAAGAGCATTTTTGACAAGGTCGTGGCAGGGGTTGCCGATCAAGCCAAACAGATTAAAATAGGACCGGGACTAGATCCTGCCACTCAAATGGGGCCATTAGTCTCTGATGAACAACAACACCGTGTCTTGGGATATTTGGAGTCGGGTTTTGCCGAAGGCGCTCAAGCAGTTGCGGGTGGAAAACGGTCTGGAGACAAAGGTTATTTTGTTGAACCGACCGTCTTGGTCAATACCAACTCCAACATGAAGGTTATTCAAGAAGAAATTTTTGGCCCTGTGGTGTGCGCTGAACCTTTCACAGAAGTCGAAGAAGTAATTGCCAAGGCCAATGATAATATCTATGGATTGGCGGCAGCGGTCTGGACAAAAGATTTAAGTAAGGGACATCGGATTGCGGCGCAATTACGGGCTGGAACGGTTTGGATTAATTGCCATAATATTTTTGATGCCTCACTCCCGTTTGGCGGGTACAAGCAATCCGGTTGGGGACGCGAAATGGGTCACGAGGCATTGGATCTCTATACTGAAGTTAAATCCGTCTGTGCCAAACTGGCCTAAAATGCGGCCATATAATCTGCTTGAACTTCGCGGAATTTTTCAGTGAAGCCTTTGGATTAAATATCGAAATTAGCAGGGAAGTAGAAGGCTGATTTAGGCAATGTCATTTATGAATAAACTATTCGAACTCAATTTTGATGAACATTTGAAAAACTTTTACAATCAATATAAACAACCAGCTGTGGTGGAAATAGAAAGATCTTAAAGGGGGCCTTTATTAGCTCTCTATTCATCGTCGCCATCTTCGTCTTCGGCGTCGATAGCGGCTTGGCGCATCTGCTCTTCCATGGCATTGTGGATGAGCATTCTGAGAAACATAGAAATAACTGATCCTTTTTCCAGTGTTCCACCTGGAGGAATGGCAATTTTTCCTTCTTCTACCATTTTATCCAGCCACTTCTTCTGATCTGGGGTTACATGTACGGGAATCTCGACGAGAGGAATCTTTCCAAAAATATCCATTATAGCCAATCTCCTTTTTACATAAACCTGATGTATTTTCGCTAATCCCTTACCGCGTTCGGTGAGATACAAAGCCGAGTGTTGATGAGTGAATGCGGTGCTTGAATCTCTTTCGATAAGACCACGTGCTCTTCGACTTTGTCAATGAAAGAATTGTGTATCGAGAGGATGAATGGGGTCTTGTAGGCCAGAATTAGTAAGTGTTCGATCGAATGGCTTGGAGGAATTAGAGAGGACAGGTCTCATGCAATGGTCGTAGAGGAGGTATAGCCTTAAAATTGGTGGTGATTGAAATTTTTGGTGGCTGTCATCTTTCAGGCAAACATGGCGGATGAATTCGGGAAGTTGTCTTAGGATAAGTCTAAGACGTCGGCCATGGAATAGAGGCCGGGAGGTTTATGGGCTACCCATTCAGCTGCCCGGAGCGCGCCCTGGGCAAAGGTATCGCGAGTATGGGCCCGGTGGGTTATTTCTATGCGTTCTCCTGGCCCACCCAACAAAATGGTGTGATCGCCAACGATATCTCCTGCGCGAATAGTTTGCATGCCAATTTCACGGGTCTTCCGTTCGCCGGTCATACCATGTCGTGTGTAGACGCCCACTTCTTGTATATCCCAATCCATACCTTCTGCCAGAGCCTCAGCCAGTTTTAGGGCAGTTCCGCTGGGGGCGTCCTTTTTCTTATTGTGATGGGCTTCGATTACTTCGATGTTGTACTGCTCACCTAGAGATCTGGCGATTTTCCCGACGGTGCTGAGGAGCACATTGATCCCTACACTCATATTTGGGGAAAACACACAGGGGATTTTGAGAGCGAATGTTTTAAGTTGGGCCAATTCTTGATCTGTGAACCCGGTAGTTCCAATGACCATGGCCTTGGTGGATTTGACGGCATGCTCGAGATTGGCCAGACAGGAGGAAGGAGCCGTAAAGTCGACTACCACATCACTTTGCGAGAGACAGGTTTGGAGATCGTCGGTGATCGGAATGTTCACTTGTCCGATTTGGGCGACTTCGCCAGCATCTTTTCCAATAGCAGGATGCCCTTTTACTTCGACCGCACCGGAAAGCTGTAATCCTGGGGTAGCCTGAGTTAATGCAACTAATCGCATGCCCATTCGACCGGCCGCGCCGGTAATGATTGTTCGAATCATGTGTTCTCTTTCCTCAGAGCACTCCGGCTTGTTGCAAGGCTTTTTGGAGTGCTGGTCGAAATTCCTGAGCAAGTGGGGTAAGCGGCAGTCGAATTTCTTCTGACATTTTTCCCATCATGGCCAGAGCTGCTTTCACGGGAATGGGATTAATCTCCAAAAATAATGCTCCAAATAAGGGAGAGAGTTTGTAGTGAAGGAGCCTTGCTGTTTCGTAGTCACCTTTTAGTGCGGCATTCACCATGGTTGCCATATCCGTCGGGGCGACGTTGGCGGTGACGGTGATCACACCTTTCCCGCCGATGGCAATCATAGGGAGTGTCAAGGGATCATCGCCTGAGAGCACAAGGAAGCCAGGTCGGGATTGTTGTATAATTTCGGATACCTGTTGGAGAGATCCACTGCCTTCCTTGATGCCAATAATATTCTGAATTTCCGACAGACGGCTCACTGTGGTCGGAGACATATTAATGCTGGTACGCCCTGGAATATTGTAAAGGATCTGGGGTAAGTCGACGGCTTTGGCGATGGCGGAAAAATGACGATAAAGCCCTTCCTGTGTGGGCTTATTGTAATAGGGCGTGATAAGCAAAGCCCCATCGGCGCCAACGGCCTTAGCATGTTTCGTAAAAGTAATGGCTTCATCGGTAGAGTTTGAACCTGTTCCGGCAATGACAGGAACCCGCTTATTCACCACTTCGACAGTGAATGAAACCACCCGTTCATGCTCTTCCGGGGTTAAGGTGGCTGATTCGCCTGTCGTCCCACAAGGTACAATGCCATGGGTCCCACAAGAAATTTGGGATTCGATGAGATCGGCCATGGCCTTTTCATCAAATTTTCCCTTCGAGAATGGGGTGACAATAGCGACTAACGAACCGCTGAACATAATTCTGACCTCAATCTTTTGGTGTAGGGAATTTTTGTGTTTATAACTACAAAATGGCGAACGCTTTGGCGGATCAACACAAGACTTTAAATCGAAAAATCATTTTGAGAAGGCTTCTGAAATAGTTTCGCCCCGAATGAGGTCCTCGTAGCTTTCTCGTTTTCGAATGACTGTGATGTCCTTCCCTTTCACGAGCACCTCGGGGACCCGTGGCCGGGAATTATAATTTGAAGCCATTGTGAATCCATACGCTCCGGCACTCATAACGGCCAGGAGATCTTCAGGTTGAGAATGGGGCATTTTTCGATCTTTTGCTAAAAAGTCCCCTGATTCGCAAATCGGTCCAACTACATCAACAGTGGTGACTACGGATGACTCTTTTTTTAAGACCGGCTGAATATCGTGGTGGGCATCATATAAGCTTGGTCGTAACAGATCATTCATTGCGGCATCGACAATCATAAAATGCTTGTCCGCGCTTGCCTTGTTATAGAGCACTTTTGTCACCAAAATGCCCGCATTCCCTACAATAGACCGGCCCGGTTCCATAATAATTTGGCATGAGACGGATTGTAGCAACGGAGAAATAGCTTCAGCCAGCTCCTTGGGATGAGGAGGCGTTTCGTCTGAGTAGGTAATGCCTAGTCCTCCGCCTATGTTGAGATACTGAATATGGACACCTTTGGCTTGCAGTGTTTGAATTAAGGCGATAGCTTTTTTTAAGGCATCAACAAATGGGGTGATTTGGGTTAATTGGGAACCAATGTGTGAGTGAACGCCTACCACTTCAATGTGGGGAAGGTTCCCTGCTGCGTCAAATTCTTCAAGTGCCCGATCCGCTCCAATTCCGAATTTGCTTTTTTTTAATCCGGTAGAAATGTACGGATGGGTGTGGGGATCAATGTCCGGATTGATGCGCAATGCCACTTTGGCCCGAAGGCCCATGGAGCCAGCGACCTCATTGATCTGCTGAAGTTCACCGGGAGATTCAACATTAAACATCAGAATATCGGATTCCAATGCATATTGAATTTCTTCTTTGGATTTGCCGACTCCGGCGAAGACGATTTTGTTGGGTGCCATTCCGGCCTTCAAGGCGCGGAAGAGTTCTCCACCAGACACGATGTCTGCGCCACACCCTTCCTTGGCGAGGAGACGCAAGACGGTCAGGTTCGAATTCGCTTTCATGGCAAAGGCCACGATATGTGGAATGGCCTTGAAGGCTTGATCAAAAGCCTGAAAATGTCGAATCAATGTCCGGTGGCTATAAATGTAGCAGGGAGTCCCCACCTGTGCGGTAATTTGGCGAATGGGGACCTCCTCACAGAATAATTCGTCCCCCTGGTAGTGAAAATCATGCATGCTGGATATCCTCATCAAACAGGTCCAAATTTTCAAGAGCGATTTCGGAAACAATGGATTGAAAGGCTTCTTTTAAGTTTCGATAGCGTAATTTTGTGTGGGGAGTGATGGCTCGGAGAATTTCCCCATCAAATAAGGTGTAAATAGCTTTCGGGGTCGCATGTTTTATATGCTCAAAGTTGACCACGATATCCATTTTGGCCTCACGTCCTGCTTGTGTAATCCTTTTCAAGAGTTCTTTGGCATTCAGGTGGTCTAATGTTCCCTCCAGATCAATAAACAGGGCCGCAAAGGCATCGTGACGACGAGCTCTCATTTTCAAGCAGAGCTCCTGGGTTTTGGAATCAGGAGATGGTTGAGGGTGAAGAGCGTTAGGAACGAGTTGCTGCGTTTCACGGGTCGGGAGTTTGGTTTGCAGATTTTTTAAGACTTTAGCCAGGGGGGATAAAGCGCCTTTGGGTGTGGTGCGGTATATTAATTTTCGAAATTCCCAATTCATTTCCAGGCGTGGAATCAGTCGTTCGCTCTTATGCCCCATGCGATTCCAGATGCAGGGCCAGGAATAAAACTGGCGGTTGGCCCAGAAAAACCCTTCCTGTAATTGCTCGGCTGACATGCGTTTGGGTGTGTATACCACATGCTTCCCGTCATACTTCGACCAGTCCTGATCAATGATCCGTCCCTCCAGCTTAAAGCGTTCGTATAAAGCCGTCCCTGGAAGTGGGGTCAACACATTAAAGTAGGCCAATTCAACTTTGTTGCGCGTCAAAAAGTCTACGGCAGTCTCGAATACCGATTCGTCGTCATTATCAAATCCAAAAACAAGCCCAGGGTTCACCATGATACCATGGTCATGAAACATTTTAATTTGGTTTTCAAATTTCCGCACCTGGTTAAATCCTTTGTTGGTTTCATCGAGCGAATCATCCGACAAGGATTCCATCCCGACAAAAACCGATACGCAACCGCTATCGGCAGCCAATCGTACCATTTCAGGATCATCCCCAAGAAAGAGGGTGGACTGGCAGCCCCATTTAATGTTGAGAGATTTCAGGGCCTGCCATAACTCACGGCAGTAGGCGCGATGACTGTTATGCAGGTCATCTACAAAAGCAACAATCGAACCTTCTTCCAGCCCCACCCAAATTTTCAGGGAGGTTGTTAAGGCGTGGAAAAGTGACCCACGGGTCATTCGTTCAATAATGTCCGAGCGCAGCCACTCTTTGGCTCGTTTCAGCTCCTCAATGACTTCGGGAACGGGTCGGCGTCGAGTGGTTTTGCCATTAAATGGCGAAACGCTGCAAAACTCACAATCAAAATGACAACCTCGCGTCGTGAAAGTGCAAAGCCTGGTCATATAAGAATCCGGGCTGAGTAATTCAATGCGTGGGGGTTTGTAATGACTTAAGGTTGGAAATTGGTCCATGCGATAGATTCGTTTCAAGGACCCGGCCTCGATGTCGTTGATGACTTGAGGCCAAAGGTCTTCGGCTTCCCCGCAGACAATGGCATCGCAATGGCGCAGAGCTTCATCAGGGCAATAGGTGGGATGCACTCCTCCAAGAATGACCGGTTTCCGCCGTCGACGAAATTCATCTGCAATTTCATAGGCTCTGGGGGCATAACAGGTCATAATGGATATTCCAACCACATCACAGGGAGTCTCAAAATCGATATCCCTAACGGCTTCGTCCAGGATTTCAACATCCCATGTTGTTGGAGTATAAGCGGCAATCGCTGGCAGGCTGAGCTTCGGAAACCAGATCGACCGGCGCTCGCTTGCCGTCATGCGGTAGGGATTATTTCGCGGATAAGGATCAAGCAATAGAAGTTTGGGACGAATTTCACCGTGAGTGAGAGAAGTATCCATTCTTTTATCCTCCACAAACAGTTGGAGAGACTGCGGAGGACCTCATTGTACCTCGTGAGGTTCTCCCTGGACAAATCCCTGTGTATTATCGGGTATCGATAGGATACACGGTGGGTAATTCCACTGCCTCTTCCAGTGGTACATTCAGGGGGTCCTGGTCAAAGGCTCCCTCTTTTTTGGCCTGATCTTGCTGTTGCTTGAGTCTCTTGGCTTCAATGCCAACTTTTTCTGGGGGGATGGGAGGGCCCACTGCTCCGCAACCTGAGGAGAAGTGGATCGCCAGAATGCAAAAAATGAGGAAATACCTGTTAGCCATATTTAGGATTTGCCTCATGCCTTTCACTGATTTTTTATCGAACGTTTCATCTCGGCCTGTAGTGATTTTTTCCAACCCTTGATCTGTTTTGTGACTTGGGCTTTAGCAGTACCACCTATAATGTTTTTACTGTTAATCGCTGCTTCGGGAGTTAAAACTTGAAATGCTTTGGGATCAAAAGACGAGGAGGCGTTTTGTAAATCCTGTTGGGTGAGTTGCCCCAAATCCTTCCCTTTCGCTAAGCACTCTCGTACCAGACTTCCCACCACATGGTGGGATTCACGGAAAGGCATCCCCTTTTTAACCAAGTAGTCCGCCAACTCCGTGGCAAGCAGAAAACCCTGAGACACCGCTTCTTTCATAGGCTCAGGTTGTATCGTTAGTTGATTCAGGAGTTCCGCATAAATATTAACTGATATCGTCACGGTATCCAATGTGTCGAACAACGGTTCTTTGTCTTCCTGAAGGTCCCGATTGTAGCTGAGAGGCAATCCTTTTAAAGTGGTCAGGAGGCTGAGCAAGTGTCCATAGACCCGACCGGTTTTCCCCCGGATCAGTTCAGGGACGTCTGGATTTTTTTTCTGCGGCATCATGCTGCTGCCTGTACAAAATCCGTCGGGAAGATCTGTGAAGTGAAATTCTTGTGATGACCATAAAATAAGTTCTTCACTTAAACGGGAGAGGTGCATCATCACGATGGCGCAAGCGCTAAGCACCTCAATGACGTAATCTCGGTCAGACACGGCATCCAGGCTATTCTGGGTCACGCAAGGGAAATGTAATAAGGAAGCGGTATAGTGTCGGTCGATCGGGTAATTGTTTCCAGCTAACGCACCGGAACCTAACGGCATGACGTTAATTCGAACCAGGGCATCATGGAGACGCCCTTTGTCCCGCTCAACCATTTCCACATAGGCTAAGGCATGATGCGAAAAGAGAACCGGCTGGGCCCTCTGTAAATGTGTATAGCCCGGCATTATTACTCCCATATATCGCTCGGCGAGGGTCACGAGCGACTGTTGAAGTACACGAAGATCATTGCTCAGGTGTTGGATGGTATCTCTGAGGTAGAGTCGAAGATCAAGGGTGACTTGGTCATTTCGACTTCGGCCGGTGTGGAGTTTACCGCCAACTGGCCCAATCAGCTCGGTCAGGCGCCGTTCAATGCTCATGTGCACGTCTTCATCTTCGGTCTTCCATTGATGGCGGCCGGCGCGAATGTCCTCCCGAATGGTCAGGAGTCCTCGTATAATGCTTTGGCATTCTCGCTGCGGCAAGACCTTAGCCCGTTGTAACGTTTTGCAGTGGGCGATGCTACCTTCAATGTCGTATTCATACAGGCGGCGATCAACGTTGATCGAGGCGGTGAACGTTTCAACGAGTTGATGTGTTTGACCTTGAAATCGCCCTCCCCAGAGTTTTGAATCTCCGGGTGTTTGTGGCAGCTTTGTTTGAGGAGATGCTGAAGAATGGGATAGGGTTTTGAGGGAGGGTGCGCCGGTGCGTTTCTTCATAAAGGCGATCTTCCTAACCATTGAAGCAAAATAGCTTTTTGGATGTGTAGACGGTTTTCGGCTTGATCCAACACGACTGATTGTGGGCCGTCCAGGACGTCTTCGGTTATTTCCTCACCACGATGGGCCGGCAGGCAATGCATGAGGAGGGCATCCGGTTTTGCCTGTTGCATGAGTCTCCCGTTGACCTGATAAGGCGCCAGAGCTTCCATGCGTGGTTCCTGCTGGTGTTCCTGCCCCATGCTGATCCACACATCTGTATAAATCACATCAGCGTCCGTTGCAGCGATGTTAGGATCATGGGTGATTTCAATTCTGGCACCTGTTTGTTGGCCTTCTTTTTGCGCCGCCTCAACAATATGGGGATCAGGTTCATAGCCTTGTGGGCATCCTACGGTCACGTGCATACCCACTTTGGCCCCGATTTCGATAAGGGAGTGGGTGATATTGTTTCCATCTCCAATATATGCCAGCTTTAAGCCTTTCGCGTGGACCCTATGTTCGACAATGGTCAAAAGATCAGCTAAGGCCTGGCAGGGGTGACAATCGTCCGTTAATCCATTGATGACAGGAATCGAGGTATGTCGGGCCCATTCTTCCAGGGAGGTTTGGTTGAATGTCCTTACAACGAGTCCATCTAAGTAGCGCGTCAGGACTTTTGCTGTATCGGCTAAACTTTCTCCACGGCTCAATTGGATTTTTTCGGACGCCAGAAAAATGGCTTGTCCACCAAGTTGATTCATTCCGGCTTCGAAGGAAACCCTGGTCCGCGTAGAGGGCTTTTCAAAAATAAGCCCTAACGTTTTGCCCTTTAACGGAAAGGTGGTGCGCCCTTGTGTTCTGGCAGCCTTCATCTTTTGAGCAAGAGCAATCAAATGGTGAATCGTATTCCTGGGAATATCGGCCACCGTCAGCAAGTCTTTGGGAAGGTCCGTCCTCTTCTTGCGCTGTGCGGAAGAAGTGGATTTTCCGGTACGAGAAGACTGCCTTGGTGACGACATGATTTAACGATGCTTGGAAAGAACGTCAGAGAGGACGGACAGAAGCCGATCAATTTGTGCGTTACTGATGATTAAGGGAGGCACAAATCTGAGGACCTTTCCCATAGTGCAGTTAATTAGGACACGTCGGTCAAGGCATTCCAGGACGAGAGGTTTTCCGTCAATGGTTAATTCTAAGCCCTGGAGGAGGCCAATGCCGCGGGCCTCATGAATGCAGGAGAATTGCTCTTGCAGGGAGCTGAGTCCTTTGGCTAAATAGCGACCCGCAACCAGCCCATGTTCAAGTTTTCCGCCTTCAATGAGGAGTTCTATGACTTTTAAGGCTACCGCGCAGGCTAAGGGGTTGCCTCCGAACGTGGAGGCGTGCGTGCCTGGTTCAAATGCCGCTGCGACGTTGTCGGTAGCTAGGCAGGCCCCAATGGGGAGGCCGCCCCCCAAGCCTTTAGCCAATGTCATAATGTCGGGTTGAATTCCGAACTGCTCATAAGCAAACAACGTCCCCGTTCGACCCATTCCGGTTTGGACTTCATCGAAAATCAGAAGGATATGGTTCTCTGTGCAGAATTCTCGAAGTCCCTTCAAATAGGAAGGATGGGGAACCATTATCCCACCTTCAGCCTGAATGGGTTCTAACAGCACAGCTGCTGTCTGGGGAGTGATATTGGCTTTCAAGGCATCCAGATCATTGAATGGAGCGTATCGAAAACCAGGCACAAGCGGTCCGAACCCTTCTTGTAATTTTGGCTGGCCGGTTGCAGTGAGACTTGCCAAGGTTCGTCCATGAAAGGAATTCACCATGGTCAAAATTTCAAACCGTTCGGGACCAAAGGTGTTGTGTGCATACCTCCTGGCTAATTTTATAGCGGCCTCGTTAGCCTCTGTCCCGCTATTACAAAAGAACACTTTGTCCGCAAAGGACAGTTCCACCAGCTTTTGGGCTAGGCTGGTTTGGGGTTCGGTATAAAACAGGTTGGAGGTATGAATGAGTTGCCGGGCTTGTCGTGTGATGGTCTCCACAAGATCCGGTTGGGCATGACCTAGGATATTGACGGCAATCCCCGCGAGACAATCGAGATATTCCCGTCCTTCTGCATCATACACCAGACATCCATTTCCTCGAACAAGGGAAATGGGTAGGCGGGTATAGGTATTCATCAGAAATCTACCCGTATTTTGTTGAAGTTCACTTGTAATCATATTGTCAAAAACCCGCGTGAATGCAGGCGAATTTATCACACGACTTCTTAGGTGCGCAATAATGAGATGTGTGAGAGATTGGCCGGATAATAAAAAAACAGGAGAGGAGGCTCCGTCCGAGAGTCCAATCCAGGCCGGAGGAGCCTCTAAATGCTAAATGTCGTTACGGCTGGTTAGGAGCCTGGCGACGAAGATCATAGGCTAAGCCTAATTTGCTCAACGTCCATATAAGCCATTTGGATGGATCAAAATTATACCAGCGAACACCATTTCGATAGTCACTTTGATACATGTGATGATAGTTGTGATATCCCTCTCCAAATGTGAGTAATGATATCCACCAACTATCTCGGCTAGAATCAGATGTTCCATGGGGTTGATCACCCCAGATATGGCAAATGGAATTAATGAAGAATGTTGAATTTAGGACAAAGAAGGTACGTGCAAGCCCAGCCAGGAGGAAGCACCCGACACCCCCAATCCACCCATTGTACAAAAGCCCCACGACGAATGGGAGCACCAGTCCAGATAAAAGAATGGGAAGGTAATATTTGTCTTGCCACAAAATCAGAGGATCCTGCAAAAGCCGGGTGGCATATTTTGGATCACGATTGGGATCTTTCCAGAAAATCCAGCCACAATGACTGTGCCAAAAACCCAGGGTGGCGTTATAGGGATCTTCTTTCTGGTCGCACCGGGCATGGTGTCTAATATGGTCGCTGGCCCATCGTAGTGCTGAGTTTTCTAACGCCATACCGCCTGCGATTAAGAAAATGGCTTTGATCCAGTTTGGGCACTTAAAGCTCCTATGGGTAATTAACCGGTGATAGCCTACAGTAATGCCTAATCCTGTAAAGAGGTAAAGCATGACAAACATGGTCCAGTCCACCCAGGAGAAATCGTAAAAGTAGGCATACAATGGGAGCCCGACGATTGTGGTCAAGACAATTATCCCAAACAGAATCATTGTGGGGTAGTCTCGTTGTGGAGTTCCGGCTAAGGAGGGGTCTAACGTTCGTGACATAGCTGTCTAAGTCCTCTTATATCTCTAGTCACCTAAGAACATGTTCCCCATGCCTGGATGGGAAATTCAACGGTGATAGATTTGTTAGTGAAATTAAACCTTAGGATTGAAATCTCTTTTACATATACGAAAGTGGGTTGTTGAAACCGACTAACACGGGACTTGATTTTCCCGTGTAAAAGAGTGGTTTGAGAGATTAATGTACCAATTTAGTTGGGAAGAGGCAATACTATAGCAGCAATCAATCTTGATACCATTCATATGGACAGGATACCAGATTGTTTGAAAAAAGCTAGGGGGCCCTGTCAAGCCAAGGCCCCCTCAATACTAATGTCTGTGGTTATTTTTGAATTCGCAATCAATTTTGTAGAAACATTATCATCATTTGTTATGTTCCCTGTGAAGAGGTCACTGGGGAAAAATATCAAAACTACCATAAGGTAAATGTTAGTACTTGTAGCTGTCCTCTTTAAACGGTCCGTTGATTGGTACGTGAATATAATCAGCCTGTGTTTGAGTGAGTTTAGTGATAACCCCTCCAAAACCTCTGACCATATGGGCTGCCACCTCTTCGTCGAGATGCTTCGGTAACACCTGCACTGTAATTGGTCCATCTTTCTGGTCGGCGAATTTCCGCTCGTAGAGGTAAATTTGAGCGAGAACTTGATTGGCGAATGAACCATCCATGACTCGGGATGGATGCCCGGTCCCATTTCCCAAATTCACCAAGCGCCCTTCGGACAGCAAAATGAGGTGATCATTGCTGGCTTTGTCACGATAAACCGTATGTACCTGAGGTTTTACTTCTTCCCATTTCCAGTTCTTTCGCATGAAGGCAGTATCGATTTCATTGTCGAAGTGACCGATATTGCAAACGACCGCCCCGGATTTTAAGGATCGCAGGATGGCTGAATCGCAGACATTCAAGTTGCCGGTAGCTGTGACGACAATATCCGTGTTCTGGAGAAGGTCGGAGTTGGTGTCTTCGACTTTGCCTGTATTGATCCCACCTTTATAAGGAGAGACCACTTCATACCCATCCATGCAGGCTTGCATGGCACAGATGGGATCAATCTCTGAAATTTTGACAATCATGCCTTCCTGTCGGAGTGATTGAGCCGAGCCCTTCCCAACGTCGCCGTATCCAATCACGAGGGCCTTTTTTCCTGACAGGAGGTGATCAGTCGCGCGTTTAATCGCGTCATTTAAGCTGTGTCGGCAACCATACTTATTATCATTTTTTGACTTGGTGATTGAATCATTCACATTAATGGCTGGAACCTTTAGCGTGCCCTTTTTTAGCATTTCCTGCAGGCGATGAACCCCGGTGGTTGTTTCTTCAGTAATTCCATGAATTTGGTTTAACATGGCGGGGTATTTTTGGTGGAGCATCATTGTCAAGTCCCCACCGTCATCCAGAACCATGTTGGCATCCCACGGTTGGCCATCTTTTAAAATGGTTTGTTCTAGGCACCACTCATATTCTTGTTCTGTTTCACCCTTCCAGGCAAATACAGGAATTCCCTTTGCGGCGATGGCAGCCGCAGCATGATCCTGTGTTGAAAAGATATTACAGGAAGACCAGCGAACTTCAGCTCCCAGTTCGATGAGCGTTTCAATTAACACCCCGGTCTGAATAGTCATGTGAATGCAGCCAAGAATTTTGGCCCCTTTTAATGGTTGGGAGGCGTGATATTTCTCTCGAAGGGCCATCAATGCCGGCATTTCTGTTTCGGCAATACGTAATTCTTTTCGTCCCCAATCGGCTAGACGGATATCCGCAACTTTATAGTCAGTTGAGGCGGCTTTAGTCATCGTTGCAGTGCTCATAGAAGTTTCTTCCCCTTCTCAGGATGAGTGATTGAAGATACTGGGCATAAGAAGGGAGCCTTGAAAGCCCCCTTACTCAAAAGGCCTGGGCGCTTAAAAATTAAAGGCCTGCACCTTTTCGGAGTAAATTGGCGATGTCGGTTTTTTCCCAGGTGAATCCTGGTTCGTTTCGACCAAAATGTCCGTATGCTGCAGTTCTTTTGTAAATTGGGCGGCGCAACTTGAGATGCTCGATGATGCCTCTTGGAGTCAACGGAAAGTGCTTGATGATGAGCTTTTCAATCTGTTCAACGGACGCTTTTTCTGTCCCCTTTGTATCAACCAAAACAGAAACTGGTTCTGCAACTCCGATGGCATAGGCCAACTGCACTTCACATTTTTCCGCCAATTGGGCTGCAACGACATTTTTAGCAATATATCTGGCCATGTATGAGGCGGATCGGTCTACCTTGCTGGGGTCTTTTCCGGAAAAAGCTCCTCCTCCGTGACTGCCAACTCCGCCATAAGTGTCTACGATGATTTTTCGTCCAGTCAGTCCGGTGTCCCCCATGGGGCCACCAGTGACAAATCGTCCGGTGGGATTAATGTGAAATTTGATATTTTTTTGATTGAAAAATTTTTTAGGCATGACGGGAATAATTACTTTTTCCATCACATCTTTTTCGATTTTCTTTGAGGTGACCGCATCGCTGTGTTGCGTAGAAAGGACGATGGTGTCAATGCGAACGGGTTTCCCATTTTTATATTCAACCGTCACCTGTGACTTTCCGTCAGGTCGAACCCAGGGGAGAATATTCTTTTTTCGAACTTCTGCCAGTCTTCTGGTTAAACGGTGCGCAAGGATAATGGGCATGGGCATGAGTTCAGGGGTCTCATTCGAGGCATACCCGAACATTAACCCTTGATCGCCAGCGCCACCTGAATCCACACCCATGGCAATGTCGCCCGATTGGTTATGAATGGCCGTTAACACGGAGCAGGTACTGTAATCGAATCCCCATGTCGCATCGGTATATCCCACCTCACGAATCGTCTCACGAATAATTTCAGGAATTTCTACATACGCCCTGGTGGATATTTCTCCGGCCACAAAGGCGATTCCCGTAGTCAGAATGGTTTCACAGGCCACTCTGCAGTTCTTGTCTTTTGCAATGATTGCGTCAAGTATACCGTCGGAAATTTGATCGGCAATCTTATCCGGATGCCCTTCCGTAACCGATTCCGAGGTAAAGAGAAAATTGGTTTGTCTCATCAAGAGTTCCCCCTAACCAATTGCTTGAGCCCACATGCCCTGAGGCATGGTCTCAGTTGGTGAATAAAGCAAAGCACAAAACATTTAATTTAGCGCAATGAAACCTCTCTCCGCAATTTTTGTATTAGCCATAACCAAAAAACTTAAGATTTTCCTGTTTTCGTTCTATGGTTTCGGCTAAAGGTTAGTAAAACATAAAATTCCCCTAACGCAAAGTTCTCATCAAGATAATTAAAAAAGTGAGATGGACTAATGAATGGCTTCCCCCATTCGATTAACTGCCTGGAGCCCAGGCCGTCGGCAACTCCGCAGGGAGGATTAGATGGTGGCATTGGTTGGCATCTTTGGCAATGCGAGGCTATTTTGTCGGATTATTTAAGTTCTGCGGCGCTTTTTCTTAACCGAGTTAAGTAGGGGAGCGTTTAGTGAGAGCTAGTGTAGTGTTACATATATGGCTATACAACTGACAGGGAAGCATGGTACTGTTGCGGCATGTTTACCGCCGCGACAGCCCTCCCGTGTGACGCTAAGCAAAAGAAGCGTTTGGAAGATCTTGTCCGGGCAGGAAAAACCCCGCAGAAGGTGGCGTTGCGAGCGAAGATCGTTTTACTTGCCGCCCGTGGACTGTCGAACAACCGGATTGCCAAAGAGATGCAGACGACTCGCCCCACCGTGTTATTGTGGCGCACGCGATTTGAGCGGTTTGGTTATCCGGGACTCCTGAAAGATTGGCAACGGCCCGGACGCAAACCGAAGATTTCGGAGGAAACTGTGCGCGAAGTGATCGAGCTCACCTTGCATCGTCAACCGAAAGGAGCGACCCATTGGAGTACGCGCACGTTGGCGAAGCAAACCGGGCTGTCGCATGTCGCGATCCAACGCATCTGGAAACACCATGGCCTGCAGCCCCATCGGGTGGAGACGTTCAAAATCTCCACAGACGACCGGTTTGTCGAAAAGATTCGGGATATTGTTGGGTTATATCTGAAGCCACCCGAACGGGCCCTGGTGCTGTCCGTGGATGAAAAAAGTCAAATCCAAGCCCTGGATCGTACGCAGCCGGGCTTGCCTATGAAACGGGGACGCTGCGGCACGATGACGCATGATTATAAACGACATGGGACGACGACCCTTTTTGCCGCCCTCAATATGCTTGATGGCACGGTCATCGGGGAGTGTTTACCCCGCCACCGGAGTCAAGAGTTTATCAGGTTTCTGAAGACCATCGACCATGCCACGCCTCCTGCGCTGGATCTGCATCTCATCGTGGACAATTACAGCACCCATAAAAGTCCAGCTGTGCAACGCTGGCTCAAGCGACATCCGCGCGTGCACTTCCATTTCACTCCCACGAGCGCGTCGTGGCTGAATATGGTTGAGCGGTGGTTTCGAGAGCTGACGCAACGCCGGCTTCGACGCGGGGTGTTCAAAAGCGTGCCAGACCTCATTGCCGCCATTGAAGACTTTCTGCGCCATCATAATGAGAACCCCAAAATTTTCACCTGGCATAAGGATGCAGACACGATCCTTGCCAAGATCAAGCATTGTAAAGAAGCGTTAGTTACATAACACTAGGTAAGCCCCAACGACTTGTCCTGTAATCTAAGGGCTATCTACCATTAAATGGTGAGTGCTTTGACTTGCTTACCATGAATTTGTAGCGGATAGGGAAAATGCTAACATGAGGCATTCAATGCATTTGATAAATATGGGATTTTTTATATTTCACTCGGGTCAAGGTGGAAATGGTCGTTGGGTTGCGTACCTAGAATTCCCAGTGGTAAGATCCGCTCTTATTTCATGTGAAAAAACATCTGTTTATAAAAATTTCCCGGCGATTGAGACGAGGGCCTGGTGCCGCTTTTTTTTGGCGGAAATCTGTAAGGAGGCTTGTTGATGTACAAAACAATATATGTCCCGGTTGATAATTCAGACCATTCGAATATGGCTGTGGAACTGGGAGTGCAGTTTGCGAAAATTTTCGGATCGAAAATTGTGGGAAGCCATGTATATGCGGCCAAGATGCATGATAAGCGGTTTAAACAAATGGAGGCAGGTCTTCCCGAGGAATATCACGATGAAAAAGAGTTAGATCGCCAACGCCAGATCCATGATTCCCTTATCACCCGAGGCTTGCAAATCATTACAGATTCGTATTTGGATTTTGTCGACCAGAAATGTGCGGAAGCAAACATTCCTTTGGAGCGACGTTCACTTGAGGGGCGAAACTGGAAAGCAATCGCGGAAGATATCACAAAAAATGGGTATGACTTGACCATTATGGGAGCCTTGGGAGTTGGTGCGGTGAAGGATTCTTTGATCGGGAGCAACACGGAACGCGTGATCCGTCGAATTCGTAATTCGGACATGTTCATTGTGAAAAATACCAAACCCATGAATGGTGGGAAAATTGTAGTAGCTGTGGATGGGAGCCATTACTCCTTTGGCGGACTGAAGACCGCGCTCGCCTTGGGAAAGGCTCTTAATAAGCCGGTAGAGGCGATATCAGCATTCGATCCCTATTTCCATTATGCGGCGTTTCACAGTATTTCCGGTGTCTTGAATGAAGAGGCTGGGAAGGTGTTTCGATTTAAGGAGCAGGAAAAGCTTCACGAGGAAGTCATCGACAGCGGGCTCGCGAAAATTTACCAGTCTCATCTGGATGTCTCTCGCGATGTCGCACAGGATGAGGGCGAAGATATTAAGACCACTCTGCTTGACGGAAAAGCGTTTGAGAAAATCATTCAGTACGTTCGAAAAGAGCAGCCATGGCTGCTTATCGTTGGACGGATTGGGGTGCATAGCGATGATGATATGGATATTGGCAGCAATGCTGAAAATCTTTTGCGTTCAGCTCCCTGTAATATATTAATATCCAATAAGAAGTTTGTTCCTCCGATTGACACCCAGGCCGAATATACGATTGCCTGGACGGAAGAAGCCTTAAGACGGATGGAGAAGATCCCGGTCTTTGCACGGGGAGTGGCAAAAACTGCGATCCATCGATATGCCATCGAAAAGGGGCATACCATCATCAGTAATTCAGTCATTGATGATGCGGTTGGGGATATTTTACCCAAGGGTGCGATGGACGCTATGAAAACGCTGGGTGGTACTCTCGATGCGGCCGGAGTCGATCGCAATACTATGCAGGCAGGCAATGAAGTTGCCCAGGACCTAATGGGCTCAACATTGAGCGGTATGATGTCCAAGGTCGTGGAGGAAGTTCCAGCGGAGGCATCTGAGCCAATGAGCCCGGGAAATAAATCGTATCTGTCTCGAATGTCGAGAGACTATTATGTCTGTGGTGGGTGTGGATATATTGGGAAAGGCGACCATCCGGTGATGTGTCCTGTCTGTGGTTTGGATGGAGCACAATTTAAACAAGTCGATAAATCTATTTTTGATGCAGCTGCCAAAGCGGAAGGTGGCTTGGAAACGCAAGTGGCATATGACGATATCCCTATGCAGTGGACGAAAGATGCTCGTGAAGCAATTCGAGCCGTTCCAGCCGGTTTCCAGCGGCGACGGGCAAAAGCAAAAATCGAAAAAACTGCCAGGAAACTTGGAATGACGACGATTACCTTGGAATATTCAGGCGCGATGATTCAGGAAGCGGCAAGCGAAGACTACACACCAATTTTCGCCAATAAAACGGCTGGGGAGACGGCAACTATGGTCTCTGAATCTAATAAGGAAAGTGCTGGCGACACTAATGGAGCTGACCCGTATATATGGGAGCCCGATGCCCTTCAACGATTAGAAAGAGCTCCTGCTGGATTTATGCGGGATTGTACTAAAGCGTTAATTATTAAGCATGCTGAAAAAATTGGGACCACAACCATAACTCTGGATGTGGCGAACCAGGGCATTGAGCAAGCTAAAACCACTATGGAAGAAGCCATGAAAACAGGCAACGTCAAGGACATCGTGGCCAAGTTAACCGGCGCGGGGGCTCCCTCTGAGGCTCAATCCGGAGCCAGCCACAATGGGTAAGGCACTCCCTGTCATCAGTTCATTCTTTAATACGCTGAGCTCGTTAGGGTCCAGCGCAGTAACGAAGTTTGAGAACTTTCGTCCAGAGTCCGGAGGACCTGGAGACGGCCGAACTGTGGATGATTTTAAGCCCTACCTGGTGGCTCTCAATTTAACCAAGCGATGCAATCTCAAGTGCGAACATTGTTACCTGGATGCCACGACAAAAATGGGTGGCGGGCATGATGAATTGACGACAGAGGAATGTTTCCGTCTTATTGATCAGATTGCCAAAGTCAATGCCGGAAGCCTCCTTGTCATTACCGGAGGCGAGCCGTTGGTCCGTCCCGATATTCTTGAAATCGCTCGCCATGCAGTTGAGCAGCGATTTATGGTCGTATTCGGCACGAATGGAATGCTGATTGACGACAAGATGGCGAAAGCCATGGTAGACATTGGTGTGATGGGCGTAGGAATTAGTATTGATTCCCTGGATTCAGCAACACACAATGCCTTTAGAGGTTTACCTGGTGCGTGGGAAGGGGCTATGGCTGGTATTGAAGCCTGCAAACGAAATGGGCTTCAATTCCAAGTACATTTCAGTGCACAGCCCATGAACTACAAAGAATTGCCAGCCGTTATCGATTGGTCGCACAATTTGGGGGCCAAAGTCTTAAATGTCTTTTTCATGGTGTGCACAGGACGAGGTGAAGAGCTCACCGACATTACTCCTTCACAATATGAAGAGGTCTTGAGCTATTTGGTGGAGAGCCAAGATAAATACCAGGACATGTTGGTCCGGGCGCGTTGTGCACCACATTTCAAACGCCTGGCCTATGAAAAGGACCCAAATTCTCCCATCACCAAAGCCCAAGGATACATGGGAGGTGGATGTCTGGCGGGGACTAACTATGCGCGGGTGACGCCCAACGGTGACCTCACGCCTTGCCCATATATGCCCTTGTCTGCAGGAAACATCCGCCAGACAAGCTTTGTCGATTTATGGGAAAATTCCCAAGTTTTCAATGCATTTCGTTATCCACATCTTAAGGGAAAATGTGGAGATTGCGAATACAGTGAAATTTGCGGCGGGTGTCGTGCTCGTCCCTACGTGGACCACGGGGATGCGATGGATGAGGATGAATGGTGTCTATACACTCCCAAAGGGGGAGAAAAAATAAAAGTGGCTTTTAATGTGCCGGAAGTCTCGTCTGTGGAATGGGAAGCTGCTGCGGAAGAACGGCTCAATCGCATCCCCTACTTTCTACGGGCGATGGTTAAAAAAGGCGTCGAGCGTCATGCTGCCGAACAAGGCCTTCCAACTGTGACGATTGAATTAATGGAAGAACTTCGGAAGCGTCGGTTCGGGAATGAAAAACCTGTGTTTAAGTTCTGATGGAATCCCTCCTCGGAGTTCTCACCGACCTTAATCAGATAATCCCCATCCTGGTGCATTGGTTGCATCTTCTGTCTGCCGTGGTGTGGATTGGAGGGCTGGCCTTTCTTGTGATGGCTGTGACGCCCAGTCTTAAAACCGCTGTCCCGAAACAATTTATCCGACCAATATCTGAAACCTTCTATCGGCAATATAAACGAGTGGTCGGGATTCTTTTGGTGGTCATCCTTTTCACCGGAGGAGTTAATCTCCATTATGTGAGTGAGGGGATGGTGATGCAGTCTGGGGAAAATGTCGCCCATCATGCAAAATACCTCACAGTCTTTTTCATTAAATTGGCATTGGTGTTGGGAATTCTGACCATTTTTCTGTACACCATAATCTTTAAAAATGAACCTACGGGTGGTGAGACAACCGAGGAATTGGAAGAGATGGCCGTAGAGCCGGTGCCATTTCAACGCATAGCATTGTGGATGGGGGTATTCATCATTCTTTGTGCGGCAGCGATGAAACATCTCCATGTGTAACTCATTGGTTTTCATCGAATTTTGCCTGGTGTAGTTTTCCTACCTTTTGTCCTACTTCATTCTTCTGAACCCTTTCATGAATTGAGCTCATCAGTGGAAATGGCTGGTGGATCAGGAAAATGTCTAACATTTTCGTATACCCGTCATAGTTGTTACCCGATTGCTGAATAATTCGCAGGGATTCATTTCCCATAAACCAATCGAAATGCAGAAAAGATTCTCCTCGATAAATTTCCTTGTGGCTGAGCTACATTCTTTGTCTAAATAAAGCTTTATCCGCCGACAGTTGACTGGGGGGCTTTATTCAGGCTATCACTGACGCGGTTCCTTCGATTCATCGTCTTGTTGAGCTGGTAGACGACCTGACGCCTGAAACTTAAATTTCCTACCAGTTTAATTACCCTAATTCAGTTACTTGCTGTCCAATGGCTCGATATTCTCATTCTCGTACCACTCGCTCCCGTACCAGACCATCTCTTGATTCGTCACTATGTTCGTCGGATTTGCCTGTCGAAGTTCACTTGGAACCATCCCCACATAGACCCTTGGTAGCCCTTGTGGGACGGCCGAATGTAGGCAAATCCACCCTATTCAATCGGATTGTCGGCCATCGTACGGCAATTGTCGATGATGTTTCCGGAGTCACTCGGGATAGAAACACGGCAGAGTGCGATTATCAAAATCGGATATTCACACTGGTCGACACCGGAGGGCTGGATCTCACCTCCGACGATGTCATCGTGGAGCAGATCAAATTTCAAACCCAAGCGGCCATCGAGGAAGCGGATTTGGTCATTGCTGTCATGGATGGCCGGGTGGGCTTGTCTCCGTTGGATGCCGATCTTGTTGAGCTGTTGCGACCGGTGACGAAGCCGGTTTTTCTGGCGGTCAACAAGATCGATACCCCTCAGGCTGAACCCCTCTTGGCCGATTTCTACAAATTGGGGATAAAAACGATTTTCCCGATTTCAGCTGAGGGAGGATTAGGGGTGGATGAACTCCTGGAAGCTCTTTTGCCCCATCTTCCCCAAGCCCCGGAAAATGAAGTTCCAAATGAGATACCAAGGATCGCGGTGGTAGGCCGACCCAATGTAGGGAAATCGACGTTGGTCAATGCCATTCTCGGGGAACAACGACTCATTGTGAGTGATATTCCAGGAACGACCCGCGATCCGATTGATTCAATGGTCAGTCTTCATGGACGACGGTATATCTTTACGGATACGGCAGGGCTCCGGCGAAGGGGGCGGATCGAGCGCGGGATTGAAGGCTATAGTGTCGTACGAGCCATTCGAGCGTTGGGACGATCTGATGTTGCCGTGCTGGTTTTGGATGGGTTGGAAGGAGTCACAGAACAAGATACGAAAATTGCTGGCTTAATCAGTAAACAAGGGCGAGGTTGTATCATTCTTGTGAATAAATGGGACCTGAGGGAAGGGGATCGTGAGGCGTATCCCGCCTACAATCTTGAATTAGCCCGGCGATTTCCCTTTTTTACCTATGTGCCGGTTGTCTATGGTGCCGCAATTCAACCGGAAACGCTCACGCGGCTTTTCCCTAAAATTGATCAGGTCGTGGCCAATTTTTCCAAACGCGTTCAAACCCGTAAGCTGAATCTATTTGTTCAGGAACTCCTCGAAAAAAATCCCCTGACATTAGTCAGGGGCAATCCGAAAAAATCCGTATTTATCACTCAGGTGGCTACCAAACCTCCTACCTTTGCCCTCTTTGTCAAATCCGCACCCAAAGTCCCAGCCTCCTACCTGCGTTATCTTGAAAACTCCATCAGGACGGAATATGGTTTTGAGGGAATTCCCCTTCGAATATTGTTGCGCAGTCAGTAAAGAGTTTTTGCAACTGCCAGGATTCCTGTCTAAAATATCGCCTGGTGGGGATAGGTGTCCTGATTCTTTTGAACGGTCTGATTATCTCAGTTTTGGGGGCCTTCTATGAGTCAGGGGCGGTTGGCGCCCAACCAGGAGGGGAGCAGGGGCGAGACCTCTATCGTATTCATTGTCTGGAATGTCATGGGGCGGAAGGAAGGGCAGATGGGCCACGGGCGGCCCTGTTAGCCCCACGCCCAGGAAATTTAGTTTCGGCAGCCACCTCAGCCAAAACGGATGCTGAATTGTTCGAGATTATTGCTGAGGGGGTTCTCCGGACAGCCATGAGTGGCTGGAGTCATCAATTGTCGGCTGATGAGCGGCGCAATATTCTCGCCTACATCCGAACCCTCGTGCATTTCCAAGACCTACCTTCAGTTCAGATACTTTCTTCTGGACCTTAGCTTGTTTTTGGCTGGAATCGGGTTTTGGGTTTTTCTGATCGCATCCCACTCAAGTGATCGAAATAGTGGACGAAGGCTTGTATTCCCCCTGAAGCTTGTCTCCAATCGAAATATTCATTGGGTGCATGATACCCATGTTCAGGCAGACTGAGACCCATAAACAGAATCGGGACCTTCCATGCCCGTTGTAACACCGCAATGGCCCCGATCGATCCACCTTCCCGTACAAACACCGGGCGGCGTCCAAAAGCCTGTGCTACCGACTCTTGTAATGCCTCTGCATAAGGGCCATCGGAAATTCCACGATAGGGTTCCAGTTCCCCATCATTAATCACCTCAATATCAGGATTGCGAGTACGGAGGTGTTTTTTCAGGAGGCGGAAAATTTTTGCAGGATGTTGGTTGGGAACTAATCGCATACTCACTTTAAGTTCACCCCAGGCGGGCACGATGGTTTTGACGCCTGGGCCCATATGCCCACCCGTTAACCCATGAACTTCAAATGTGGGAGAGGCCCAGATTCGTTTGAGTAAATCCTGAGGATCGGATGTTCGCAGGGATCGCAGTTGATAGGCTTCTTTAAAAAGCCGAACTTGAAATCCTGATGCCAGAAAATTTTTGAGTTCGGTTCGGGTGGGCGGGACGACGTCATCGTAGAACCCCGGTATTTTCACCCGGCCCGTTTTTGCATCCACGCAGGAATAGGCGGCTTCACATAATTCCGCCAGGGGGTTGCGCGCCCCGCCGCCCGTGAGACCGGAATGAATATCGGTTTCTCCTGTGCGAAGCCCCAACTTGGCCACTAACAAACCGCGAAGTCCACAGGAGAGGGCGGGGCGATCCTTCGATACCCAAATTGTATCAGACACCAGAACCGAATCGGACGCAGGGACCGCTTTACGGTCCTGAAGGACCTCTGAAAAATTCGGGCTGGCAATTTCTTCTTCCAATTCCCAGAGGACCCGGATGTTCAGGGGGATACCGGCTTCTCTGGCAAATTTTGCAGCAAAGAGGGCGGTTAATGCCGGGCCTTTATCGTCTGTCGCTCCACGTCCACAGTACCGATCACCATCTGTATGAAAGGCAAAGGGAGGCTGCCGCCATTCGGGTTCCTTCGCAGGTTGGACGTCTAAATGATTGTAAATGGTCAGGCTGGGGTATTGGCGCCCGGCCATCCATTCTCCGGACACGCTGGGAAAACCACTGGTATTCACAATAGAGGACTTGGCTCCAAATTGTTCCAGATACTGAACGGCTAACTGCGCCATCCGGTGCATATCGGGGACATGTTCAGGGTCTGAACTCACTGATGGTATTTCCACCATTTGACCCAGGAGGTCTTCAAAGCTGGCGCGGTGATCTTGAATGTAGGTGTGTAATTGGGACTGATAGTCACTCATGAGATCACGATTCCTTTTTGTAGTTGAGCTGGGAATTCCAGCCTGGAAACGTTGGTGGAGAAAACGGATGATATTCCGTGAACAACCAGGGCATAGGGAAGGCTAACATGTCTGTCAGCCAACGGAAAACGGCACCGGGGCGAAAGTCACAATGAAGATAGCCAAGGCTGCCCAAGCCACCCACCGGCGGTGTTTGCCCAAAACGATGTCAGGGTCAATGACCGGGGGGTGGGCAATCCCGACAAGGCTAGCCAGACCGACCCAGAGAATCCATCCAGGCCAACCCGTGAGCCCCAAATAAATAAGGATGGGAATTGTCCCCAAGGCCAGTGAACGTTGCCGGTGGCCTAACACCGCAAATGCCACATGGCCTCCGTCCAATTGACCCAAAGGCAGTAAATTAATTGCGGTGACGAAAAATCCGAACCACGCGGCGAAGGCAATGGGATGGAGTACAATATCGTGTGTAGGAGGAATCGGGCCAAACATGAGCCAGCCAAACCATTGCAGCAGGAGTGGTTCGCCCAACTGTAAGCCGTATGTTTGTGATCGTGGAACGATATGGGAAAGGGAGAGTCCGATAATGATTGCCACGACTGCTGCGATAAAACCGGCAATGGGACCCGCCACGCCAATATCAAAAAGCGCCCGGCGATTCATAATGGCCGATCGCATGCGGATCACGGCCCCAAAGGTACCGATGAAATGTGGAGGGCCAGGGATAAACAGCGGTAAGGACGCGGGTACACGATGAATGCGAGAGAGGAGATAATGCCCGAATTCATGGGTGACGAGGATACCTAAAAGGGTTGCGGCAAAGGGGATTCCATTGACTAAAGAGCCAGGATAGCGCATTAAAAAATCCCAGGCCCCATTGACGGGTTTCGTATTCACTTGAAATGCTCCTGCCCAGAGCGTGGTGAATACGGTGAGCCCAAAAAGCAAAATAGGAAGGCCCCATTGAGAAAAGGCGCTGGGAGTTGGAGGAGGGAATTCGTCCACCTCATCTCCAGTTTCGGGTAGTTCAGTTTGAAGTGATTGCCAATGATCTCTTTCACTGGAGGATGTCTGTGTTGTGTGTTCTTGACGTATGTCGTTTTTGGAGATAGGCCTGACTCGAGGCGGAAAAGCAGGGGGGGTGGTCCGGGGCAGTGGATCGGTGGGACCAATAGGATTCAACAGAGAAGGTGGTGGAGTTGGCTTACTCTTCGAAGGATCCGAGGGAGTTGAAGGTTCAGGCGATTCGTGATCCATTAACACGTCCTTATTAAATGCCAAGCCAGTAATTGGATTGACATGCAATATCAGGCAAATGGATTGTGCGCTTGTTCCTGAGTCACTGTTGTGGAGGGACCATGGCCAGGAAACAAGGCGGTGTCCTTTGGTAAGTGTAACAGGGTATGGCGAACGGATTGCAAATGCTGTGGATAAAGCGAAAAAGGGTTGGAACGCCCCACCGAACCGGAAAAGAGCGTATCGCCCACAAAACACAGGGTTTGGCCTTTGAGTGATAACAGGTAGCAAAATCCTCCAGGGGTATGACCCGGGGTGGCCAAACATTCAACCGTCAACTCTCCTAAGGCAATCACCTGATGGTCGGCTGGTATTTTTATGGAGGCGTCAGGTGGTCTCCATGGGAGCAGATCGAAATCTCCATTACCCAGATAGACCGGCACTGGCCAACGAGCAAGAATCTCTTCCAGCCCTCCCGCATGGTCCGTATGCCCATGGGTGAGGCAAACACCGATCAAGGTCAAATCACGACGGGAGATGCTCTCAAGCATTTGCTTGGCATTGTACCCTGTATCAATCATGAGGGCTTGTTTGGTGGCTGGATCAGTTACCAGATAGCCTTTGACCTCATACCCGCCAATATCCCCTTTGATGGTCTGAACAAGATCGTGTTCAGTCGTCCATACGGGTTGAGGCTGAGGTAACCATCCTTCCAAAGTCAGACTTACCAGGGGTCCAACGCGCAGGTGTAAGGCCTGGCTAATTTTTTGAATTTCTCCTTTGGTCGGAGGTCGATGGCCTTTCTCAAGATGCTCCACCTCGGCCTGCTCCAATTTCGCCAATTCCGCCAGGGTCTCAATTCCCAGCCCTTGGCCAAAGCGGGCTTTTTTTATGATATCGCAAAATTCGTCTTCTAAACTCATTAATATGCTCAAAGTAGAGTTGGCTATAGTTGTGGAAGCTCCTTGCCTTTTCTGCCTGCTTCATCTAAGCAAAAAAGAGGTGGCTGAGGAAAGGGCTATCTGTCTATTTTCGATTCTGGGCTTTTGAACAATTCGATATGTTCTTGTGAGCGGGAGCGCATTTTTCGTTGAAAAAGGAGTAGGGCTCCACATAAGGTCACTTCTTCAGAATGGAGAATTTTTTTGGGTGCCAGTGTCGCCACGAGTCATGATCATTATGCAAATAACAATGGGTTATTGCATCCTGAGGCGGGCGGGGAATAAATGCTGGATAGCCAGAAGCCACCAAGGGTAATGAGGACCTCAATGGCTTGATTGTCCAATCAAAGGTTGGTTTCTTCATTGACATTATTGTGGCAATCGGTTACGTAAGAGAAACTCGCTACATGAGTGAAAATGGCATTCACAAACCTAACATTTTAAAGGGAGGCAGAAGATGAAGAATGCGCTAATGGCCGTTGTCTTGGGGTTTTGTTTACTCAATCTGACTGGATGTATGGGAGTAGCCTCTCCCGTTGCCGGGTGGGCTTATACTGAAGCCAAATGGGACGGCGTAATTAATGATGGCCCTGCTCCGACAAAAACAGGAACAGCCTGTGCCACCTCAATTCTTGCGATGGTTGCGACAGGTGATGCCAGCCTGGAAACGGCCAAAGCAAATGGTGGAATAACTCAGATTTCACACGTGGATCATACTTCAAAAAATATCCTTGGAGTCTGGGGTGAGTACTGTACTGTCGTAAAGGGATCGTAATCGGCCAGTAAATGACTTTGGGGGATTGTCCTAATTTATTCTTAGGACAATCCCCTTTGTTTTATTTGTGAAAATATGTAAAACCGAAATGATTCTAAGATATTGATTTCAATTGTTACCGCCTAGGAAAGACTCTCCCATACGGGCCTTCATTGTCAGAAAGGCTATTTCCAGTTCAAAGGGGATGGCTTTTTTTAAATAAAGATCCCCGTGGTCAAAGTGGGCAAATCACTGGATATTAGAAAAGTGTTAACTGACGAAGCTCTCCTCGCGGTTTGTCTAGATCTTGCACATACTGTTGGACAACCTGCCAATTTCCTCTCTCCCTCACTGTCCTGACATAATGCACATACGATCAAAATTTCTCTCCCCACGACTCTTTCTTAAACGACGGTTTCCCTCGAAACACACTTGGCTCGTGTAAGTCTTGAAAATGCGCACCATTTGCCAAGGCAAAATCTTCGGATCGGCTGAACACATCAGATGGATGTACCCCCGATCAACGCCTAGGCAGTCGTAGCGTCTGGCAATACTGAGGGTTGCCTCCGCCATGATCCAAACCACATCTTTCTGCAACACGGTGCCTGGGGGGTGTTCATTTTGTCCGAAGATTTTGATGGACAAAAAGGTGGGGAAAGCAAGTGGCGGGTTTCATTGATTAGGAAATTTTCTTGACATCATAGGCAGGAGCACCTGGAATATAATTACAGGCGTTCTTTTTAAGTTTCTGAGATATGTTGATTTAGGATTTCCTCGGAGGAAAATTGTATTTTTCCATAAAATTTGTGGTGCTCCTTACCTGCATTGGGGCCATTTCACTTCCCTGTCGTTTAGAGGCTTTGGATGACATTGAGATTTATCTGGCAGGCTATGGTGTGGGCTCACAACCCTTAAATAAGGGAGTTTCGTATAAAGGTCGAGTGGTTTCAGGCGAGAAGGTGAATGGAGGTCCTGGTTTGGGATTTAAGGTAGGGTTATTCCCTCATATTGCCGGTGGGTATCTTGGCCTTGAATTGGAATCATTTGGAAATAATAATTCAATCCGTTTCCCCATAGTCAATAGTTTCGGAATGACAAAAGGTGATAGCAGCCTTATCACCCACCAATCTATGGTCAATCTTATAGCGCGGTATCCAGGGGCTGTGTTCAGGCCGTATGCGGGCATTGGAGGCGGGCTTTCAAATGGAATATTGAGAAATTCCGATATTCCTGGCAGAAAAGATAAAAGTTTTGAAACAGGAACGGCTCCTGGATATCAGTTTTTGGGAGGCATGCAAGTAGTCATTACTGAAAGGTGGTTTGTATTTGGGGAATACAAGTACTTCTCTGCGAATTACCATTGGAAGGAACTTTCATTAAATTTTAGGAGTGAATATTTTTTGGGGGGGATTGGTTTTTTGTTTTAGTCCTGGCTTTATGTTTTGGTTAAAGGGTTTAAGAGGCAAGGGTTTGGCTTCACTGATCTCTTGGAGAATTAGAAATACCCGTGAAAAACAGCAAGGACTTCATTGTCCTGTTCATGGTGGGTGAAGGTGGCACGCACCGCGAAGTTTTTGGCAAATGTCCATCGTTGGCCAACAGAAATGGGGATGTCATGGGATCGATCTCCAAGGGGGTAATATAAATATCCTGCTGAGATCAGCCATTTCCAGTTTGGAGTAATGGTGGCCATTACGCCGCCGGATACTCCTCCCCCCACCCGGTGATTTTCTTTGTACCCGCCACTGATGTTGGCATCCATCTCCCCAAAGAGAAAAAAGACTTCCCGCTGAAACACCTGAGTTTCAAGGGCTCCACCGATTCCTGCATTGGCATTCCCATTTGAACAGAGGTCGCACCTTGAGGTCTTGACGGTGTCCATTCCAACATTAAACTTCCATGATGGCGAAACGAACAAGGAATTAATGGGGGCCAAGGAGAGGGCATTGGCAAAGGTAAAACGTTCTATTCGAAATTGATTTTTTTCGTGATAATGCCTTAACCGTAAATCGAGTAATTCTATTTGGGCATCTTGGGTGTATCCTGGATCAGGGTCCAGGAGATCATGATAGGCGGCTCGGACGCTGATTTCTTCGAAAATTTCATGGTTTCTCCATCCGAATCCCTCTCCGACCCTAAGTGAATTGTGGCCGTGCTCGGGAGAAAGGGAAAATGGCTCTACATGAAAGGAAGGCGAAGGAATTTTTATTTGACTACGCGTCACTAAGATAGATCGATTTTTGGCCTTATAGTCTTGAGCCTTGTCTTGATCGGTTGCGACTTTATATCGTAATACGTCGGATGCGAAATCCAGAAGGAAAATTTGGCGATTCCTTGGTAGTTGGCGAAATTCGAATTGTTCTGTCAAATGAGGATCCTTGAGGAGTTTAGGAAGTAACGAGGTTTCTTGTTCCTCCAAAGCGTTGCGCTTTCTTTTAATTAAAGTGCTGCGAGCTGGTCGGTACACGCTCTCTTTTACCAATCCTTTGTAACGAAAAAGGAGGCGAATGGTATCGGCAGGAATCGTCGCAAAATGAAACTGATCGGTCAGGTGCAGATTGGGATCGGCCACTTCCAATAAAGACAGGATATGGTACGCACAATTTTCTTTAAAGAAGTAATAGTCGAAATAGGCATTCCCTAATTCCCACACATGCATCAATAGCCGATGAATTTGATCGGAAGAAAAATTCAAGTGATATTCCCAGATGTCTCGATTCTCAATGTCTCCGTATTCTTTGACTTTCATGTAATAGGGAATAGTCGAAAAAAACCCTTTGTATCCTCCAAATATTCCTTTATAAGCGTATTCAATTCCAGGATCGGGCGGCACCTCTGCCGCATAGTTGATGGTATAGGCGAGAATCCGTGTTTGTTCGGTTTGGCCTTTTGGATCAACTCGGAGGAAAGTGTGCCCAAACATGGAAGCTGGGTTCCCCATAAAGGCTGAGGGAAAAATCATGGAAATAAATTCGGCATCAAATTCATCATACCAATGATGAAATCGTTCACATGCGTGAGAAGGGAGTTTGGTCTCTTCAAACTTTAATTTCTCTTTCAACCAATGATAGCGGGCGACAAAAGCGCATTGGGCAGGTTGTTGTGACCGACCGACCAATTCATCAGAAAAAAAGAAGGAAAGTGTTGCCCGTAACTCAGCCTCAGGATCTTCTTTTCCATTTTCTGCTAGGAAAAACTCTGGATCGTCCACTTCGCTGGTGTGACCACCAAGGAAGTTTTGCTGGTAATGAAGTAAGAGGTGCCAGTAGCGTTGCTCATGGAGTTTGTCCCTGCCAGCTTGCTCATTCAATTCTTGAAGATATGGTGGGGTTGCCCCTTGTATGGGGGCAACAAAAAAATGGAAAGAAAATAGCCAAAGGCCAATAAGAAGGCGTATTACCACATGCGGGGAGAGAAAAGTGAGAGAAGAAAAGGCTCCGGCTTTAACAGCCGGAGCCTTTCGGAACTTACTTGTTGGTTGTGGATTGGGCTAAAATAATGCGGCCCTGCATCGCGTTATTTATAGCTTTCACAACGGCTTTTGGTGAACTTTCTCCGGCTTGCACCAGAGTCGAATAATTCTCTTGCGTCATTAAAAAAAACTCTGGGTGCTGTTCTTGAGGTATCCCCATCAATGTGGCTAGTGATGTCAAATGTTCACCTTGGCCTTGCGCCATTTCTTGGGATAGGTTGTCGAAATTCAGGGCTGTAAACACATTGACTTTTTCGGATGCAAAAATTTTCCCATCATTGGTGCAGCCGGAAGTGCCTGAACTGATTGCAAAAGTTTGAAAGCCGGTACCATTGGTGGTGGCCATCAGAACCTGACCCCCAATGCTTTCATTTTGGCTGGACTGTTCCCACGCGAGTTTCCCTAATCCGCAACCTGGGCCATTGTTTGGCGGATTCCCTAACGCCATGCCTGACATTCCCATGATCAGAAAAAAGGTTGACACCAATGCCCATGGTTTTTTCCCCATGCTTTCCTCCTAATTTGGTGGTGAGAGATAAAGGAATTGGTTTACGACTCGTAAGCTTGATTATAACAAAAGAAAGACTATTAGAAAGTCAAAATTTACACATGGACATCTCTAAAAACCCCTGACCATCTGAGCAATAATTGCGATACTTTCTGCCCAAGGAGAGTGCGTATGCCAACACCCACCCAACCCGGGTTTTTTTTGCCTTGTCACTTGCTACGAGGCCCTGAGTCACAACGGGGATCTCTTAGAAACACTCACCGCGCATCTGCCATGGACGGATTCCCGTCCGGCCGTGGAAAAAGTTTCCCGCCGCTCCAAGCGCCAGCAAGGCGGACGGGCCCCCTTTGATGCCGTGCTAATATTCAAAATCCTCGTCCTGCAAACCCTCTACAACTTATCCGATGATCAGACGAAGTATCAGATTCGCGACCGTTTGTCCTTCATGCGAACCTGGATCACCGTATCCCCGATACCAAGCCCATCGGTTGTTTTGCGAAACCCTCGCCCAAGCCCAGGTTGTGGAGACTCTCTTTACGCAATTTGAAACCGATTTGGCCGAGCAGGGCTGACAGCCCCGTGGCGGCTCACTGATTGATGCCTCACTGGTTCCCGTCCCGAAACAACGGAACTTGCGCGACAAAAATCCGACGATCAAGTCCGGGGAGTGTCCGAGGGAGTGGGACCGTCAACCCGCGAAGCGAGGGCAGAAAGACACGGAGGCGCGCTGGGTCGTGAAGCAGGGCGAGAATCAGTATGGGTACAAAAACCATGTGAACGTGGATAAGACGCATAAGCTGATTCGGCAGTATACGGTCACCGATGCGGCGGGGCATAATAGTCAGGTTTTTGAGAAAATTCTGCTGTCTGTGGAGGCCGGCCGGGATGTCTGGGCCGACTCGGCCTCCAGGACAATCTCAACTTTTCGAACTGAGACCCCGGGCATTCAGACAAAACCAGAGTTTTTAGAGGTTCCCTCATGTATGTTGATCTCCTATGGCTGGCTGACGGGAGGCACGGTGGATAATGAATTGTGTTTAGGCTTTATATGGTTGAATATATCCTTTATGCCAATGCAGGAGTATTTCGGGATGTATGGCCCGGAGAGTACTTGCTGGTTGTGGATAAAGAAGGAGTCTGAGAAGGATGTAGATTCGGACATTGCTCGAGAAGTTGCCTGAGTGTTCGATGGCCTTCTTTATATCCAGGATAGAGGGCGATGATTTCTTTCAGGGTGACCAAAGCTTGTGGGAGTTGTCCGGTCTCGATCAATAATGCGATCAACCGTAATCTTCCTTCCAGAGTTGTGGGATTCTTGTTGATCAGGGTTAGCAGCGTCTGAATTCCTTCTTGATAGTTTCCTGTAGACGCGCAATGGTCAGCATAAATGCCATAAAGTTGGTTCTCCAAGTCAGAAACCAGGTGGGGTTGTTCCAATTCGTCCCAGTCCATTGGGACAGTGCGGCCTATTGGTCCGATCTTTTGTGCTAACCGGAAACGGTGACTATGCGGTTCAGACCGTTCTGTGAATTCGGAATTGGATGATGAGTGCTGAAGGAAGCCTAAACCGTTCCGCCGAAGGCTTCCTTCAATTTCCTGATGGGAATACGACCGTATCCCAATGGTGTCCTCGAAAGGAACATCATGAAAATGGCCTATTGGCAGTTGAAAAATCAGATAGCCATGAGGAGTTAAGACGCGGTGGATTTCTCCCAGGTAACGTTCAAACACAGGACGGGGCATGTGCTGAAATGTAACATAGGAATAGACCAGATCAAATGAGGAGTGAGGAAATTCTCGAAGATCCATCCCAGAGGTTTCATACGTGTGAACATGGGGATCGTCGGCTAACCATTGTTTGCTCTGGGCAATCATTGCGGAGGAGACATCGACTCCAACTAAAAAATCAAAATAGGGAGCGAGGGCTTTGAGGACTCTGCCAATGCCGCATCCGATGTCCAGGACATTCCACGACGGTAGGGGAGGAACAGGAATGGTTGCCAACAGAGCCTGGGCAGTGTCTTTTCCCGATTGAGCGAACTTTTCTTCTGTGTGGTAATCCTCGGTGGCAATCCAAAATCTGGCATGGTGTTGGGCCCGTTCGTTCCAGTCATGTTTCATTTTTTCCCCAATGTTCATAGGTCTCCGCATCTCCATCAGTTCGAGGTATTTTCCGTGGGCAAATGTTTGAGGTTGTTTCCATATTCGCGTGTCCTTGGGTATCTTTTTGTATCCCTATTTGGCACTGCTTTGTTAAGAATAAGTCCTCAATGGTTTTTCTTGGAATATACGATTGAGCAAGTCCGTTGCCAACTTCGGTGGTAATGGTACCGGCAGCGTATTGGGATCACAATTTTCAGGATAGGCTTGTGAAAGGTGTTTTTTAAGAAATCGAAGGAGTTTATTCAATGTGCAGAAGAGAATGGGCAAGAGATTCTTGGCCGTGGAAAGGTATGCCCAGCTTTAAGATTTAGTGATTAAAGTAATGTACCTATAGCCAGTTGCCTTGCGATAAAGCGATGTTTGAACTTTTGTAGAACATGCTTTTTGATAGGGGCAAAAAAAATTACCGGTTTTCCAGAAAAGAGATATTGGGATTTTGAACGAGGAGTGCATGAAAAAGTGTTAAACGAATAGATCAATATAAGCGGGTAAAGCATCGGTTGGTTTTTCAGAGGGAGTCCTCTGCCTTCGTCGATCTTTCGGTGCCGTTCCTGGGGGCTGCTGCCTTGATGGCATTGGCTGACAAGGCCACCGTCCGATTCTGGGCTGAAGGATCGGCTGGTGCCAGGGGTACTGCCCGAACTTGCTTGGCTTTTTGTAAAGTGGCTTGTTGGTTACCTGGGACAGGAAAAGAGTCAATACTGACTTCTCTTCCAATAGCATGGAGTTTTCCGCCAGACATGGTGGAGAAGAAAAAATCGCCTCTTTTGGTTAGGACTTCGGCTGCCACTATTTTCCACTGTTCGTGATTTCGGACTGCACTGTCGCGACTCTGAGGTTCTAGGGTATTTCCACCAGTAGAGGGAGCATCTTCTGACTGTAAGGCCTCATATCCGTCAGAATGGATCCGGAAACCTAATCGGGAAATATGAAGTGCAAACGGTGAGGGTGAGGAGGATATATTTTTGGGAAAATCCTGGACTCATCAACTTTGGACTTTTTGGATATAAATTAATGTTTTTTTAGCCGACCGGAATGAGTCAGTCATGGGAGTAAGTTCTTGTGAAGGATTCTGTAGAGGCGGCGCGGAAATGATAATATCAGAAAAACGGCATGGTTGTTTTACCCTTGAAAGGGTGGTCGTGTGTCACCTGCATATTCAATTATCTTTTACGACATCGTTATTGGGAAAAAGCCTTATCCAACCCGTTCAGGCTGAGGATTTTGAATCATGAACATGTCGAGGCCATTCAGCCACCATTGTGGGTTTCACTGGGAAAACACAAGACCCATTGAGAAATATACGGATTTCTAGACAGATTTGTTCGCTCACAAAATAACGGTTTTGTCCCCATTAATGTCTGGTAGTCGACTTGACTGTCTCAGTCTGCATTATCCTCCCTACCCAATAGTTTCTCTACCGACTGCTTTTTTGTTTTGGGATTGAAGAATTCTGATTTTTAACAGTGCCGGCGCAATTGTTTGGCAAACTTCTTTGTGTCCAAAGCAGGCTTGACAGGCCATAGAGTCAGTGAAGCAAGGAAGATACTTAAAAAGACCAGAAGTAGAAGTGTGGTGGTGGCGTCCGGTCGTTGGATCTGCTCAAAATATAAGGCTTGCGCATTGGCCAGAACTTTGTCTGCAGCAGATACCCCACCAAAAAGTATCATGGTCATGAGGGAACCAATAATCATTCCTCCGAATATTTTCAGCATGAGCGCACTCCTTTTGTTAAAGAGGATGTTTAACAAGAATTTTTTCGATTTCTTCGGTCGGTTACTTCCTAATATGGGGCAAGGATTATTATAAAGTGGTAGATCTGTCACCCTGGTGAAGAGATATCGTGAAAAGGGTTAATGAAGAAATACCGCTAATGGATTAGCAGTTGAAGACTACGTCGTAAAAGTCAGAGGTAGGGAGGATTTTTTTTGATATTTTAAGAGTAACGCTGTTTGAAGGAGAGGACCAGGAAGAAGAAGAGCAAGTTTATTGGTCCAATGCAAGCTGAACCATGGACAGGAATTGGCTGAAATTGCAGGGTTTATCGAGGATAGCAAAGACTCCTGCCTGACGCGCTCGCTGTTTATCTTGGTCGTCGAGATGGCCACTGAGTAAGATGACGGGGATTTGGATGGGATCTTTCGCCTGCAGTTTGATTTGGTCTATAAAATCTAGACCTCCCAAAGTCGGCATCTGATTGTCGGAGATAATCAGGTCTGCCCGGTTGTTGGATAGCCAAGCGATGGCTTCTGATCCATTGCCGACCTCAATACATTCTAATTTCTGAGATTCCAGGACTAAGCGAAGTGCCTCACGAGCATTAAGATCATCATCTACTAGAAGAACTTTTTTCATGCTCTCGTTCGCTTGTTCAATCGATTCCTAACAAACACATAAACGATTGCCCTTCATTTTAAATGATCAGAATAACACATTGTCCACCCCCCTAAGAGACTAGCGGGTTTTCTTTTTAACGAAAGCTCCAGAAAATATCCTCCCCAGGATTTCCAAAACCAAAGCTGGGATTTTTCGTTATTGAGAAGAAATGGGGATGGCTGTATAACCCTTCGCCTCCAAACACCCTTCTAGGGAATAAACTTCTTTGGTCCTTTGAGTGGTTCCTGTTGAGAGCAAGGCTTCTTCGCAATCAGCTTTATCCTTGGAAAAGGTCGCCTGCGAGGTCCCGGGCTTGAACCATTTTACCGGTGTGGAAGCGCAGCTCACGACTGGAAGAATTGCCAGAAGGCTTACGATCACATCAATTTTTAGATTCTTCAATTTTTTCCTCATGGAGAAAAAGAAGCCGAATTGTAATGATTTTATCTCGAGTATTCAATCAAACGCATTGAACATGGAAAAATTCTGATCCAGGGTGATATTGGATGGAAATCAGGCAGGGAAGGGAATATGACGCCGAAGCAAATTCGTGGAATTCAGGTATTCTGACCAATTTGGACAAGAGCCCAGGAGGCCCAAAAATGCACATTGGGAGTCGGGTCTGTTTCCATGGCTTGTTTCAGTGCAGGCATATCCTCGGTGGTTCCCAATTTGCCTAAACGATACGCGGCTTCCGATCGCACGCCCACACTTGGATCCTGGAGAAGATGGGTGCGTAAGAACGGAAGTCCTCGGGGGTCGCCTAATTCACCGAGTCCGGCAATTGCAGATTGTCGAGTGAGAGAATCCGGACTTTCCAAAGCTTGAAGGTACACGGAATAGGAAAATGGAAATTCAAAGTGAGCAAGAGATTGGATAATGGTTCTTTGAGTGGCAATGGTGGAAATAGCATAGGCTTCGGTTAACACTTGTATTAATTCCTTCTGCACAGCTGTCCGACCCAAGGCCAATACCACAGCCTGTTTGACTGAATCGGAAGGATCCGTAAGGTGCTGAACCAATGCAACGAAAGCCTGGTCTGGTAATGAATCGGCCATCGTTCCCAAGGCCCACGCACTTGATTGTCGTACCTGATCGTCTGGATCCGACAACGCGAGGACAAGGGCTGGAATGCCCTGCGGGTCCCCAATTTTTCCAAGTGATAAGGCTGCGGTCCGTCTTGTATCAAGCTGAGTATCCGTCAGAAGTGGAATGAGTCGTTCGGTGACGGTTTCAGCTGATTCAGGTGGGGATTCAATGACACAACCAAAGAGTCCGAAAAAGCAAATTGCTCCGACAATGATAGCAGAATTGGCAGAGAACGTGAGCAAGAAAGGTTTATGCAGATCCAGAGGGTTCTTTGGGGGTTAGAGGCTCTTTGGCTACTTCAATGGAGTCCTGCATCTCTTTTTCGGCAGACTCCAGTTCCGCTTGGATGGTGCGCATTTGAGGATCAATCGAATTTTTAATATCTGCCGCGGCATCCCGGAAGGTACGTACGGCACTTCCAAGGCCCTCACCCAATGATTGCATATCTCGTGGAGCTAATCCGGATTGTTGGGAGGCCTGGGCTTTCATTGCAGCTTGTTGAGCCTGGACACGGGCTACAGCTTGCTTATTCACAACAGCCGCAGGTCGCTTCAGCACAGGCTTAGCTTGTGCCCCAGCGGGGAGAGCGGGATATTGCCTGGAAGCCACGGGGGCTGGTTGCGCTTGCCTATCCTCCATCGACATCGGTGGGGGGGAAGAAGGAGTTGGCGTGGCTTGAGGAGAACTGGAAGCCCCGGCAGATTTAGATGAAGGGTGGACCACCTCAGGACCTGCTCCCTTGTAGAGTAATGCTGCAGTGGTTCCCGGGGTTTGTTCAGGACCAGGCTGAAATGGCTGATTTGTCGGAGTGCCCACCGGGGTAGTCGGTTGGGATTGAGCCTGTACCGGTTCTGTCGGTGTGTTGGGTAGTGCCTCATTGGGGTCCACAGGCGGGGGTATATCGGCGACTTCCTTTTTAAAGCCTTTTAAGGCTTTACCCACACCTTCTCCGATTTGCGGAAGCCGACCTGCCCCGAAAATAATCAGGATGATCACCAGAATGATCATGAGTTCAGAGAACCCCATGGTTCCGAACATAGAGAAAACCCTTTCGCTTCAGCTCAGTGTGAAAATTTAAGACTTAAAAGACTCTATCTTTCAAGATTGACGAGTGTCAACCTAAATGCGGTAGGCTTGGGATACTATGCCAAAGCCAAGTTTTTGCGTATTCTTCAGTTTGTGTTATGCCCTTGAAAGAAACGAATAGATCCAGGATGTCATTACTCTCACCGCCCCAAATTCCACTTTTTCGCATTACCTTGTTTTACGGCCCTGAGGCCGTTGAAGGTGCATCAGATTCAGTGCGCTGTGTGTTTAATGTCAAAAAACGCAGCTGGAAAGGTGGGGTTCAAGTCGAGGTGGTGATGAAAAGAAACCAAATAGACAGGCTCGAAGAAATCCTTCAGCATTCGTCATGGTTGGAAGTTGTTCTGAGGGGCGTTCCGGTGGAAAGCCGGGGAGGCTATCGAGAAAAAAGCCATGATTTATTGGTGCAGTTGCTGTGCTTTCACAAGCTTCATGCCTTTATTCAGCAGGGAATCAAGCAGGAAAATATCCAAGTTTCAGGGGACGCGCTCATTGCTGAGACTGATGAGGTCGTTGAGCGGGAGGCTGAGGAAATCAAAAGGCAGATTTTTATCGAGTTGGATCTGGTTGAAACCGAAGAGGGACCCCAGACACTATGAAGGTACCAAATTTGCTATAATTCCTCACTTTGTATTTAAAAACAGAAGACTAATGAATCATTCAGGTTTAAAATACCAATGAGAAGGTATGCATAAAAATTAAACAGGAAGGAGTATTCCTTATGCGGCAATCCAAGGGTTTGTGGGGAGGTGTCCTTAAGCAAGTAACGGGGGTTTGCGTATTGTTGGCTTTTTCCCTGATCGTATGTCTGGGAGGCACGGGGGTGAGTTTGGCTGCCGAACAAGAATTATCGAGCCCAACCAATGAAGCGGCCCTTGGGATCGGGAGTGCCTTGCTGACCGTGATTTATTTCCCTGTGAAGTTTGCCTATGCCATCTTGGGTGGGGTTGTCGGAACGTTTACCTATGGATTAACAGGCGGTGACCTTGAAACCGCAAAAGCGGTGTGGGAGCCGAGCTTCTACGGTACGTATGTCATCACTCCTGACCATCTGAAGGGGAATGAGCCCGTTCGATTCATTGGGGTCTCCGCATACGAGGATCAAGCGTTATAGACCAAAAGATTTCACCCGCCTAAGTTGAATTGACTGGCATGGTCAAACCTATTATTGGGATCACCCCGGACTTTAACCCCGGAAATCGGAAGGATATGGGTGGAAAAGAACCCACCTATTTTTTGCGCGCCAGATACCTTCAGGCAATTCAGGACGCTGGGGGAGTGCCTTTAGTGCTTCCCCTGGTCCGTGGTTTAACGAAACAGAAATATCTTATACAACGGCTGGACGGTCTTCTGGTGACCGGGAGCGGAGCAGATTTAGCCCCAGAGTTGTATGGGGAGAAACAGCGGTATCCTTTTCAGCGAATGAGCGAAGAGCGGGCTCAACTTGAACTTGGACTATCCAGGTTGGCCTTTCGCCAGGGGTTGCCGACCCTAGGCATCTGCGGAGGGATGCAATCCATGAATGTGGCCTTGGGAGGAACCCTGGTGCAGGATATTTCCTCTCAATTGTCGACGAAAATTGAACATCGACCCACCAAATCGGCAACGAAAACAGCCCATCTGGTTAACATTGAACCCAACAGCCTACTGCAGCGCATCGCCAAGCGGTTAAGTATTGCGGTGAATAGTTCCCACCATCAATCTATCAAATCTGTTCCGTCATCCTTTCAAGTTACTGGAGTTGCTCCGGATGGAGTCATTGAAGCGATTGAAGCCTCTCGTCATCCATTCTGGCTTGGAGTCCAATGGCATCCGGAGTTTTTATACCGGCAGGATGCGATTCAAAAACGCCTATTTACGGCGTTGATACAATCTGCCAGACAGTTTGCCGCCAGCCGAACATAGCTGTTCGGGACATTTTGGCTTGGTTTGCACACAATCCAAACCAAAGAGAGCCCTCAATACGGATAAGAGGACTGGGAATTATTGTGGAGCCGAGTCTTCGGCTTCTGGAGCTGGTTGTGGTGGATCCGACGGGGGCGGCGATTTGGGTGCAGGGGGTTTGGTCTCTTGTGGGGTCTCTGTCTTGGCAGCAGGAGGGGTAGCAGGTTTTGGAGCAGGCGCGGGTTTCGGCTTTTCCGGCTTGATGCCACCTTCCCAATGAGGGCCGGTATACATATCGTCGGCCAGGTCTGTCTCTTTCCACCTGGCTTCAAAGTCTGCGGCGGCCTTATTGGGAGTTTCTCCTGTTCCAACAGTTTGATTCCACGGATAGATGCGAGGAGAAATCCGGCAGGTAGACTCATCCTGGCACATATACAGTGCAATCGGATTTCCTCGATAAGGGCCCAGAATAATATGGACCGTGCCGACTAATTCAGGAAGAGAATCCATGATACCAACACAACAGATTGTCATCTAAAAAGGAGGCTATAGTGCCACAGCCCCGGGCGGTATGCAATATGAGCCGAAGAAGTTCATCAGGAATTTATGACAATTCTATGATTGAGGGAAGAGATATGAGAAGCAGAATTTTTCTGAAATTCGGAAGGGCTATTTGTTGAGAAGGGGTTCTCCCGGCAGCTCGGATTTTCGGTGAAGATATAATGCGATCATGAGGACCAGAATTACGATGACATGCAAGGACATATCCATGAGGTAAAGACGAAACATGTCTTCAGGGACAGATTCCTGGTGGGAGAATTCAGCGCCAGCAGTGAGAATTCTTCGAACAGAAGCGATGATTCCCACATGCAGGAAGGGTTCGAGTCGAATCCGGTCGTTTTGGAGGAAGCCTAATACCGTGCGAAACAACTCCAAAAGAATGATGACGAACAGCAGGTCATTCAGTAAAGTAATGGTTGCTGGCAAAAACTCGGTCTGTACCGATTGAGCATAGGCTACCCAACTATAACCGAAGACCAGCATGCCCACGAGAAGAAAACTCAAGCAGGCGGTGATGTAGCCCCACCGGTCGAGGAACTGCATCCATCGGACCCATTGTTTAATTGATTCTGGTGTCCACCCTAACATGTTGAATATGTTCTCTTATGCGGTCCCTTGATGTGGGGTGTTTGGGGTTTGCTCTCGGTTGGTGCTCTCTCCCCGCATCTGACCAAACTCTAAACTCTGAATGGCTTTCGCACCAAACGAATGGCCACAACAGATGACTTCCTGAAATCCCTCCCCACCCGCCATTACCATTAGGCGAAGTCCACAGGAATCAGTGGCAACTATTTTTTCATCAAGTGGCATGCCGACTGCCAAGGCTCCTGCTCGGCGGCCACGCTCCTGGTTAAACGAAGGAACCACGTCTTCCTGGGTCAGGTCATGTCCGCAACATCGAATTTTTTCAAAACCTTCCCCACCGCTCATCACCTTGAGTACCAGTCCGCAAGAGTTCGGAAACCGTTTGCGTTCGTCGATAATGTCCCCTTTTTTCAATGCCATAGCGATGCTCCTTACTCCCAAAATGAATCATGAAATTCGGTCATCAGCAATAGGAAGAGATGAATGGATGTGTCGATTTATGCAGCAAGGTTGATAGCTAAACAAATCTTTGTAGGGAATGTCCAGAATTGGGCCAAACCCTTCTTTTTTACACGTAAGTAGGGGAAAGCAGCCTGCATCCGCAACATGGCATAAAGCGCAGCGAACCTCCCACTGCTTAATGGATTCCGAACGGGAATTCGTCTCGTCTTTTTGTGCATTCAGGTCAGGGTGCGAAACTGTTCTTGGATCTGGGCTAACACATGGCGATGGGCAGAAATACCGACGATATTAGCGATGGAGGGAATGTCGATTGGGTTATAGGGTGAGACAAATTGCTGTTTGACCGAGAGAATACGTGCCAAACTCGTTTCAAGGCGGTTTTGATCTAATACATGAGATTCAACAGCACGACTGACGGCTTTAATCGTATCGGTCGCGAGTCTGCGGGTTTTGCACACTAAAAGCATATCCACTCCGGCTTGCAATGAGTGCACAGCGGCCTCGCCGACCGTCGAATGGTTCACAATGGCGCCCATCTCCAAGTCGTCGCTCAAGATGACGCCGGAAAATCCCATCTGCTGGCGAAGAATGTCTGTCAATATCATGGAAGAGAGGGTTGCGGGATTTATGGGGTCTAAAGCGGGATAGTGGACGTGGGCCGTCATGATGGCTTGTAGGCCATGAGCAATGGCGTATTGAAAAGGTTTGAATTCCACGCTCTGCAGCCGCTCCCGGGTGGCGTGGACCACCGGCAGTTCCACATGTGAATCGGTACTGGTGTCGCCATGACCAGGAAAATGTTTTCCGCAGGCCAATACCCGATGATCGTGCAAGCCCGCGAGAGTGGCTGCTCCCATGAGGCACACTTGTTCCGGCTCGGTCCCAAATGCCCGGTCTCCGATAATGGGATTGGAGGGATTCGTATGGATGTCCAAAACCGGTGCCATATTCATATTAATCCCAACGGCGCGTAATTCTTTGGCGGTTACGGCTGCCGCCTGATAGGCCAGTTCCGTGGATCCCGAGTGGGCTACCGTTGTTGCAGGAGGAAAGATGGTAAACCCTGAAGGAAGGCGGGAGACGCGCCCGCCTTCTTGATCGATGCCGATGAGCAGCGGGATGTCACCGGCCAGGGATTGGAGGTCGTTTGTAAGATGTGCGATTTGGACAGGGTCCACCAAATTGCGGGAAAAAAGAATGATCCCTCCTGGTCGGAATTCCTGCATCCAGGCTCGAAGGTCCGGAGTGACCTCCGTCCCTTCGAACCCGATCATACACAGTTGCCCTACGAGTTCAGCGATGGACATCGGGTGTATTGTCGCCTAGTGACTGGCGTGATTCAGCAAATATTGAATGAGCAACCGGGTCCCGATACCTGTCGGACCTTTAGGAATATACGGACGTTCTGTTGTACCCCAATCGGTGCTGGCAATGTCCAAATGGACCCAGGGATGGTCTCCAACGAATTTTGATAAGAACATGGCCGCCGTAATCATTCCGCCTCCGCGACCACCGATATTCCGCATGTCCGCCACGTCACTTTTTAGCTGTTCAAAATATTCATCCCACAGGGGCATTTCCCATACCCGTTCCCCGGCATGATTGCCGGCCTTTTTGATGTCGGCTTTCAGGGGGTCGTCATTACCCAGCATGCCAATCGCGAACTGTCCCAGTGCAACAGTAGCCGCACCGGTTAGTGTGGCAATGTCAATTACGCAGGCGGGTTTGAACCGCGAGGCATAGGCCAAGCCGTCAGCCAGAATCAAACGACCCTCCGCATCGGTATTTTGGACCTCCACCGTTTTTCCGGAGAGCATGGTAAGGATATCGCCGGGTTTAGTTGCCCGTCCTCCAGGCATGTTTTCCGTCACAGGCAAAAGGCCGATCGCATTTATCGGCAGTTTGAGCCGAGAGGCGGCTCGAATCGTCGCTAACACTTCGGCTCCACCGGTCATGTCGGCCTTCATCTGTTCCATGTTTTCCGATGGCTTTAAGGAGATGCCGCCGCTATCAAATGTCACCGTTTTACCCACAAAAACAATGGGCTTTTGTGTGCGAGAGCCACCCATATATTCCAGAATGATGAATTGGGGCGGTTCGATGCTGCCTCGAGAGACCCCCAGTAATCCGCCCATGCCGAGCTTTTCCTGCTGTTTGCGGTCCAAGACTTTGAGCCGGACTTTGTTCTCCCTGGCGATTTTTTTGGCTTCGGTGACAACCCGTGAGGGGGTCATCACGTTAGCGGGGTGGTTGCACAAATCCCGGACGAAACAGGTTGCTTCCCCAAGGATTTGGCCACGTTTGGCGCCATCTTTGGCCTCATTCAGGTGAGCCTTGGAGGTGGTGAGTAGGGTGCAGGATTGCAAGGAGTGGGTGTCGTCCGTGCGGTCCGTGCGGTACTCATTAAATCGATATTCCCCAAGAATGACGCCTTCCATCATGGCTTGAGCCACGTCATCTATGGGGCCGGTGCTCTTTGGCACGTCCGGCATCACGCAAACAATCCCTTTGGCTTTGGCGGTACGAGCGCGCTTGGCAGCGGTCCCCATTGCTTGACGAATTCGATCCAAGGTTACCGTTTCCCGTGTTCCAAGGCCGACAAGAAGCACCCGTTTTGCGGACAATTTCCCATCGATATGCAGTAGGGCGGTGTTATTCGGCTTGCCGGAAAATTCTCCACTTTTGCGCAGGGCGTTCAATTGTCCACCGAGTTTCTGGTCGATCGGCCGGACGGCTTTGCTCCAGGTTTTGTCCTGTTCATATTCCAAACATACCAACACATCCGTTGTCGTAGCGGTGGCTTCCCCACTCTTCACAAGAATATTCATAGGCCTCCTCAATAAATAAATCGCCCCTACCGTAAACAGATCCTCTTCCCGTGGGATTGTTACACGCCCCGGGTTTGAGGATCCCAGATCACTTTATGCAATTGGAGTTGAAAACGAACAGGCAGTCGATCCTCCAGGATCCATTCAGCCAAGGATTGAAGGTGGAGGACTCCAAAGACCGGACTCATATGGACGGGACAGAGGTCTACCAATGAATACCGCTTTACGATATCCCGCGCCCACTCGTAATCGGCCCGGTCCTTCAAGACAAACTTCACTTCGTCTTTTCCGGACAAATGCTTTAGGGTATCCCACCGCATCCGGTCGGTCATTCCACTACCCGGACATTTCACATCCAGAATTATTGAAACCCGCTCATCCACGTTGGCAATATCAAACGCCCCGCTGGTTTCCAGCATCACCTGAAAACCGGCCTCGCATAATTGTGTTAACAATACCAGAGAGCCAGGTTGATGCAATGGTTCACCGCCGGTCACCTCGACCAGCGGACAGCCGTATGATTGTACCTGTGCCAGAATTTTCTCAATCGGCATGGTATTCCCACCATAAAAGGCATACTCCGTGTCACACCAGGTGCACCGAAGTGGACACCCCGTTAACCGGACAAACACGCACGGTTGTCCCACACGGGTGGATTCCCCTTGAAGGCTATGAAAGATTTCGGTGATCTTTAAGGAAGGCAAAGTGGTCATAAACACTCTCAACTCCAGCACGCATCAGAGGATATTGTACTCAAATTATGGGGTGAGGGGGAGGGGATAGAGAAAGGTGCGCTAGGTGGCTGTCGGAGATGAGTAATCGTCACAAGGTTGGATCGGGTTGAGTGATATTTTCGATGGTGTGTGGCGAATAGGGGGCCATTCGATGAAATGGACCGAAGAAGCGGTCAATTTGGCGCAAGGAAGCAGGGCGATTTCATCCCGGATGGCCCCTCCTAAGCCCATTGTGTAATCGGCCAACCCCGTTCGCGGGCAATACGAGCCATGCCGCGAATGGGATTCACGACAAAGGGATGGCCAACCAGTTGGAGTGCGTGGAAATCTCCAGGGCTATCGCCATAGGCATAGCTACGCGTCAAGTCCAGATTGAAACGGGCGGCCAGGCGCTCCACATACCGGCCTTTTCCCTCACCATAGGGCAACGGGGCAAACACCTTTCCCGTATAAAGTCCTTCCTGGGATTCCGGTCTCGCGCCAAAAACCAATGAGACTCCAAGGGCCTCGGCCAGTGGTTTCACCAAGAACTCAGGTGATCCGCTAACAAAGGCCACGACATGTCCCGCATCCCTATGACGGGATAAACGATTCAAAGCCCTCGCTGAGACCCTTGGAACAACATATAACTCCACGTACTCGCTGGCCATCTGTTCAATGAGGGAGACATCATGCCCCATTAGATACAACTTCCGCCGTCGCAACGGGTTGAACGAAATGGGGGGCATGTGCCGAATGGCATATTCCAGGCTGTGCCATACCTCCGGCCAACCCACGACACCGTCTTGCCAGAGATACCGGAAAAATCCGATTTCAATCGACGCGCCCGGAATCAAGGTGTTATCCACATCGAAAAAGGCACCGATCCAGTGTTGAGAATAAGTCAGAGGTGCGGGTGAAGAGGTCGAGCGGGTCATGGTGAGCTCTAATCCGAGCGGACAATTGATTAATAAGAATGGCCAGGATTCTACCCCGCGCCCCACGCGTTGACAAGGACATCAAGAGGTTTCATAATCTGCCTACTTCGTGCCGAAGTGGTGGAATGGCAGACACGCACGTTTGAGGGGCGTGTGGGGAAACCCATGCGGGTTCAAGTCCCGCCTTCGGCACCAACAATTCCCCCGACTGCATATACTTCTGGTACTTCAAAACTCTTCATACTCTCAATGGGGTAAAAAGCGGGGCTTGAACTGGGGGTATTGGTGGCGGTGCTCCCCCTTCATGCGATGCCCGGAGTTTGGCGGAGGCACGAGGGGGGGTGGTTTCTTAGTGGAAGAAGGAGCCAGGCTTCCGCTCCTGCGACTTCAAGTCCCGCCTTCGGCACCAATATTCCTTCCGGTCCCTAGATTGTCTCTGTCATGAGTTCTACCCTTACATAAAAATTGTGCCAAGATTTGAGCAGGGGTTCTGAATGGGGAGTTCCCCATTCATTAAGGGTGCTCGGAATGAAGCGAAGGCATGCGTGAGGGCCTTTGTGAGAGCAGAATCCAGACTTTTCGCACCTGTTCGTTTAGTTCAGGTCTTCAGCCTCCAATCCTTTCCTCCGAATTATCTTATCGATGATGCTTCAGGTATGTCACGGTCACCGCAAACATTCTCGAGATAAAACCTTTATAAGCGACCTTTGGTGTTCGTGTAATTCATTCAGGAGCCGGGATAAATTGAAAGAGATTGTTGACGGGATTCCGGCTCATGGGCTTGTTTGCGGACTATATTAGGAGGATAAGCGTTATTCTGATGTTTAGGAAAAGGCAAATTGAAAGGCCTATTCAATTGCCTTGAAGGGCATTCATGAAACGCGGGTGGTATTCACGGCGAGTGTTTCCCAGGCTGGTCCATTGGAGTATGGGACAAGCGGGTTTTGTTCCCTTGCGGCAGTCGTTGATTGCAAAGGCGTCAGGGTTGGTTTTGGAAATCGGGTTTGGAACCGGCGCCAATTTTTCCTACTATCCTTCGCGGATCCATTCTTTGACAGCGATTGATCCTAATCCCGGGATGATCCCGTTGGTCCGCTCGATTCAGGCGGAGGCAATGATTCCCGTTCATCTTGCCTTGGCCTTGGCTGAAGCGCTCCCCTTTCCCTCTGCCTGCTTTGATACGGTGGTGAGCACGATGACCTTATGCAGCGTTCCTCAACTTTCGAGAGCTCTGCAGGAATTGCTTCGGGTCGTGAGACCTGGAGGACGGTTTTTGTTTTTAGAGCATGGCCAAAGTCCGGATTGTTCGGTTCGCCGGTGGCAGGATCGTCTCACGCCGGCGTGGAAACACCTTGGCGATGGCTGTCATTTAAACCGTCCAATGGTTCAGATGATTCAGGCCCAGGGTTGGACAGTTTCCGCACTCGAAACCTTTTATCTTCCAGGCGTTCCGAAGCCTTTCGCCTATTTCTCTCAGGGGATGGCAGTGAAGGCCTGATCCTCCCTGTGCGCCCTTCCATTTTCCTTGATTTCTTAATACATTGAAGTTGGTGTTCATGAGGGTGTCGTGTGCCTTCTTGAATCTTATCCATCCCTAATAGCCAAATTTTTCTGATGATCAATCGAGGGGTACCTGCTTACTTGACGGTCTGGGCGGCGATGTTGGGAGTTTCCCTCTCGCTGGGACTTCTTGTTGTTTACCCCTGCTCTGCAGAGGTGACTGGTGCCGCCCAAGCGGATTCATCTCCTGTTCAGGATTCCGCTGAAGCGCATTTGCAGTTAGGGATTGATTTTTTTCTCACGAATGAACTGGATGTGGCCATTGACGAGTTTCGGGAGACTGCCCGTCAACGACCTGGCTATGCCGAGGCCTATCATAATCTCGGGGTGGCTCTGGCCAAAACGGGGGATTTAACCGGGGCCATTGCGGCCTGGTCGCAAGCGGAACGGTTGGATGTTCACACGGCCTCCTTACGATATCACCTGTCAGCCCTGGTTTCGTATAACTATGGTATTTCTCTGGTTCGAGATGGTCGGCTGGCACAGGCGCTGGCACAATGGCGGGCGGCCCTTCGTCTCCAGCCCGATTTTTTCGAAGCCCATTATGCGTTGGGATTGGGGTATTTGGCGGCAGGCGATCCCGTGCAAGCGGTGGCCCATTTTCAGGCGACCCTGCACGATGCGTCTAAGTGGGCGCATGCCTATGAAGCCTTGGGGTTGGCCTACTATGCCTCACATGAAAATACTCTGGCCGAGCAGGCCTGGAGGCGTGCCCTGGATTTGGAGCCCGAACTCCCCAAGGTCCATGCCAATTTGGGATTACTCCGTTTACAAGAGGGGAATTATCAAGATGCGATCGGACATTCCCGGCAGGCGTTGACACTTCAACCTGACCTTGTGCCCGCGCATTACAATATCGGTGTGGCGATGTTTGCGAAAGGAGACGAGTCAGCCAGTGTCCCTTCCCTGGAAAAGGCACTTTCTCTTGATCCCCGATTGACTTCAGCGAGATTGCTGCTTGGTGTCGTATGGAGTCGTCAGGGAAATTGGGCGCAGGCCGCCTCACTCTGGCGAGAGGCATTACGTCGGGATCCCTTTGCCAAAGATGGAGTATGGCTTCATTACAATTTGGGAGTGGCCATGGCTGCCATGGGACTTATCGAGGAGGCGGCGGTTGAATTTGATGTGGTGACCGGCCAGCGTCCTGAATGGGCTCTGGGGTGGTCCCAGTTGGGCTCGGCGCTTCTGGCGACCCGACAATGGGAAAAGGCCGTGGCCGCCCTGGAATCGGCTGCTCGATTGCAACCGGCATGGGCGCACCTCCATTTTGCCATTGGAAAAGCCCAGGCTGAAGCGGGGAACTTGTCTCAGGCTGTGGCCGCCTTTCAACGAGCGGTCGAGGTTGAGCCTCAATTGGTCGATGCATGGTATCATTTGGGGGTCGTGCTGCGTGCTCAGAACCGTACCGGTGAAGCGGTCGAGCCGCTCCGTCTAGCGGCGGAAGGTGGATCGGGCGAAGCCCAAAGCCTGTTGGCTTCGATGTATGCCAATGGCAGTGGCGTGGATCGCAACATCCCCTTGGCGATGTTATGGTGGTTTCGGAGTGGTCGGGCCACCATGTCTGATTCGCTCACGCAGACCGCCAGAGAACAGCTCTCACAATTCCGTCGCGGCCTGCATCGACACCTCTTTTCGGCCAGTGACCGGCAGGAGGTGTTGTCCGGCTTTGGTCTCATTCGAGAAGATCTTCACCGGTTGGCTCCTCCCCATCGCGTGTCTACTCAGGTGGCCAATGATGAAGGGAACTGGGATCACCTGACTCCCAGTGAACCCGTTATGGCATGGGTGATTGACCAGGCCTTGGCCGGTGATCAGTCTGCCCAGCATACCCTCCATGACTGGTATGTGAATGGAGAGCGTGGTCGGTTGGTTCCAGCAGATCCTCAGATCAGAAATTATTTTCTGCAAACGGCGAAGGAAGGCAATCCCTTTTCCTGTCAGGTCGTTCGAGCCGTTGCTCCTGAATCGGCTGAACGTTTTTCAGCAGACTGGCAATTGGCGGCAAATGGATGTCCGGATCAGTCCGTCGTGCCGGGATGGTAATGCTGAGCCGGGTTGTATGTATGGGAGTGAGGACTTCCTGAATTTTCCATGATGAGGGGCTGTTGAAAAAAGCCGCCAGCGGCGTTCTAGTCATTTTCCCGTGCTCACGTACTAGAAGTACGCTCTGCGCGCAAAAATGACTTCGGCCTTCCCTTCGGCATGACTCAGGGCAGGACTGGACAACTTTTTTGACCAGCCCCGAGGCCTCTAATATGCAACGTGCCTGTGGGTCAATATGCCCTTGGAAATTATTATAATTCAACATTCTCATTAGGACCTCAATGACGGATCGTTCCAAGACCATGGCATTGACCCTCGTCTTTTCACTCGTGAGCACGGTGTTGGCTTTTAGCGTCTCCTCCCTTTTTCCCCGGGGAGAACAATGGTTGACTGATTGGCAACTGGCTCACATGACTCCTGGACCTGTCGACCCTTCACTGGTCCTGGTGACGGTCACAAAGAGCACCAGTACGGCGTTATGTGGAGAAGGACGATGGAATTTTTCCGTGTTGGAGTCCACACTGCTAGCCCTTCATGAGGCTGGCGCTGCTGTGATTGCTCCCTCAATTGATGCGTCCTCCCCGACAGCCCCGGAATGTGGTGGTTTGGCTGGACTGGTTCGGCTGGCTGAGGTGACCAAACGAGTCGGGTCTGTGGTCTACCCGGATTCGGTTCCTCCCGCTTTGGCCGATGCGGCAACCGCGTTGGGGACGCTGGACTTGATCCCTGATGCGGATGGGGTGGTGAGGGGTGTGAAGTCCCATCCCCTTTCTGCAGGTTCATCGCCGCATCCTCCGATCGGTCTCGTCATGGCCTCGTGGTCATCGGAAGCGGCCCCAACTATGAACCCGAAGACCAACGACCCTCAATTTCGGTTTATTGGACGTTGGGCCACTTCACCCTTCCCTAGGCATGCCTTTGCGGATGTGTGGAACATCATTCAGAGTAATGATCGCAATCAATTAACGAAGTTGTTTCGGGGAAAAGTAGTGATGCTTTTTTCTCTTGTGTCGAGGAAACCCACTCTTTCCACCCCGTGGGAATCTGAGGTTCCGGCTGAATTTGTTCATGCCTTATTGGCCAACGCGGTACTGACAAACGGATGGATTTCCAGGACTCCTCTGTGGGTCGCTTTTCCTGCAACAGCAAGTGTAGCCCTGTTCTTTGCCTGGTTCTTTCTTTGGGAGACGCCGCCAATCCGCCTGGGGATGTTGGGCCTAGCCGGTATTCTTCTTGCGGGGTTTGCTCTGTTGTGGATCCTGCATAGTGGTTGGGTGTGGCCGATTTTGAGTCCAGGATTGGCTTTAGGGATGACCTTAGGGGGAACGCTGGCTTGGCGGTTGTCCCGGTCCCGGTCGATTATCCAACGGCGGATCACTCAAGGGCGACAGCATCTACAACAATTGGAAACAGAACTGGCAGAGAGACAGCAACATGTCAGGGAACTCGAGACTCGCTTACGTGTGGCACAAGATCATGCACACCGGTCGGCGACGGTTATTGAAGGTTTAGAAACCCAGCAAGGGGGGGTGTCCCGCCAATTGGAGTGTTCTCAAGCCGAAGTGGAAGAAACCCGACGGCAGATTGACCGGTTGCAGATTGAATTGGAGGATCTTCGTCGGCAGGTGCCCGCCATGCAGCATGCCCGGCATCAAAAACCAGAATTCCCCGACAATCAGGCATTACTACAAGAATGTGAGTCGCTACATATTCTGACCCGTGCTCCTTCGGTTCTGCGCGTTTTTCAGGATTTAAAAAAAGCGTCCGGGACCCTGAGCCCCATTCTTCTATTGGGAGAAACAGGCACTGGCAAAGAGGTGTTTGCTCGAGCGGCCCATACGTTGAGTCTCCGGCATCGTGGCCCATTTGTGTCGGTGAATATGGCCGCGATCCGGGCGGAGTTATTTGAAGGAGAACTCTTCGGCCATGTGAAGGGGGCCTTTACCGGCGCGGTTGGTCGTGAGGGGTATATTGAAACGGCGAATGGTGGAACGCTCTTTTTGGATGAAGTCGGCGAACTCCCATCCGATTTGCAGGCAAAATTGCTGCGGTTTCTGGAGGACGGGTCATTTCACCGGGTTGGAGAAAGCCGTCTCACTCAGGTGGATGTGCGAATCATCGCGGCGACAAATTGCAATCTTCAACAGGATGTGGAGGCAGGCCGATACCGGGAAGATCTCTATTATCGATTACGGAGTATTGTGTTGACGCTGCCTCCTCTACGGGAACGAGGGGAGGAGGACTGTCTGCTATTGGCACAATCCTTCCTACAGTATTTTTCCCGGCAACAGAATCGAATGGATGTGAGGTTTACGCAAGGGGCACTGGATGCGATCATAGCCTATCGATGGCCAGGCAATATTCGAGAGCTTCGACAAACCGTGGCTCAGGCAGTGGCGTTGGCAAACGGGTCCCTCATTACCGAAGCGGATTTGCATCTGAGTAGACCCGTCATGCCTTACGTGAAGGGTGAGGGGCAGGGTCGGTTGGAACTGGAGCGATTGGAGGATGACATGGTGTTGGAATGCCTGCGCCGTCATGGATTCGATATGCAGGTGACAGCTAAAGCTTTGGGGTGGGATCGCAGCACCGTCACCCAACGATTGAAAGGTCTCGGATTTCAGGCGTTAGTCGCCTATCAGGGAAATATTGAAGCGGCGGCGCAGGCGTTGGCCGGGGAAGAAACGTTGGCCCCCATGGTCGCGAGACGGCTGCGCGAGTATTCAAAAAACCTGCTTCCGCCTTCCAGACACTATACGTCTGCTGAAGAAGCGGTGGCTGATTGCCGAAAACGGTTTCGCAATCTTCCGGAGCGGCATTTTCCCGCAGTCGAGCAGTTAGTGCAGCAACGCTTTGCTAGGCCGGAACAAATTTCAACGCCGCGGAATTAATGCAATAGCGTAATCCCGTCGGCGGTGGGCCGTCGTCAAATATGTGTCCCTGGTGGCCACCGCATCGGGCGCAATGGACTTCGGTTCGTGGATAAATCAATTTCCAATCGGTGCGGGTTTCGACCACTTTTTCCGAAATCGGTTGCCAAAAGCTAGGCCAGCCGGTCCCGCTGTCGAATTTCGTGTCGGAAGAAAAGAGCGGCAGCTCACATCCTGCGCATTGGTAAATACCTTTGGCTTTAATTTGATGATATTCATTGGTAAAGGGCGGCTCGGTGTCTTCATGCCGCAAGACACGGTACTGCATGGGGGTTAACAGCGCTTTCCACTCTTCATCCGTTTTCGTGATTTTGGTGATATCCGAACCTCCGGTTGGGGGCGTGGGAGCGGCCAATGCCACACCGAGAGTTTTGGCGAGAACTCCGAACCCTAATGCCATGCCGATTTTCATAAGATTTCTCCTGTTGACATTTACGTTTATAGACATCTGATGGCCCTCCTCTGAGCTGAGGGGGTGGAGACGCCTTGGCATGCCACCCCCACTGATATACTGTATCAGTCTTGCAAAGAGAAAAAAAATTACAGATTTGGTGATGAGACCTTTGACTGAAGAAAGAGAAATTTTTACACTGTAGGAAACCAAAAGAAAAGGAGGGTTGACTCAGGATTTCGTCATCCGAAAAACAGACCGGAAGGTGTTGGATGTTTCACAGCTTGAACGAACAGCCAAAGAAGGAGTGTCTATGGATGAACAATCGCTGGATGTAAAAATTGAGAGCCGGAACGTTGGCATGACCCCTCGGTGGAAAGCCGAAATTGAGAGGCGGACTGAGGCGTTGCAAACGGATACCATTCGCATCATTCATGCCCGTGTGACTCTCACGAAAAATGCCCACCATAAAAAAGGGGCTGATAACGCGGAGGCGCTGGTTGTCGTGACGCTTCCCCGGCGTCGAACGGTGACCGCCAGAAAAGAGTCAAAAACCTTTGAAGAAGCCATTCGCTCAGCCTTTCAGGCCATAGAGCATGAACTCGATAAAGTTGAAGAAAAACGGTTAGCCCGCAATGCCAAGGCCGCAGCCAAAAAGGCTGAAAAAGCGATGTTGCTAACTGCTGTCTGACATTAAATTTTTAATGAGACGCATGGGGGTGGGCATTTTGTCCACCCCCGAATGACCTCTTTCTCATCCCCCCATCCTGCTCCGAGATTGTTTTAAATCCTCCCATATATTGTATTTTCACAAAAAATCTGGCACTCCTCTCGTGGCCTCCTATGTTAGTCCACCGTCTCTTGATGTTGGATGGACATCGGGCCTTTTAAAGCTCTGTTCTCCATCTAGGCGTAATACACCAAGAAGGTATGAGGAGAAAATGGGCAATTTGAGAGAAAAAATGCGAAAAATTGAAGAATTTTTAAGGACTTACCTGACGGGAAAAAGGAGCAGTTCTTTGCCGGCGTTCATGATCTTGGTGAGTCGCTCAGGGGTTTTGGCCTCGCCATAGCACCGAACGAGGGATTCGGTTCCGGACAATCGAATAAGATACCAGGCGTCATCCGGCAGGAGGAGTTTGCAGCCATCCAGTTTATTGACATGGATGACCTCTGCTCCCGCAAGCTCCGATGGCGGATGTTCAAGCACCTGCTTGACCTGTGCCTTGAGGTGTTCGCTCACCGGCAGATCTTCTCGTGTCGTGAAAGTAGCGCCGACTCGTGCAAAGAGGTCTTTCAGTAACTCCTGAATGGTCTGTCCCGTAAAGGCCACCATCTCTGCGACCAACGCTCCGGCCAATATCCCATCTGTTTCCGGTACGTGGCCCTTGATGGACATTCCGGCGCTTTCTTCCCCGCCAAAGACCACTTCCCCTTTCGCGAGCAATTCGCCGATGTATTTGAATCCGACCGGGGTTTCATGGACGGTAAGTCCATGGTGTGCCGCCACGGCATCGATGAGATGGGTGGTGGCAACCGAGCGGGCAACTCCACCGGTCCATTGCCGACTGCGAATGAGATAATCCAATAAGAGGGCCAGGATGTAGTTGGCTTGAACAAAGGTGCCGTCAGCATCCACGATGCCAAACCGGCCTCCGTCTCCGTCGGTCGCCAGGCCAAGGTGTGCACCTTCGCGGCGAACGGTCTCTTTCAGGTCCTCAAGTGTCTCGTCGGTTGGTTCCGGTCGAAATCCTCCAAAATACGGATCTCGCCAATGGTGTAAGACGGCCATTTTTGCGCCGGCTTGTCGGAGGAATTCATCCAGATAATGCCTGGAGGTTCCATAGAGGGGGTCAAAAATCACCCGGATCCGGCCGTTCCGGATGCGGTCGCGATCCACCAGGGATCCCAGAGCTTTCAAATACTCGGGTTGCGGATCGAAATGCCGCACCATGCCATCGTGTGTCGCGCGTTCCCAGGGGAGCCATTTGATGTGTTCTCCATGCAACAGGGGGAGGATGCGGAGTTCAATGGCCTTGGTGGTTTCAGGCAGCGCCGGTCCCCCCCAGTCCGGGGTAAATTTAATTCCGTTCCATTCAGGAGAATGGTGGCTGGCTGAGATATTCATGCCTCCTGATAATTTCCGACTGACCACGTGGTAGGAGATGGCTGGGGTCGGCGTGTCCCGGTCGCAAATCAGACAAGGGATTCCATGGGCCGCCATGACTTCTGCAGCCACTTTGGCAAAATGCTCCCCTAAAAATCGTGCGTCGTAGCCGATAAGGATGCCTTGTTGCCCCAGCTTCTGTTGACGGAGAAATTGAGCGATTCCCTGGCAGACGATACGGATATTCCTGACCGTAAAGTCCTCGGCCATAATGGCCCGCCACCCTGAAGTCCCGAATTTAATGGAGTCCATGCGTGATGAATGCTCGTCGGAATGGAGCAGGAATTTTTCAGCAGAAATTAAGCATTACAGGATTTTGGGTGTTAATTCCCAAAAGAGTTACAGAATAGAAGATTTTTCTTCATTTGCCAATCGGGTAGCGTGGGATTTTTTTTTAGGTGCCGGAAAAATCGCCTTAACGGGCTATGACCTTAGCTGGAAGGAAAGATAAAAATTGTTTGGATAGGAAAAATGTTGATCTTTCCTATTGATCAGGCAATGCCCAGGCGATGTCTCCTATTTTATGAGGGGGACAGTTCACACCAGACGGGAGTGTGATCGGAAGGTTTGTCCATTCCGCGTGGTCCCCGATCTACATCTGCTGCGACTAACCGGTCTGCCGCTTGTGGTGAGAGCAGGAGATGGTCGATGCGGAGCCCTTCGTCCCGATTCCATCGGCCGGCCTGGTAATCCCAATAGGTGTAGAGCCCCAATTCGGGGTGCAGGGCTCGAAGGGCATCGGTGTACCCGAGATGGCAGAGGGCACGAAAGCGGGCGCGGGATTCGGGACGGCAGAGGGCGTCGTTGGCAAATCCTTTTGGATCATACACGTCATGGTTGGTGGGACAGACGTTAAAGTCTCCCCCTAACACCACGGCTTCTTCCAGAGCTAAGAGCGATTGCGCATGCGTGATCAGTCGATCCAACCAGGCAAGTTTATATGTAAACTTCTCGGTTTCCACCGGATTCCCATTGGGTAAATAAATTGAAGCTACTCGAACGTTCCCCACCACCGCTTCCACGTAGCGGGCTTGTTCGTCAGAGTGGGCACCAGGCAATGAGGTGTGTTCGATCTCGATCGGGGCTTTTGAGAGAATGGCGACTCCGTTGTAGGTTTTTTGTCCAACTATGGCCATATTATAGCCCAGGTCCTCGATGGCCATTCTGGGGAACTGGTCCTCAGTGGTTTTGAGCTCTTGCAGCAGGACAATGTCCGGGCTGGCCTGTTTGACCCATTCCATCAAATGAGGGATCCGGACTTTAATCGAGTTGACGTTCCAGGTGGCGATTTTCATATGAGCTTCAGAATGTGTGATGAGCAATAAATAGGATCAGAGATAATTTATGATTCAGGTTTCACAGTTTTGAGGTGTGAATTGGATATCTCTTTTCGGGTCTTACCATGAAAAAATTTTGCCATGTGAACTAATCCCACTGGTGCCACCAATTCTCGTGTTAACGTGCTTTTCTATAATGCCGGGTTTCGGCCCGGCAGCCGAGGTCCTTTTCTTTCGGGAAAAGGACCCAAAACCATTGACGCCCAGTCTGCCTCATTCAATAGGACGGACGCGAATCTAGGGAGAGCGGGCCAACTCGCTCTGCTCAAACAAGGCCCGCAGGCGGATAAGAGCGTCCCTCCCTTTGGCCAGACAGCAGGCGTCGGATTATGGGAAACGGACATATCATTGACCCAGATGAAAGAGAAGGGAATCATCTATTCGGTGCGATCCCATTTTTAGGATGAGGAAAGTGGTGGTGAGTCGGGTTCGCGTTGGAAGATGACTTGAAAGCCTTGAAATTGTTTTTGAAACAGGGTCTTCAATATAAACGGGGTGATGCCGAAGAATAACACCCCATAAATACAGATTTCTAAAATATACTGAGAGTCTGCAGAGATCGTGCTATTGAAGATCACAGGAACCGCCCATCCGATCGTCATACTCACAAACATCAGAATCACCACGTGTCGCCACACCAGAAACCACATTAATTTCAACAGTTCTTTATATGTTGGTATTTCCATATGACTCCTTTGTCAGCACAGCGTTCCAGAGGGTAACAGATTTATGGGAAGTGTTGAAAAATGCCGCCAGCGGCGTTCTCGCCCCTTGGCCGTGCTCACGTACTCCTTCATACGCTCCGCTCGTCCAAGTGGCTGCGGCCTTGCTGGACGGGAATTTTTGAACACTCCCCCAATTTTCCATGTTTGCATTTTGGTCACCCATGGGTTTCTGAATATGGGATATGACTCAAGTGGGCGGTGCCAAAGAGAGACTTTCCTCGACGAAGTCCAAAATTTGCATTAGTTTTTTCCGAAGCTCGGCAAGATAGGGATCGGGTAGGGCCCCGAGTTCCTTGCGAAAGCGTTGATTATCAATGGCCTTGATTTGATCCACTAAAATGTCAGAGATACTGGTCAGCCCTGAGACCCCTTCAGGAATTGATACTCGAAGGGGAGTGTGGACATCAACCACTTGGGTCGTTAATGGGCAAATGAGCGTGGAAAGGTGGTAGGGATTCAAGGCATCAGTTTGAACGACGACAACCGGTCTAATCTTTCCGGGTTCGGTTCCAAATCGTGGATTCAAGTCTGCCAAATACAGATGGCCATATTGGGGCGTCATAGGTCGTTTGGCAGATCATCGAGAAGTTCGGTTTCTTTCAAATAGGCGAGATGAGCAGCGGATACCTGCTGAGAGGCCTTTTGATAGTCCTGGGCCAACGCTTTTCTCGTGTAGAGGGCGTTGAAGTGAGCCAGAGCTTTTCTGATATACAGGTTTCGAGGCATGTTCAAACGTTTTCGAATGGCTTCAGTTTCTTGGTAGGCGTTTTCGTCGAGTTTTAGGGATAACACTTTACTCATCTCTCCCTCCTTTCAGGTATCACCAAAAGTATATACCGCCATTCCTGAAAAGTGAACCAGGGAGGGAGAAGTGAAAAGTCGGGAGTGAGTGGAAAGGATCCTCCGGTCCCTTACCCCTTAGGTTTCACGTTTGCCTTCTCCCTTTATCCTTTGGTTCTTCCGGGTTTAGTGTGGGCAAACCCATCGGCCAATGCTTGAGAACATGTGCCGAAATATTCCTCCCCTTTGTAAGCAACTGTTTTCAATGTCAACTCGCCTAACTACGTATCTCTACCCACTTCGTCTTATGCTGACCATTGTGACCCAGAATTGTCAGCAACTTTCGCATGCAGGCGACCAGCGCCACTTTTTTCCGTTTGCCCGCCATGAGGAGCCGGTAATAGAAGACCGCAATTACTGGATTGCATTTGGTGGCCACGAGTGTCGCCATACAGTGCCGTGCGCACAGGGCCCGTCCGCCCCAACACGCCCGATGCTCCGCGCCGGTGCCACCGTCCTGATTAAAAGGCGCGATTCCTTGGCTGAGGTCGCACTTGCCGACGGGACAAGGTCCCTCAACCCGGCAGATCGGCCAGCAGGTCCGGATCAGCACAGGCCCACGCCGCCACACCTTGAAGGTCTTCGTGCTCCTGCCAGACGTGACTTTGCCGGATCAAGCGGTGAACTCGGTATCCAGGGTAGCCAATTGGCGCTCCAACCAACCGATGCTTCTGAATGCTCTGGCGAATGGGGTGGTGTGGCCAGTGCCGGGCGATGTTTCATCGGTGATCATCGCCACCAGTTGTCGCCGATTGGGCCAGCAAGAAGCCACGCCGTGGCTGATCGGGCTGGGTCCGCAGGGCGGGGTTGCACGCGAGCCGCAAAGAGAGCCAGCAGGCGGGCGTCAATCGCATCGGTCTTGGCCAACTGCCCTGTCGTTTTGGCAGTGCTGCGCGCACCTGCCGCGGATTGACCACAATGATCGGCAACCCTGCGTCCACCGCCAACAGGCGCACCACGAGCTGTTCATATCCGCCCGTGGCTCCACTCACGATCCGAGTAGGCTGCACGCGATGCAGCTGCGTGACAGGGCTGCAGGCCGGGCTTCCTCCGTATTGTCGACGGTCACAATGGACGCGAATTTAGGGAGAGCGGGCCAACTCGCGGAGTCTATCCTGAGCCATGCCGAAGGACTCAAACAAGGCCCGCAGGCGGATAAGAGCGTCCCTCCTTTGGGGCAGACAGCAGGCGTCGGATCATGGGAGACGGACATATCATTGACCCAGATGAAAGAGAAAAGGAGCCATCTATTTTATACGATCCCAATATTATGGTGAGGAAAGTGGTGTTGAGGACGAATCACGTTGAAAAATTATTTGAAAGCCTTGAAATTGTTTTTGAAACAGGGTCTTCAAAATAAACGGGGTGATGCCGAAGAATAACACGCCATAAATGCAGATTTCTAAAATATACTGAGAGTCTTCCGAGATCGTGCTATTGAAGATCACAGGAACCGCCCATCCGATCGTCATACTTACAAACATCAGAATCACCACATGTCGCCACACCAGAAACCAGACAAGTTTTAATAATTCACGATAGGTCGGTATCTCCATTATTTCTGAACTTCCTTTCTCCTATACGACTCTTTTTGGTGTTTAATGGGCTTTGTCCCAGGATGGGCCATGTCCGGCTTCGACCGTCAGCGGGATCGACAATTGCAAGGCAGGGAGTGTGGCGGCTTCCATGACCTGTTTGATGATCGCAGTAGTTTGCTCGACCGCCGCTTCTTCTACCTCGAATAATAATTCATCGTGGACGGTTAAGAGCATTTTCGCCAATGGGGCTAAGCCATGCTCTGCCAATGCCGCAGGTACGCGGATCATGGCGCGCTTCAGGATGTCGGCCGCCGTGCCTTGCAATGGGGCATTGATGGCGGCCCGCTCAGAGAAATTTCGTCTGGCAGGATTTTTATCATGAATGCCCGGGACGTGGCACCGGCGTCCGAACAATGTCTGGACGTATCCGTGTTGCCGGCAAAATTGTTTAGTGCGTTCCATGTAATCCTGGATGCCGGGATACTGTTCAAAATAGGTTTTGATATAGGCAGCGGCCTCGCCCGGTTCCACGCTCAATTGGCGGGCCAACCCGAAGGCGCTGATTCCATAAATGATGCCGAAATTTATGGCCTTGGCTTTTCGTCGAATTCCCGGATCCATCTGTTCCAGGGGGATGCCGAAGACCTGGCTGGCGGTGAGCGCATGAATATCCTGGCCTTCCCAAAAGGCTTTCTTGAGAACGGGAATATCCGCGACGTGGGCGAGCAGACGCAGTTCAATCTGTGAATAATCCAGGGAGAGCAGTGTCCAACCGGGCTCCGCGACAAAGGCCCGCCGGATTCTTCGACCCTCTTCGGTGCGAATAGGAATGTTCTGGAGATTGGGGTCTGTGGATGAGAGCCTTCCGGTTGCGGCAGATGCCATGGCGTAGGAGGTATGCACCCTGTTCGTGTCGGGATTGATTTGACGGATGAGCGCATCGGCATACGTGCTGCGCAGTTTTTCCAAATGCCGCCATTCCAGCACACGTGACGGGAGTTCATGGCCTTGAGCCGCTAAGGATTCGAGAACCTCAACCCCAGTGCTATAGCTGCCGGCTTTACCTTTTTGACCTCCTCCCAAGGCAAGGTCGTCAAACATCACTTCGCCGAGTTGTTTGGGGGAACCAACATTAAAGGTCTTTCCGGCCAGGCGATGGATCTCTTGTTCCAGGTCCCGGAGACGGAGAGAAAACTCCTGGCTGACTTGTTTGAGTTGGGATACATCGACTTTGATGCCTGTTTGCTCCATGGTGGCCAGCACGGGGATGAGGTGACGCTCGAGCGTTTCGTAGACGGCGGTCATGTGTTCACTGATGAGACGGGGCTTAAGGACCTGATGCAGTCGCAGGGTCACATCGGCATCTTCCGCAGCATATTCCAAGGCTTTTTCCAGGGGAACCTGATCAAACGTGACCTGAGCCTTTCCGGTACCGGTGACGTCCTTAAATTTGATCGTCATATGCCCCAAAAAGTGTTCGGCCAATTCGTCCATGCCATGGCCATGCATGCCCCCTTCTAAGACGTATGAAAGCAACATGGTATCGTCCACGGGGGAGATGTTGAGGCCATACCGGCGAAACACCACCATGTCGTATTTAATATTGTGTCCGATCTTGAGCACACCGGGGTCTGTCAGCAGTGGCCCAAGGATGTCGAGGGCCTGTTGAAGGGGAATCTGTTCCGGTCTTTCCGGTAAGGCAGCAGACCTATCGTGTGAAAGTAAATCCTGATGAGAGGTGGATCCCGGGGCTACATGACCCACAGGCACATAACAGGCCCGGCCGGATTCCAGGCTCAGTGAAAACCCAACCAACTCAGCTCTGGTTTGATCGAGAGAGGTGGTTTCGCAGTCGACGGCCACCACCCCGCGACGAGTCGCTTCATCTATCCAGCCTTGAAGGGCTGACACTGTTTGAATTAACTCGTACTGGGCTTTTGTTGGCAGCGGACTTGTTTCGGGATCTTGGGTTACTGGTGCATCGCTGGCCGGTGTTGGAGAAGACGTGATCCCGGTTTCCTGTTCTCCCTTTGAGCGGCTTTGTATGCGAGCCAGAATCGATTTGAAGCCTTGTTCATTGAGGAAGTTGACTAATAATTCCATGTTCGGCTGGCGTCGCTCCAATTGTTCAAGCGGAAATGGCAGCGGGACATCGAAGCGAAGTCGAACCAGTTCGCGCGAGAGGCGGGCCTTATCGGCGTGCTCAATGAGACTTTCCCGCCGTTTGTTCTGTTTGATTTCTGAGGCGCGCGCCAGGAGGGTGTCCAGATCACCATATTCCTGAATGAGTTGTGCGGCTGTTTTGATGCCGATGCCCGGGACGCCGGGCACATTGTCCGTGGAATCTCCTGCTAATGACTGCACGTCGACAACTTTCTCAGGCGGCACGCCGAATTTCTCTAGAACCTGGTCGGGCCCGATTCGCCGGTTTTTAATGGAATCGAACATACTGACTTGATCCGAGACCAACTGCATGAGATCTTTGTCCGACGAGACAATGGTTACCTCCGCGCCGGCTGCCAGAGCTTCCTTGGTGTATGTGGCGATCAAATCGTCGGCCTCGAACCCGTTCAGCTCAATGCAATCAAAATTAAAGGCCCGTGTCGCCTCACGGACGAGACCAAATTGGGGCACCAATTCATCAGGTGGCTCGCTGCGGTTAGCCTTATAATTCGGGTCTAAATCGTTTCGAAAGGTTTTGCGTGCGGAGTCAAAGATGATGGCGATGTGGTCCGGTTGCATATCGTCCAGGAGTTTCATCAACATGGTAATGAATCCATAGACGGCGTTGACGGGAGTGCCATTCGGACTGTTCAAAATCTTGATGGCATGAAATGCTCTGAAAATAAATCCTGAGGCATCGACTAACACGACATGACGAATCGGGAGAGGGGAAACTGGTTCACTCACGGTGTTCACGGGAAAATATCCTTTTTGTGCGATTGTTGGCCCACTGAAGATACCTGATAGCCCTTGAGGTGTCGACTTCCCAGGAAAATTTCTTAACCAAGGGATGGGACATGGTAGAATCCTCAATCATCTGGCTTGGAAAGGGAGCATGTGTCTGTGAGACGAAAAATCATGGTAGGTCTTGCTCTGATCATTGTTCTAGTGTTTGTGGCCATCCTGTTCCTTCTGGTTTTGCTGGATTTGAATCGGTACCGGGATCGGTATCTTCCTGTTCTGGAGCAGGCTCTTCATCGTCCGGTGGAAATTCAGGATGTCCGTTTAACGCTTTTTCCTCAACTGGGTGTTCGGATGCAGGGCATGACGATTGGAGATGATCCGGCGTTCAGTCCTCAGGCGTTTGTCACGATTCCTTCGGTTGAGGTGGAGATTCAATGGCTCCCACTGCTGCGCAGGCATATTCAGGTTGAACACGTGCGTCTTCAGGATCCGACAGTTCACATCATCCGCAGGCATGATGGGGCATTGAATATGGCCACTGTCGGAAAAGATCCCGCTCTCCATTCGCCTGAGAAGGCGGGTTCGAATCCAGCCAATGCTCTCAAGCCCTTATTCGGTGTGTTTGCAGTGGAGCGGTTCTCCATGACTGGAGGGACTCTTCAGTATGAGGATCGTGCCAAAGAACCCTTCCGGTCCTACCACCTTGAGCAACTGGAGTTGGTCACGGATTCCGTTCAATTAGGTCAGACGGCGAGCCTGCACCTGAAGGGTATGGTGATGCCCAATCAGCTTCCATTGGAGATGACCGGGCGATTTGGTCCCCTTCAATCCACTTTTGATCTTCCGATGATTGATCTCGCGGGCAGCATAGGCAGGGTAGAGGGAACCGCACAGGGCCAAGTGATGGATGGAAGACTTGAGTTAGACGTGCAGATTTCAGACCTATCGACGGATGACATGCCCCTGAATATAGCGTTGGACAAACCTGTGTTCGTCAAGGACCTTCAGGCTCATCTGATGGCATCTCTGATCTCCAAGGAATCACCGAAACCTTTCACAGGAGTGAGGATTGATCCGTTGACCGTTGAACTCCAAACGGGTGAGGCGACCATTCATCTTTCGGGTCAAGGTACGCCTGGCCGTCTGATTTTATCCGGTGAGGCCCCTACTCTGTCCTCAGAAGATTTTCCCTGGGTGCTTTCCGTGCAACGCCCGTTTTCACTGGAGCAGATTCGTTTTGAAACCGTAAGCCAAGGGCCAAGGGTGGACCTGGTGTTCCTCAAGGCCCAAGCGTTTGGGGGAAATCTTGAGGCGCATGGAAGATGGGACGGGACCCCAGCTGTTCCCCTGCTCTCGTTCCAGGGAACCTTGACGAATTTTTCGGTTGAATCAATGATGCAGGCCTTACGGTCTTCCTCCCACCGGTTGACCGGTGTGGGAGAATTGCATTGGATCGTGGCGCGAGCGGCACACTCGCCATCCGGGCCGTCAAAGATGACCGGACCAATCCGATTGATGATTCGGGATGGGCAATTAGTTGGATTTGATGTCATGCAGGGGATTGAAGATGCCCTTCAGCTACCGGACCTTCTGGAGGAATCCACCGGTGCGACGAAATTTTCTTTGATTGATACCAACGTGGAACTGGAAGGCAAGGGACTGGTGATTCGGCAATTGAACGTTGAGGCCCCAGATTTCTCGATGACAGGGGTGGGAAGTCTCGCCTTTGATGAATCGTTGAATCTGCAAGGCAATCTGGCCGTTTCACGGACGATCGGCGACCGGATTATTCAGCGGTTTCCGATGGCCAAAGTGGCGTGGCATCAGGGAAGGTTGGTGCTGCCTTTTACGGTAATGGGAACCGTTCAGAAACCGCTACTGCAGTTGGATACGCAATCCTTTGGGCAGCAGGTCAAAGCGAATGTGGAGCGGAGGATTGAGAAAGTCTTACAGGGGGATGAACAGGAATTACAGCAACTCTTACAAGACGGAGCGGACGTTCTGAAACAGTTATTTGGACAATAGCCCTGGAGCCCGCTTTTTTTTAAGGAATGATTCCTTCATCCCTAGCTCAGGCCGGAGGGGGACTATAAGTTTGGGACATGTTGGCCACCACGAAGGAATGGGGTTGTGGGGAACCGGCAGAAGGACATAATTGAGTGACAATGGCCCGTAATTCCCCAAAATCGTACGGTTTACCAATAATCGCATAGGCTCCTAAGCGGGTGGCGTTTTCGCGGACGACGGCGTTGAGGAAACCGGTCACCATAATGATAGGGATGTCCGGTTTGTGTGGAATATGCCGTAATTGGTCCAAAAAATCCATGCCGGTCATGACGGGCATCGCATTATCCAGAATCACAACGTCAAATGATTTTGATTCAAGCAGTGATAACCCTTTGGCTCCGTTTTCGGCTTCCACGCACTGACATCCATCATATTCCAGGACCATCCGGAGCAATCTGCGACTCATTTCATCATCATCAATAATGAGTATGTTTTTTGACATCAAGGTCTCCTTTTTACCCTATGACTGAATCCACCATCCTGATGGATCGAGCCCCTTCAAGGTTGATTCGCCGTTGGTAACATCACTCAAAGAAGGCTCATGAACAACTCTCGGGTACGCACAGATCTGTGTTGTTTTGGCCATCTCTCTAACGTGTATGGGAAGTGCCAGGTGCCTTAGAAGGGACAGGGTTCTGACCATTCCAAATGACGAGCATTCCTCCGAAGATTCCAAGACCCGTGACACAGATGGCTAAAATAATTTCCATGGCTTTTCTCAAAATTTTTGAGGTTTGCCATTTTAAAAAGCAAAGAACGTACCCAAAATGGAATAAAATGATCCTTTATGGATCTCATGCATATAACTCCTTGAAATACTGTTGAATGGAGGGAAAAATTTTTATAATGGGTTTTGAAATTCTTTAAAAAATGTAAAGAGGCTGAGGTATTAGGCCATCAGTTGTGGGACAGGTTGTTATTCAACAGCATACAGTCTGTATCTAAATGGATAACATCGGGGAGGGGATCAAGGATTAAATGGGCACTTGTGAGGTTCAGGGATTGGGCTTTGGCGAAAGAGGCTTGTTGAACATTCGAAATTTGCACACGGTCAGTTAATCTTGGTTCATCGGGATGAGGAAATGCCGGCATCTTCTTGGGGGCTGTTCAAAAAGATTCGGCCAGCAAGTCCGCAGGCCATTTGGCGCGTGGAACGTACATGTTGTCGGTTGTTACGTGAACACGACAAAGGGCTGAGAACGCAGTTGGCGGACTTTTTCAACAGCCCCTGACTATTCTTGACGGAGGACGGACAGAGGAGGAAAGCCCAGCAACCGGTAAGTTCCGAGAAAGCCTGTCGCGAGGCATAGCAGAATTGTCAACAGCAAACCTGTGCTCAATATGATGAGATCGAAGGTCCAGGTGAGGTCAAAAAAGAAGTACAGGAGAGACCAGGAGAGGAGGCACCCCAATCCAAGTCCAACCAATCCTGCAAAGGCTCCAATGACACCGAATTCCACCCCCAGCGAAAATACTAGTAGCCCGCGACTTGCTCCCAGGGCTTTCACGATTGCCAATTCATGAAGACGCCGGTACCGGTTGATTGAAATCGCCGTAATCATGACTATGGCGCCGGTGACCAGACAGAGAAGGGCCAAGGCTTGGATTCCCAGGGCCAATTGGCGAAAGATCCGACTAATACTCTCCAGCACATCTCCCACCTTAATGGCTGTCACATTGGGCAGGGCGGCGACAATGGCTTGCTGTAAGGGGATCTCGAGGGTTGTGGGCACTCTGGTTGTGGCGATGTAGGTGAACGGGGCGCCGTCAAAAGAGCCGGGCTGAAGGATCATGAAAAAATTTATGGAAAAACTTCCCCAATCGACCTGCCGAAGACTGCTCACTTTTGCGACAAGTGGCACCCCTTGAATGTCCAACGTCAGGGTTGAGCCCAGGGTGAGCCCCAGGTTTTTTGCGGCGTCTTCCTCCACTGAGACCAGGGGGAAATCTGAAGGCGTTCTCATTGCTTCATCCGAGCCTGGTTGCTTGGCGTGATCCCACCATTGCCCCTCGGTGAGGACGTTATCTTTTGGAAGATCCCGGGATGTCGTCAAGACGTATTCCCTGGTGAAATACCATCCGTTTCGTTGGCCTTTATGCTCTTCAGGATCGATGGGTTTTCCGTTGATGGCCGTGAGACGAGACCTCACGACAGGAACCAAATTATACGGTGAATCCGGGAATTGTTGTTGGAGCACGTCCACAAATTGGGTATGTTGGTCCGGTTGGATGTCTATGAAAAAAAACGAAGGAGCCTGGGAGGGTATCTGGTTTCCTATCAGATCAAGTAAGGATCGTTGCACAATGGTTAGCGTGGTTAAAAGCATGACACCAATTCCAATGGCCAACGTCATGGCTTTGGTGAAATTTCCAGGCCGTTGCAGATTCCTCACCGCATGACGCAACAAATACCGTTGAGGAATCGGCACATGCCGGAGAACGCTATAGAGCACTCCAGTGCCTCCGATGAGGAGGAGAACTGCCACCGCACAGGCAACGGAAAAAAATAAACCGAGAGTCAGTGAGTGGGCTTGCCACATAGCCAGGCCGGTCACGCCCACCATCATGCTGATGCTGACCACGACCTGTGCCCGGTCATTCCACCAATGCTTCAGGATGGTTCGCCATCGGGTTAATCTGGATTGGGTGCTGGCCATAGCTTGAGAGTGGTTTACTGCTTGTCGATACACCAATGCCGGAGAGACATGACGGATGGCCAACAGAGGCCAGAGTGAGAAGGCCAGCGTGGTGAGGATGCCGAGAACGATCCCACGCAGGATAGGAGCAACAGTGGGATTCATGTGCATGGTTTCAGGGATAATGCCTTGAAGCAATAGCGGTAAGCCTCGATGGAGCACTACGCCCACTATGACCCCAAGAAGACTACCGATCCCTCCCAGGATGAGGCTTTGCGTGAGGTAGAGGCGAATGATTTGTGAAGAATCCGCTCCCAGTGTTTTGAGTGTGGCAATAATGGGTATTTTTTGTGTGAGGAAGCCTTGAATCGTGCAAGCTACTCCGATCCCACCGACCAATAAGATCGTAAACCCGATAAGCCCAAGATAGAGATTTAATTGGTCAAGGAACCGGCGGAGTCGTGGCTGGGCATCGCGAAATGAGGTGACCTGGGCCCCTTCCTGGCTGAGGCGCCCGCGTAACTCACCCATCAAGAGCTCAAGAGAGGTGGAGTTGGATATGGACAGACGATAGCGTTCCTGAATTCGGCTTCCGGTCTGGATCAATGCGGTGGCCTTGAGCGCGTCCTGGGAAATCATGACCCGGGGGCCCAAACTAAATCCATTGGCAATTTTGTCGGGTTCTTTTTTTAGTACGGCGGTAATAAGAAAGTTTCCTTGGCCAATCTGCAGCTCGCTGCCAACGGTCAGATTGAGCCGGATCAGCAGGGATTCCTGGACAAGTGCTCCAAAGCACGGCGTACGACCACAACCGGATTGAATCGAATCCAGCAGTTGCGCTGTCGGGAGATCAGGCTCCGCTACCAACCGACCATAGAGAGGATAGGTCGAATCGATGGCCTTGAGTTCTACCAATTGAGAAGCCATTTGGGGGAGGGGCGCTTGGGAGCCAGGATTGTTCACCGTCGCCATTGCGGCGATTTCAGTCACATGGGAGAGAACGATGTCACGTTCAGTGAGGGAGTCCAGCACCTGACGGCCCTTGTCTGAAATCGCCCGCCGCCATGATAGCTCGACATCACCGCCTAACAGAGCACGGGTGTCCCCCAGAATGACTTGTGCGACATTCACGGCAAACAGGTCCACTGCCACAATGGCGCCGACACCGAGTGCAATGCAGAGAAATAAAAAGAGGAAACGAGACCAGGCGCTCTGGATTTCCCGCCAGGAGAGTTTGACAGAAACGGAAATCATGTCTCTGAGCCGGAGGATAACAGCGGAGGGGCCGTCTCGTTCACCATTGCTCCATCCCGCAAGGTTAGGATACGTTGTGCGCGAGCGGCCAATGACATGTCGTGAGTGACTAGGACGAGAGTGCTGCCGTGTTGCTGATGAAGTTCCCACAGCAGATCAATGACCATGGCACCGGTTGAGCTATCCAGATTGCCGGTGGGTTCGTCGGCAAGCAGAAGGGGAGGGCGGACAATAAAGGCTCGGGCCAAGGCCACTCGTTGCTGTTCGCCACCAGAGAGTTGAACGGGATAATGGTGAAGACGATGTTCTAATCCGACGGATTGTAAAAGGGTTTTGGCTCGTAATGTGCCCGTGGTTATTCCTTGCAATTCTAAAGGTAGTGCCACATTTTCCAGTGCCGTCAAAGTGGGAATGAGATGAAAGGCTTGAAACACATAGCCGATGTGCTTGCGTCGAAAGTGCGCCATTTCGGTCTCGCTTAAGGTCGTGATGTCGGTCTGGTGAATGCGGATAGACCCCTGTGTTGGTCGGTCGAGGCCTGCAAGCAATCCCAGGAGAGTTGATTTACCGCTTCCAGACGGTCCGACAATAGCCACCACCTGATTAGTAAAGACCTCGAAGGAAATGTCCTGTAAAATCTTCACGACCTGGGTGCCCGCCCGAAGCTGCATTCCAAGATGATTGACGGAAATGAGAAGCCGGGATATTGGAGTTTGGGAGGTCAAAGAGGGCGAAAGCGACGTAGAGAATGAAGGAACCTTCACGTTGATTACACAAACGGGTTCAAATGGTGAATAATAAAGTTAGGAAATCTTACCCAGCTATTATGCATACATGTATCCTATCAGTCCTCGTATTCTTCTGTCTGGGTATCTGGGGGTGTGGTCCTGAAGAGAGTGCCTCACCCGGTCTATCAGAGTCCATGAATCCCAGTTCCGACTTGTCAGACTCTCGTGACCAAATTCCGGTCGAAACGTCTTTATCCGGGCCATTGGTGCGAAAGAACAAAACCCTGCCTAAAATCGTAGCCTTTGGTGATAGCTTAACGGCTGGATTGGGTGTGTCATCGGAGGAGTCCTATCCGGCTCAATTGGAAAAACATTTACAGGAACGTGGATTTCACTATGAGGTGGTTAATGCGGGGGTTAGCGGAGACACCTCAGCGGGAGGATTGCGACGGGTAGAGTGGATTTTAAAAAATCAGCCGACGGTTGTCATCTTAGAATTGGGAGTGAATGATGGTCTCCGGGGCTTACCGCTGGAACAGACCTATGCAAATCTTCGTAGCATCATTGACCGGTTCAAGAATGCAGGGGTGATGGTCATTTTAGCGGGTATGCGCATTCCGCCAAATTATGGCGAAGCCTACACGGGAGAGTTTTTCGACATGTATAAACGGCTGGCCAAGGAATTGAGTCTTCCACTGATTCCATTTTTATTAGAAGGAGTGGCTGCTCAACCTGGTTTAAATCAGGCGGATGGAGTTCATCCTACGGCAGAAGGCTATACCATTGTGGCTCAGAATGTTTTTCAAACATTGGAGCCTTTACTCACAAATGGAACGGGTCACCCGGCCATGGAGTAGATATCACCCCTCCCCGTGAATTGGGAAGGGGTAAGAAGGGGAATTCTCTAAATGGTGCGTTACGGAATGCGGGAGGCGTTATGACTTTTTGAAGAAAATGTCATAGACCCCATAAGCCAGGATAACTCCGATCATTCCATAGTACATGGCCGTAATCCCTTCATATCCTCCGCCTGGTTCATTGGCAAAGACTGGGTTTGCGGCTAATACAAGAAAAGCACTCAGAAAGCTAGTAATCCGCCTCATACGAAAATCCTCACTTTCGGACATTGAAAATATCTTACACAACTTTATTTTTGGGATAGCGTTCCAATCACAAGAACAGCTACCCACAATCGTTGGGGATTGTAGTAAATTTTATTTCCGTGATGCAAGCCATTGAATAGTAAATTATAATTAGAATTTTCATACTAGTTTATAATACATAAACTTGGAATGAAGTATTGAGTATGGGTAGCAAGCGATGACCTCGATATTATGGGCTACATGCAGGGGAAAATAGGGCCAACTCGATTGTTTAAAAAGTCTGGCTGAATTCAATGGGCCGAGGGCCGTATTTTACGACTCCAGTCTGGAATGTGTGCCGTCGCAGAATGGGGATTTTTTGCTGTGCTTGCACCCGCACCAAGCCACCTTTTGTGGTTCTTTGAGTTCCACCTCGATTGGGGAGAATTCGGTTCCGGTGTGGGACCCATCACAAAACGGCTGGGTTTTTGATCGTCCACATCGGCACCAATAATAGGTTCCCGGTTCCATGTCCAGGACGTAGGGGATTCGTTGTGCAATGATAATCGGGTCGCCCATGTGCTTGGTTCTCCTTCATTTTTCAAGAAATTGGGTGATTACATACTGTTAGCCGCAACGGGGCTGAAGGCCTTTGGGGCCCAAAGGGGTAAGCCAGAGAAAATCGGCAATGCCGGTTTGCATCTCCGAACGAACCTCCTGTTCTTTGGAGGGATCCCAGGCCTCGAGATAAATGGTAATGGATTTGACGCCGGGATGCTTTCGTTCAACTCGCTTAGGGACAGGGATTTTATACTGAATATGACCGCCGCCCGTGTAGCTCACCAGCGGTCCGTCAGTCCGGGATCGCGTGCTGAGGTAATTGGCGATAATCTGAGCCATGCCTTCATCCCGGAAGATGGAGGCTTCGAAGATTCGGCGATACACGTGCTTTGGCAAGCCAGGATGGCACGCTTCAATTTGTTCAAAGATCAATTGCTCATATGCGGGATTATCGGTCACGATTTCTTGAATTGGCCAGTTTTTCATTTCCGGCTCTTGCAAGGCTTCGGTTAATCCCTTCGTCGCGACCAAGCGAACAAGGGGGCGTGGTGGGTTGAGGCCAAAAATTTTGAGTTTATGCGATTTAGCAAAGGTCACCAATGGTTGATAATCGGCAAAATCCCCACCCCAATTCGTGTTCCATTGTGAGTCCTTTATCAGTTGTTCGGTCGTAAATTCGGATTCTTGGATGTACCGGTTTAGCCCGGATTGTCCATCCCAACTAAACATTTCCATGGCCAGCGCCGGGTGCCGGTCATGGGCCAGGAGGGCATTCAAGATTGTCTGGGCTGCCTCAAGGTGTGAAGGGGTATAATGTTCTTCGCCGATATAAATCACATCGGCGGCTAATAGTTGAGGGAGCAGATCGTCGAATGTGGTGACCTGCTGCCGGGAGACACCGTAAATGTGATTGACTGCAAATATCGTCGGATTGGCTTGTGACGTCGCACATCCGGCGTTAGCGCTCATCACCATGATTCCCAGGAGTAGGGAGAGGAAGTGTTGTTTCGCACGAGGGAAATAATGGGTGATCATAACGAGCCAAGGTGTAGCATAGTTCTCTCTTTTGGGCAATATTTCGGAAGCCATTCGGTTGTTTCAGAATATTCAGAGCGGCTAAGGTGCGTGAAGAATCGGATGAGGGGACTGTATGAGGGGACTGTCAGAAGGGGGCGGTTGAAAAATTCAAATAATTGGCCTTTTTCAACACTTCCATAAGGGATGACACGTCATGGATGATCAAAAAATCGGGTTGGCAGCATTTCGGGAGACAATCAGGGTCAGTCGGGAATCCTTTCCACACCACTGGGAGGCAAGTAGGAAATGCATGGCTCCTGAAACCTTTCAAACCATGCTGCCCGCACTACTTCAACATATACAACAGTCCTCTCTTGATTCATCACTTCGCGATCGATTAGGGGATGCCCTGCAACAATTCTCCAAATCCACTGGAAACAAAGAGGGAAACAAGGTACTCAAAGAATTAACCGGCTTTCCCCCTTCCAAAGCAGTGCGTGCGCTCATGGTATGGGGACTCTTAGCCGATGGCGGAAGCAAGGAAGATCCGGAAGGGCTGTCCGGGGCTCAATTGGAGGAAATAATTCGGAATGTCTCAAATCCCTATGATGCGTTACGGCACACGGCCACACCCTCCCTATTAGATGTCGGGGCTGGAGATTTGTCCTTTGAGCAGGAATTGGTAGATCACTATCTCCCGTATTTACGGACACAACGTACTTCTCTGACCTTGCATGCGTTTGATCGGTTGATGCCGGGATCTCGGGTGGGCGGCGTCTATCACAAAAATCCGGATCGTGAGCGATATTTACAGAATTACCCGCCCGAGGAATTACGCTTTAAATTTTGGGGAGGCATCGGCCTGGAAACGTTTGCGAAGAGCAAAGGGCGGTTGCCCCGTTACACGGTCAGCACCTGCCATGCTCCAGCCAATCCCACCTTCGCATATGAACCAAGTCGAGTGGCTCCTGAAATTATCCATGCTCATCTCCAATCCAGCCGGGGAAATTATCATCAGAGTCGCTATGAAGGTGAACCCGTTTTAGAGGTCTCTCACCAGGGGCGCACATTAACCTTCCCCGATTGGAAATTTGACATTCTGGGTCCCCTGGCGCTGTTAGGATTCATGGCCGAACGAAGCAGGGTAAGCGTTTTTTCGGCTATCGATAATGAGGTTTTTTGGGAGATGCTCAGCCAGTTGCTGGACGATGATCGATTTCGCCCAAGAAATGAGGTTTTTACCAAAGCCCTCCTTCCGGAAATTTTCGGGAAGGTCTATGAGGAGTTGTCCACCATGGCTGTCGGGGAGAGAAAAGACCTATCCCGGGTGGCCACTCTGCGAGATCCTATGCCTTTTGTGGGTTCGAAAAAGGAAGATGTGCAGATGTCTTGCCGGTTCAGGTACGTGGAAATTCGACGTGGAGCAGTGTTGGAAGGCGTCCCCAGCAGTTTTACGGCACGGCAGTTTTCACGGATGCATGAAGAATCCACGCCGTGGTGGGTGATTTTGGTGACCCATTGAAGGGAAGAAAAAAATTCTTCCCAATATGCGTCAAATAGTGAAAAATTTCATCTATCTGACCCGTCAGAGCCTAACTATTTTAAATGTAGAAGTAGAAAAGAATTGAATTGCTCTAAGAGGGCAGCGCAGGAAATAACAATTTTTTTAGAAAGGCACGAACCATGACAGTCGGCCAAATGAAAGATTTTCTCAAAGATTTGAATGAGGACTTAGAAATATTGGTCAAAATTCCCGGGCCAACCAAGGAGGAATGTCTGTGGGAGCCGCTAGACGGTATGAATATAAAGGTTGAGCCGCAGCAGCCAGGCAAGTAAAGGGCGAAGGAGAGAGGTACTTCTAATTCGGAAAGGACCCGCTTGAATTGGAGCGGGAAAGGGGATTTGAACCCCCGACCCTCGCCTTGGCAAGGCGATGCTCTACCACTGAGCTATTCCCGCTCTATTGGAAACTTTGAACTGATTCTAGTTGGCACCCTGGAGGCTGTCAAGCAACATTGAATAGGGTATACTGTTTCGTTCTTTTTTAAGTGCAATAAGGTTTTAACCGAGTAAAATGGGGATAATATATATTATATTGAGATCAAGGGGGATAATTTCATGTATGTCAGTGTGATAGGAACGGGGTACGTTGGATTGGTCACAGGGGCTTGTTTTGCGGAATTTGGCTTGAATGTGCTGTGTATGGACACCGATGCCAAACGAATTGCGGATTTAGAAAAAGGCAAGGTGCCATTTTTTGAGCCAGGCCTTTCCGAACTCGTGACCAAAAATCTGACGGCCGGGCGTCTTCGATTTACCACCGATTTACATAAAGCCGTCGATGAAGCCCTTGTCATTTTTATTGCCGTGGGAACCCCTTCCCGTGAGGACGGGTCTGCCGATCTGTCTTTTATCGATGAAGTGGCCAAAAATGTGGGGACCCGGATGACAGGATATAAAGTGGTTGTGACCAAATCCACCGTGCCGGTTGGAACGGCCAAACGTATTCGATCGATTATTCAGGCGAATCAGGAAACGGCCTGTAGTTTTGGCGTGGTCTCGAATCCTGAATTTCTTCGGGAAGGATCGGCAATTGAGGATTTCATGCGGCCCAATCGTGTGGTAATTGGAGCCGACAGTCCGGAATCGGTGGCGATTATGAAAGATTTATACCGTCCCTTGTATATCCTTGAAACGCCCATTGTGATTACCGATATTCCAACCGCAGAAATGATCAAATACGCCTCGAATGTGTTTTTGGCCACAAAAATCTCATTTATTAATGAAATGGCCAACCTCTGCGAACGGGTTGGAGCCGATGTGCAGATGGTGGCCAAGGGGATGGGATTAGACAAACGAATCGGGTCGAAGTTTCTGCATGCAGGTCCGGGTTATGGAGGGTCGTGTTTTGGAAAAGATACTGCCGCGTTAATCAATATCGGAAATGAAAATGGCTATGAAATGACCATAGCCAAGGCCACCAAACGAGTGAATGACGATCAGCGAGTCCGGATGATGGAGAAAATTCGAGAAGCGGTCGGGGAGTTACGCGGAAAAACCATTGCCATACTCGGATTGGCTTTTAAACCTAACACGGACGATATCCGGGATTCACCAGCTTTATTCCTGGCAGAGCAGATCATGAAAGCGGGCGGGAGCGTGCGGGCCTACGATCCGGAGGCCTTGGAGGTATCGATGAAGCTATTACCAACCATGGTCCCCTGTCAGGATGCCTATCAAACAATAGAAGGGGCCGATGCCGTGCTGTTGGTTACGGAATGGAACCAATTTAGAAATTTGGATTTTGACCGGGTTCGGGCCGCGGTGAAGTCACGGATTTTCATTGATCTTCGCAATGTCTATGAACCGCAACGCATGGAAGATCAGGGATTTTACTATCTTTCGGTGGGTCGAAAAACCGTGGGAACCCATCCTTCTCAAAAAAGCTAAGAATCGAAAGGCATGGCTCTTGCTCGAAGCCTAGCCTTAATTCGCAAACCTCCACCAAAATTAAGGATTAGGGATAAAGACGCGTCCCAATGGCCTTCTGGGTCTTGTGTGCGATAGATGGTCGGCTTTTGGTGTATCCTGCCGGGTATCCTATTTGCGTTTATAGCCCATGCGGTCCAACACCTTCATTATGCGTTTTTGAAGTCTTTCATCAGCCTCGCCTAATGCCAGTGCCAAAGGCTCCACTGCGGGTTTCCCAATCTTTCGAAGAATTTCGGTTGCCGATTGTCGAAGGTCATCATCTTCAGAAACCAAAAGAGGTATGACATCAGGGACACAGGGTGCACCTATTTTTATCAAGGCCTCATAGGCACGCTGCCGGACGTCACCGACTTCATCACTGAGCATTTCCACCAATGGTTTTACGGCTGCTTCAACCCGGAGTTCGCCAAGCACTTCAATGGCATGCTTGCGATTGAGCCAGTGCGTATCGGTAAGATCCTGCAGCGCAGCATCGGCTCGTTGAATATTGGGGTCCTTCGAGCGGATGCGAAAGCTTTTGACGATTCGTTTGCCGTCTTCTTCCACGACGCGAAGAGTCGCCCCGTCACCGATTTTGATCTTTTGGAGGTCTTCGGCAGCCTCTTCACTGACATCCATCAGAACGGTCTTTCCATCGTATGCCAGGAGTTCGACCTCAATTTGTTTTGTCTCAAGATTGATCGCGGTGACGTTTTCGGTCACAAGATTAAACCCATCTTTTTTCGTGCCACTCTTGGGCCCGATTGAAATGAGTTTTGCGGGTGCTTCGTTAGCCATAATGTGTCAGTGTCCTTAGTAAGAGTTAAAAAAAAGTCAAAAGAGCATTGATTGCCATGAACTATGAATGTGAAGAATCCGGTGTCCATCCCAAGCTTGCCAGAGCACCTTCGGCAGTGTCCCGAACCATTTCATTTTCATCTTCGAGCAAGGGGACCAAGGGGTCGATGGCCCGACTATCCTTGAAGCGAGCCAGTGATTCTGCAGCATTACGACGGACCAACCAGTCCTCATCGGCCAGAGCATGAATTAAAGGATCTAAACCGCGAGGATCGCCAATTTTCCCTAACGCCTCTGCCGCGTGCCGGCGCACAATCCAGTTTGAGGCCTGTAAGCCCTCAACCAGAGCATCAGTCGCGCGGGAATCCCCCAGTTTTTTTAAGACTCTTGCGGCATCCTCACGAAGAGTCGCGTCCATCAAAGCATCCACCAAGGCGGGAACGGCATCAGGATGGCCAATGCGTTCCAATGCCCAGATGGCGGCCGTGCGCACGCCTCCGTCTTTATCAAGACGGAGAGCTTGTATTAAAGGTTCCACCGATTTCATTGCCCGGAGTTTCCCGAGAGCGGTCGCTGCCTGTTCCCGGACAGACCATTCCTCATCATCTTTTAACGCCTCGATCAGGGGATCCACGGCCGGTTCTCCAATTTGAACCAACGCACTGGTGGCTGCCTCACGCACCACACAATCGTCTTCCAGAAACATATTAATGAGCTTGGGGATTGCTTCTGACCCGGCTTCCCCGAGTCTAGAAGCGGCATGATTTCGAAGGGCTTCATTGTCATCGCGAAGCGCCGACAATAAGGGGTCTACGTGGTTACCTTCCGTCATGGGTCATCACTCCTTTATTCCTTTGCGGCCCAGGTCTCTTCAGCCATGTTCATTTGTGCAGTGGCAGCCTCGAGTTTGTCAAGGATGACACCGGAATTATAGGAAATTAAGCCATCCCGGTCGTTTTTCAATCGGGCAAATAATTCCATATGGGGCCTCAGGACCTCGATATCTTTCACTTTCTCCAGAGCTTCGACAGCGAGTATGCGAAGAGGGCGAATAGGAATGGCTTCAATGAATAATTCTACCGGCCGTGGGTCGCCGATGAGCCCAAGGGATTTCAGCGCATGTTCTTTCACCCCTGTGTCTTTGTCAGACCGGAGCCGGACCATCAGCGGTTCCACCGCGCGAATATCGCCAATTTTGCCAAGGGTGTCAGCGGCGGCTTCCCGAACCACCCAGTCATCGTCTTCCAGGTATTCAATCAGAATTTCCACGATTGGTCGTCCAATACGATGCAGTTGAATAACCGCTTCCTGCCGGACGCCTTCTTTTAACTCGGATTCGTCCACAGCCCGGAGGTCGTTCATCGTTTGATCGACACGGTCACGAATCGCACCCAATTTCCGCAACGTATCGGTGGCCAAGTCACGAAGATCGGGGTCGGACATGGCATCAACAAACGCATTTGCCGATCGAGGATCAAGGAGGTGGGCGAGAATCTCTGCGGCCCGGAGACGGATGGCCGGATCGGGATCTTTGAGCCGTTCCGACAGAGGGCCGATCGAGGTGGGAATCACACCAAGTAGGGCCGTGACTTTTTCCTGGAGCGTATCGTCACGTAAATATTCTAAGAGTGCAGAGGCGGTGGCTTCGTCCAAAATGCCAGCCATATGCTCCAAGGCATCCACAGCTGCCTGTTTTACCTGTTCATCCTCATCCTTCAGGACATGGGCAAGGGCCTGACCGGCTCGGGGATCCCGTAGGCGGGCTAACATTTTTGCCGCTTCCACCTTGTAGTGAGAAGAGCCCGTTGCCATGGCTTGAATGATGGCTTCGACGGCCTTGGGCCCACCTTTCATGCAGGTGGAGGTGGCCCGCATTCGGCGCCAATCTTCCTCATGATCCAGTTCAGAAATGATGGTCTCGAATGTTTCTTTCGGCATCGTCAGGTCTTTCCGCTAGATACGTATCTGTCCCGGCCTCCAGCCAAGGTGAGAAAGGGATTCCAACACATGACGACGGAGATTGTCATTCTTGGTCGTTTTTAAGAGCTTTAGCAATGGATTCACGGCTGTCTGGCCAAACTGCGTGAGGGCCTCAGCAGCTTCCGTCCGCAAGAGCGTACTCTGCAGCGCCTGGATAAGGGCTGGAACAGCCTGTGGGTCGCGAATTTTCCCCAGGGCCCTGATGGCGGCTTCCAAGGGAGGGAGATCTTTTTTATATTGAGGGTCGGTGCATCCTTCCATGCGGTCTTCGTAGGCTTCCTTGGGTAGCGAGTTGACCAAGGCGATTAACATGGGAATGGCTTCGGTGGATCTGAGCTGGCCAAGTGCTTCAATCGACGGCAATTTGAGTGATGGCGTTTCGAGGGCAAGGGACGATAGCAATAAAGGAATGGCCCGGGGATCCCCAATCTGTCCAAGTGCTCGCACGGCGTCTTGGCGCACGGCAGTATCGGAATCTTCGAGAACCAGAATCATCAGATGTCCTACCGCTTCCAGGGGTTTCAACAGGGTTAACGCTTCCACCGCCCGCAACCGGATTTTCCAGTTTTGATCCTTTAATTTTTCCAACAATTTTGGAATGCTGGTATTGCCGATGGCCTGTATGGCCCGTCCCGCTTCCTCCCGCACGGCGGGCACTTTATCCTGGAGAAGCAAAATTAACGTATCAATGGCAAGGGAATTCTGAATGCGACTAAGGCCTTTGGCTGCCGACATGCGCACAATCCAGTTAGGACTTAATGCCGCGGACAGCAAGGGATCTAAGACCTGTTCGTTGGCAATATCGGCCAGGATGCACGCGGCCGATTCCTGCACCTGAGGATTCAGATCCTGAAGGCAAAACCCTAATGAGAGAATGGCCGGTTCGCCAAGCGCTTTTAGGGCTGCAGTTGCAGCCTCCCGCACGGCTCGATCCGAGTCACGAAGCGTCCGAATCAATGGTTGAACGCCGCGGGGATCGCCAAGACGTCCGAGGGCTACCGCGGCGTCTTCGCGCACCCCCCAATCCTCGTCGTCCAGGGCAGAAATATGTTCGGCGACCGAGTCGACCATGTCTGTTCCAAGTGGAGAAATTTGGGCTTCACTGGTTCCCCTACCATTAGGGAAAACCCGAAAGTCGACGTTACCACACGATTTTTTGGGCGGTCAATGAGGCAGGAGAAAGGTCGTCGGTTGCGGGTGGACGAATATGCTACACCGATCGAAACACCGCTAGAAGGTCGCTTAACGCTAACATTTTTATTCTCAGGACATCATGCTCGTGGTGCAGACTACTTTTAATGGTCTGATCGTTTGGGGTTTTCAAAAACTGTTCACAGAGGGTCGTGATCCGTTGAAATTCCGCCTCGGCTTTGTTCTTAACCACCCGGTTGGTCGTGAGAAGCTCCGTCACCTGCGTGTGAGTCTCGGCCAGATGTTTTTGAAATTCTCCCTCCGGGAGTGAGCGTTTGGCGGCCTCATCCAGGCATCGATCGATGTATTGGGAGAGGAGGACATAAAATCTCACCAGGGTTTCGGTTGTGGTGATATGTGGGAGATTCGTGTCAGGTTCAGTCATGATGGTTCCTTTCAGGTTAAGCCTTATACTTGTAAGGGTGCCAATGCTTTCTCTTCTTCCATAAAGCCAGCTGCTGGAATCAGTGCCGAATTCCGACAATGCGTCCTATCGCCATTCTGACAATAAAGGTGAGATGGTGCAAGTCTAGAATATGGAAGTCACACAGCTAGATGAAGCCCTCAAGATCTCCCAAATAAATTCCGTTATGTTCGGGCACACAATTCCACCAATGGAATGATTTAAAAAAGCTGTGATACTGCCTGGCAGCCGAGCCACTTTTGTTTCGGCAAAAGTAGCCAAAACCATGTTGGCCGTGGCGTGGCCCTTCGGGTCCCCTGTGCGGTTCGCCGACACCGGCAGCGCGCAAACTCGCTGCGCTCGAACAATGCGCGCCTTTTCTCCGGTGTCGGCCGCACTGCTCGGCTACACCACAAGGCCAGGGAAGTCTGCGGAAACAATGAGTCCTAAATTTATAGAGGACAAATCGTTCCGATACGATTGATAGCCCTCTTGGTTCACGACATGTAATCCCACCAGCATTTCTAGCGCCATTTCATGTCCCTTCTAAAAAAGAGGCCTGTCCTGAGCTGAATCGAAGGAACTGCGATTTCCGGAAAGAATACTGCTAAGAGAAAGGGGAAATGAAAAATTTTCGTCAGATTTTCAACATGTAACTTATTAGACATAGTTGGAGGCTAATGTTTGGTCGATAAGAGTTCGGCTAACTGGATCGATTCGTCGGTCCACAGGATCCTTCCGAGCCTCGAGTATTCCGTATCGCTCATGGGAAAACACACACACAAATCGGTATTCGTGATCTTTTTCATACTTTTTGGGCTTAACGAATAGAGGTCTAAAAAGAGGATTAATGGGTAACAGGTTATTTTCTGTATATGAGTGTATTTGGCCTTCGTCGATTACTGATCTTTTTTCCTCAACATAAATCACATCGTGATGGACTATATTAAGATTGACCCTTTGCTCAGATGCAGGAAGCCCTTGAAGAAAGTTTTTGGCCTTATTAGCAAATTCGCTACTGGAGAGGGAATTAATAAGCAGCTCCCCGAGTCGCCTACAGAAACGACCCACATCGTTAATTTCATAAAAGGATGTATACTCTAAGTCGAATTGAGTGCCCTGTTCAATGGAGATGGGTTTAACAGCTCTTGAACAGCACCAGATGAAGCAATTTGGAAAGGTCATTCTCAACTCACAGTTTTGAAGGCTGACGCCCTCACCTAATGGGAAAGGGAAGACCGCTTGTACGGCATCAACTGCCTCTCTGGACGCAGTGTCGGTTAGGAAACTCCCCACGCCCGTGGTTTCCTTTCCTTCATTTTCGTCCGCAATTGCAAAAGAAGGATCCAAGTCCCGGTAGTACTCAAGAGTGCCAAATCGGATAGTGTGGCACCCGTTCAAGATATTGTATTCCGGCTTACAGAACTTTACCAAAGTTTCCATGCTTCACCTTCCGATTGGGGCCTCCTTAAAATTAGGTTTCCAGGAAATCAAATTTTTGTCGGCTTACTTGCCGTGGTTATCCTTTCCCCACATCAATAAATATTTTTGCCCCGGTTATGGTGTTGCCTGAATACCGGTTAGTCATGACTTTCAGGCAGTCATCTTCTAAAAACACATTAATGCCAAATGGCCGAAGGTTACATTGAGTAATTTCCGCACTCTGGCTTGTGATTTCTTTGACTTCCAGAGCAATGTTGTCAGACATGGCTACCTGGATCACCTTGTCCTTGACTATGACCGTGATCACATCAAGCAACGGTTCGTTTTTACTGATTAATGGGCGCCATTCTGCGCCTTTTTGGTCCGCAGGAATGGTCACCCAAATCTCCGGAGTTTCACCTTTTCCAATTAAAACTGGAATAAACCCATTTACTGATACCAATGCCACACCATCAATTAATTTGTTTGTGGCAATTTCTAACTGTTTGTAAGGTGTAAATTCTTTTGGAAGCGCATCTAACTTCATTTATTCCTCTCTAATCATTCCGTGACAAGTATATTCCTTTGGGCTTAAAGGGACTCGCAGTAATAGCGATTTTTTGGGATCAAATCAACCTTTGAGAGATGATGGGACTCGTCGCGTTGAGCCTACCTCGTTTCCTCCTTAAAGGATTTGAGAAGGGAGATGATGAGGATAATGATGACAAAGACAAACGGAAAGGCGGCGAGGATAGCGCCGGTTTGCAGGCCTTTGAGGCCCCCGGACCACAGGAGGATGGCGGCCGACAGAGATTGAATAATGCCCCAGGTAAATTTGATCCGGTTGGGTGGGTTGAGACTACCGTTGGTGGTGAGTGTCCCCAGCACGAAGGTGGCCGAATCCGCTGAGGTGATGAAGAAGGTGCCAATCAAAAAAATGGCGATGAGCGACATGGCCGTGCCCATTGGATATTGTTCTAATACCGTAAATAGAAGGACCTCGATACCGTGCGTTTCCATGATGGCTTTTAGGGAGGTGTCCTGGAACAGTTCTAATGCAACCCCGGTTCCGCCAAAAACTGTGAACCAAAATGCACAAAAGAGTGACGGAACAAGCAACACGCCCAATACGAATTGACGCACAGTCCGCCCTTTTGAAATTCTCGCGATGAAGGTGCCCACAAATGGCGCCCAGGCGATCCACCATGCCCAATAAAATAGCGTCCAGTTGTGAATCCAGGTCGAATCTCGGAATGGTGCGAGATTCAGGCTCATGGTTGGAAGGTTTTGGATGTAGTGTCCAAAAGTTGAGGGGAATACGGTCATGATGAAGTGGGTCGGGCCGAGAAACAGCAAGAACAATAGGAGAGTTAGCGCCAGTATCATATTTATATTACTGAGGTATTTGATGCCTCGCTGGAGCCCGGTTTGAGCGGAGAGCATGAAAAGTACGGTCACAATAGCGATGACAGTTAATTGAGTGGTAAGGGTGTTTGGCATGGCAAAGACATAGGATAATCCTCCGCTGATTTGCACCGCACCAAACCCCAGTGAGGTGGCCACACCGAAGACCGTGGCAAAGACGGCGATGATATCCACCGTGGTTCCCAGCCCTCCAGTGGCATACCTGCCGAGAACCGGTTGACAACCTGAGCTAAACAGTCCTGGTCTGCCTTTTCGAAATTGGAAATAGGCGAGGGCCATGCCCACCATGGTGTAAATGCCCCAGGGATGAAGGCCCCAATGAAAAAATGAATATTGCAGCGCCAAGCGGGCCGCTTGCGGCGTTCCTCCCTCGCCGATGGGCGGATCATGAAAATGGGACGTGGGTTCGGCCACTCCCCAGAATACGAGCCCTATGCCCATGCCTGCGCAAAACAACATGGCAAACCAGGTGTGGAGAGGAAATTCAGCCTCGGCTCCATCCGGCCCAAGCGGAATATCGCCCCATCGGGAAAAAATCAGACAGAACGCACAAACAAGAAAACCGGTTGCTGCCAGAACATATAACCAGCCAAACGAGTCAAGAAGTGCTGTTTGAAATGTCCCGGTTATTTTGCCTAAATGTTCGGGGGCTATGGCGCCCCAAAGAAGAAGGAAAAAGGCCATGGCGCAGGAGATGTTGAAGACAAGGGTGGTAGATTTCAGTGGATTCATGGAGCAATAGAATTGAATGAGGAAGGGTAGGCCTTACCATATTTGGCGTTGTCGAACAAGGAATACTCGGAACATGATACACCGAAAATGTTGACAATGAATGGACATTTTTGGAAGTTGTTAAAGGGAAATTCCCTTTTTCTTTAAAGATTATGACGGCATGTCGTATTGGCCATTTTAGATTTGATAAAAAATGGAGTCGTAGTCAAAAGGGGTTGCGAAGAAGAGCCTAACGGGTTAGATTGAAGGCCTCACACGTAACAGTCGGGCCTACCTTACGCTCGCAGGAGAAGTTCGGAGGCCTTTTTTATTTCTGGTCCGCTGAGACAGCCCACGGTTGTGTCCTTGCGGGTTTTGGCATTTGAATATTGAAATGGAAAGAGGAAATCGCCAGACCTTTATTCACTTGCACCCATTATTCCAAATGGTGCTGAGGGCAACAGCCCTCTAGGAGGTGTTTCTATAATGATTCGGAAAGCGACGATGCCCGGTAGCAAGCAAATGTATGGGGACAACCCCATAGCCCAACGAAAAACGGATTTATACAAACAGGAATATGTGCAGAGTTTTGTGCAAAAATGGGACGCCTTGATTGATTGGGAGGCCAGGGCCTCGAGTGAAGGCGACTTTTTTATCCGGATTTTGAAGGAACGGGGCGTCAAGCGTGTATTGGATGTCGCAACGGGTACAGGGTTTCATTCTATCCGGCTCTTGCGTGCCGGGTTCGAAGTCACGAGTGCCGATGGCAGCCCTGAAATGTTAGCGCAGGCATTTGAAAATGCCCGGCGAGCCGGGTTTATTATGCGAACGATTCATGCTGACTGGCGCTGGTTAAGCCGGGATATCCACAATAAATACGATGCGGTGATTTGTCTGGGGAACTCTCTGACTCATCTCTTTTCCGAGCAGGATCGGAGAAAAGCCTTGGCCGAATTTTACACCGCCCTGAGGCACGATGGGGTGCTGATTCTGGATCAAAGAAATTACGATGGAATTTTAGATGAGGGGTTTACCTCGAAGCATGTGTATTATTATTGCGGAGACAATGTCAGTGCGGAGCCGGAACATGTTGATGAAGGACTCGCAAGGTTTAAGTATACCTTTCCCGATGGAGCAACTTTTCATTTGAATATGTATCCGCTACGGAAAGAATATACGCGTCGGCTTATGAATGAGGTTGGCTTTCAGCAGGTAAAAACCTATGCGGACTTTCAAGAAACGCATAAAGTTGAGGACCCTGATTTTTATGTACATGTGGCGGAAAAACTCTATAAAAATGAAGAACGTCCCACTACGATCATGAGCAAATTTGGGAATCTGAATTATTCCACCACTGTGGATACGGCACGGGAATATTACAACAGTTCGGATGCTGACCGGTTTTATGCCACGATCTGGGGAGGAGAAGATATTCATATTGGATTGTATGTATCCGACAATGATTCGATTTTCGATGCCAGCCGACGAACCGTGGAGAAAATGGCGGCTTCTATCAAGGATCTTGATTCAACGACACGGGTGTTGGATATTGGGTCGGGGTATGGCGGCTCAGCGCGGCATCTCGTGAGACAATACGGATGTCAGGTTGGATGTCTGAATTTGAGTGAAGTCCAGAATAAACGGAATCGGGCACTTAATCAGAAAGAGAATATTAGTTTAGCGATTAATGTTATTGACGGGAACTTTGAGTCCATTCCCATGCCGGATGGGAGCGTTGATGTGGTGTGGTCGCAAGACGCCCTGTTACATAGCGGAAATCGGGAAAAGGTTTTTCAAGAGGTCGAACGGGTGTTGGTCAAGGGCGGACAATTTATTTTTACCGATCCGATGAAGAGTGCGACTTGTCCCCCGGATGTGCTGCAACCGATTTTAGATCGTATCCATTTGGATTCGCTGGGGTCGATTGAATATTATCGGAAGCTGGCAGCCCAATCAGGATTTCAGGAAATTCGGGTTGAGGATCTTTCTGAAAATCTCGCCGCGCATTATGAGCGGGTGCTGCAGGAATTAACGGTGCAACACCATGCGCTTATTCAGGTTTGTACGGAAGAATATCTGGCTTCCATGAAGGTGGGACTTCAGCATTGGGTTCAGGCTGGGAAAAGTGGCCATCTCAGTTGGGGAATTTTGCACTTTCAGCGAGACTAATAGAGAGGAAACGAATTCCGCCAGCGTAATTGCCAATTCCCGGCAGGGGAATTGGCAATTACTATCGTTCGATTTTTGGTGGTTTGGCCGGCATAGCGAAGTCACCACTTTTGCCAAAGCGGCCTTCCCCCCCCTCACCTAACACATTGGAGGTGTCGGTATATTCAATCTCTCTGGTCTCTTTGCTGATGCCTTCTGTTGGTTTCCATCCGAGTTTATCCAGGGTGTCTAAGACTGTTTTTTTGAGAGCACCACCTGCCGTCATTCGAGTGGTGGCAAATGCCAGAACCCGCTCACTTTCTTGCTGGACTTTAGACAAATCCGGGTCATGGAGGAACCACACGAGTGGCTCAATGGCCGCGTCTCCAATCAACACCAAGGAATTGGCGGCATAATCACGAAGGACCAGGTCTTTGAGTAACAGCACTAAATCCGGAATGACTTTGGGATGGCGGAAATGACCCAGGGCTGTAGCAGCGGCTTCTTTAATTAAGAGGTCTTCGCTAATAATGCAGCCAGGGGTTGGCTTCCCCGCTTGATGTATGCCCTTACCCTTTAACGCATCCAGGACGGGAGGGTAGGCGCGAGGATCTCCGATCATGCCGAGGGAAGCAATTGCATGGCGTTTCACTGTACCGTCTTTCATGGCTTCCATAAGGGCATCTACTGCACGGGCATCGCCTATATTGCCCAAGGCGATAGTGGCATCTTCGCGAACCGCTCGATCAGGGTCTTTAACCATGTCGATCAGGGCATCGACGACACGAGTTTCACGAACCCACACCCGCCCCATTTGATAGTCCGTCGTCATGCCCCCTAGTGCCCGAACGGCGTGACAGCGTACAACGAAGTGAGGGTCTTTGAGGGACTCCAGTAGGGCATCGACTGATTCTTTTCCAATATACATCAATGCGGTTCCGGCGGTTTCCCGCACGATCTTGGATGTATCCTTAAATAATTTAATCAGGGTTGGAATGGCCTTTGGGTCACCAATTTTTCCTAAGGCTTCGGCGGCGGCACTTTTGACTGCCCCATCCCGGTCCCGGCACACCAGGTTCAATCCTGGTACGGCCTGAGGGTCACGCAATTCGCCTAACGTTTTAGCGGCTTGTTCTCGCACTCGCCACCGCTTGTCCTTCAAGCAAGTCAGTAATTGCGGAATGACGCATTTTCCCATGGAGGCCATGGCTTTTACTGCTTCGGCTTGAACTTCCATCATATTGTCATTGAAAAGCGTAATGAGGCCTTCAACGGCCTTCTCTCCGCCAATTTTGGCTAACGCCCAGCCGACATAAGTTCGAACCGACCAGAAGTCGTCTTCAAGGGCGATCAGAAGGGGTTCTAACGTTTTCGGATCACCCTTTTCGGCAAGGGCCTTGGCAGCCTCTTCGCGGGTGGCATCATCGGGATCTTCGAGGGCATCAATCCAATCTTGCACAGAATTCGGCATGATCTTCCTTTTTATCCCTTCCGACTTATTTCGGGTAGTCGGGTTCTTGTGGATAGGGTTGTGTATGGCTGCAACGAATTGTCAGGACCTGTGTTCCTCGTCCATCTACACATTGATCGAGTGTTGGCGAGAATTCCAAGGTTCCGGATAAGGTCACCTTGAATAAAAAATCAAACGTAAAAGTCCCAAAACGATAATCTCCAGGCTTGAGGTTTAAGGTCCTGGATTCAGAGGTTTTGTAAGCGTCCATATTGATGGGATCTTTTGTCCAAATCAAGGGAGTGATACCGGGTACGTGCCACCAGGTTGGCGGAGTGAGTGCATTCGGATTCACGGTAATAGGAAACTCTCGCAACAGAGGATTGATAGGGTCTGCTGCGTGCCCGTGGTGAACAAGCAGAGGAGAAATTCCCATTAGAAACAGGAAGAAAATCCCATATAGGATTTGACGCGGCAAGTGTGTTCGAATCAAGGTGTCATTGTTTTTTTTGTGGTTCATTGTCGGTGGTCCGTCTTTCTGGAACAGTTTGGAAAATATCACCAATCGGGTGGCTGTCCCATTCAGTATGTGTTTCAAGCCCGAGGGCATACATAATAGTTGCTCCGGTATCTAATAAAGAGACCGATTGGGAGATGGGATGATTTTGTTTAATATTCGCGCCCCAGGCAATCCAGGGAATGGTGGCATCTAGCTCAGGAGTTGTAAGGCTTGTCGAGACTGTTTTGCCTTCTTTTCCTGTCGGGGGAGAAAGAGGTCCGCTATTCAGGCCAGTAATAATCACCATGGTTTTGTCCAAAACGCCAAGCTCTTTATACGTTTGGATGATTTGTTCCACAGAGGTATCAATAGATAATAGGGTAGCGGAATATTTTTCCGAATCCCATCCATATTTCTGTCCGACCTTCACCGCCGAAGGCAGATGTACTAATAGGAGGTTTGGTACTCCAAAAAGCCGGAAGCCATAGCCTTTCTCACTGGTAACTTTTTTTAAGAAGTCTTTGATGTATGCCGACGCTCTTTCTGGCGTACACTGTGGTTTGGTGTAGCCGCAGACTTGGGAGTCGACGTAAATTTCCGGTCGAACTAATTGATAAAGTCGTTCATCCATAAGGAAGACGCCCGTATCTTTTCCACCAGCCAGATCCATGTAGTCAAAAACCGTGGGTGATCGCATAAATGAACGCGCAAAATCGTATGTTTCCCATGCGGCGGTCACCCGATGTTTCTCAACTTGAAGGCCGGTGAGCAAAGAGGCCATTGCCGGAACGGTGAGAGGAGGGGTAATGGATTGAGCGGACCAGGTCACAGCCCCATCCTTGGCTAACTGAGCCAGGTTAGGAGTCCCGCCGTTTTGGATGGATGATGATTTGATCCCTTCCAGCACGACAAGAATAATGTGTTCGGCTTGTGCGGCGAAAGCAATCGAGCCTGTTCCTCCGATTAGGGAAAGCCAGGCCACACTCCATGCTAGGAAAACACAACGAATGAGTGTACCAGGACGATGTTGTTGAGGACGTAGTTGGGAAGTACTCATAATTTCTGCCCTGCTCCACGACAAGAAGATGAAGATGAAAATGGTAAGGAACCTTTATTGAATATCATGAGGAGAATTCTCCCTCGCTTGTGAGGAAAATGATCGAAACTGAACTTATCATGCAGATTTTCAGGCGGTCAACCAACTGAAAAGGTCAGGATTTTCTTTTTATTAAGATTAGCAGACCAAAAATATTCAAGGATCTCTTGCCCTGAGCAGAGTGTATCCATTATGAATGGGGCCTCACACTCAGGTGATTTCCAATGCCCCACGACAATAATTTCCAACATTCTAATTATACCAAGTCGGACCCTGGAGTACGGGTAGGCTATCGAACCTTTCAGCCTGGAATAGCTTCAGATTCGCCCGCATGGAGCCAGGCAATGGTTGGCGTTGGCGAGCAGATGGCCCGATCTCGAGTGAAGGGAATCCTGTTTCTCAATGGCCTGCCATTTATGGATCTCTTCGGTGCGGCCAGATTGGATGAGGTTGGAGGATTAAAACGAGGATATTCCCGAGGGATTTCTGGCTTGGAATCGTTGCTGGCTCTTCTTCGCCCCGCTACAAGCGGTATTTGTCTTCCAGATGATCCAATTCACCCTCCTGTAGCGAATGATGAACCAACTCACGGAAGGGTGGACCTGCTTGCTCAGGAAGCAGGAAATTTTTCTTCGTCGTACGTACGGAAATTTGAACTCGCCCTGACCAAGGGGAGCGGCCAATCTATTCCTTGTGGTCGATACCTTTGGTCTTCGATCAACCATCATGTTGGACGCGTCGAAGCCGCCATGCATCTTTTGGCGTATCTTCAAAATTGGGTTTTTCGGCTTGATCTAACAAGCGATGACCGGCTTCTTCTCGTTGGCCATGGACATGCGGGTCAGGTCCTGGCTTTATTGTCGAATATTCTAGCTAGAGGGGAATCGGAAATGAGGGCCCGCGTTTTTGAGATTGTAGCCACATACTGGCAAGCGTGCCCTTCAACCGATCGGTCCGTAGAGCAGCTCGAACGCTTGTATGGTCTTGTCATGGATCAAACGGTGTTAAACGGGGCAATGGTCGATGTCGTCACGTTAGGAACTCCGGTTCGCTACGGCTGGGATATCGATGGAATTGGTCATCTGCTGCATTTGGTGAATCATCGTGCCATTCGAACTGATGGCAAGCGTTGGTTGGCAAAAATGGAATTACCTCAAATTGCGTGGGAAATGCCCTATCAATCTGGTGGGGATTACATACAGCAATTGGCTGTGGCCGGCACGGATATGGTTCCGAATAATCCGGAGGCTGAACAGGCCAATGTTGATTTCAGAGAAATTTTTGAACCCTATGACGGCTTTGAGCGGTGGCTGGAATGTACTCGGCGTGGGACACGGTGCGCCAATGACGGACAATGCCTGTTGGTGGAATATGGGGTTCAGGCAGAGGAGTCTCCTCGACAGCACTTATTCGGCCATGCATGTTATACCCAAAGCCGGGCCATGTTATTTCTAGCGACTGAAATCGCACAGGCCTTCTATTCACCGAAGAGGCATTGATTGAGTGAATGAATCATGTGGTCTTAGAGGTGATGGTGATGTTCTGAGGTATTTCATTCGATGTGCCATGAGGCGTGTTGCCTCTGTTTCGCCTTTCTCGCTGGGCCGTTAGTCGCACTTCTTTATAGATCCAAAGACACATTGATTCTCTTTGAATCCCTATGATATCAACACAGGGCTTGCCAAGGGGTTTAAAAAATCTCTAGTGACTTAATGAAATTGTAAAGTTCTCACAACCCTTATACCTAAGAGATAGGCCATTATGATTGTTGGCGTCCTTCGAGAAACGTATCCTGGTGAACACCGAGTAGCTCTAGTTCCAGCTGTACTTCCCTCGCTGAAAAAAGGGGGAATGGACGTCATGGTTGAATCCAAGGCTGGAGACCAAGCGGGCTATCCTGACTCTGCCTATGTTGAAAAAGGGGCAACAATTGCCTCTTCTCGGGCACAGGTGTTCGAAAAGGCTGATTGCGTTGTTCAAGTGCGGTTGTTAGGAGCCAACCTTACCGAAGGTCAGGCAGACTTAGCAGGTTTTCGCAAAGGGCAGATGCTGATTGGGATGGCCGAAGCCTTGACCGCCCCGCAATCGGTTCAAGACCTTGCTTCTCGTGAGGTCGTGGCCTTTGCTTTAGAATTGATGCCTCGCATTACCCGAGCCCAAAGTATGGACATTCTTTCCTCCATGGGCACAGTGGCTGGTTACAAAGCGGTACTGATTGCCGCTAGTTCTCTGCCAAAAATGTTTCCCATGCTCATGACAGCGGCCGGAACAGTCACGCCTGCGAAGGTCTTAATCATTGGCGCTGGGGTTGCAGGATTGCAAGCCATTTCTGTGGCTAAGCGGTTAGGGGCTGCGGTTGAGGCGTATGATATTCGCCCTGCGGTCAAAGAGCAGATTTTAAGTTTAGGCGCCAAGTTTGTTGAGCTGCCACTGGAGACAGGTGCTGCAGAAGATAAAGGGGGGTATGCAAAAGCCCAAGATGAAACCTTTTACAAGAAGCAGCGGGAGTTATTAGGGAAAGTAATCGCCACTAGTGATGTAGTGATTTCCACGGCGGCTGTGCCTGGGAAGAAAGCACCGATTCTTATTACGGCTGATATGGTTGGGGCTATGGCTCCAGGGTCAGTGATTGTAGATCTGGCTGCAGAACGGGGCGGAAACTGTGAGCTAACTAAACCTGGCCATACAATTGTAATGCATGGTGTGACTATTCATGGTCCTGAAAACCTGTCTTCAACCGTACCGTTTCATGCCAGTCAAATGTATGCCAAAAATGTAGCGACCTTTCTCCTCCATTTAGTGAAAAAAGGGGAAATTCAAATTGATATGAACGACGAAATTACAAAAGAAACCATGTTGACGCGAAATGGGGAAGTTGTTCAGCCGCGCATTCGGGAAGTATTGGGACTTCCGGCTTAATCGGCGTAAGAATGAGGGAATTGCTATGGAAATGTTTCTCATGTCCTTTACGGTTTTTGTCCTCGCGATCTTCGTGGGTTTCGAGGTCATCACGAAGATACCGCCCACTCTTCATACTCCTTTGATGTCAGGTTCTAACGCCATTTCTGGTATCACCTTAGTGGGGGCCATTGTTTCTACAGGAACGGAGTTGTGGGTTACCACGGTTCTGGGGTTTCTTTCTGTGGTCTTGGCGACCATTAATGTGATTGGTGGATTTATGGTAACGAACCGAATGTTAGCCATGTTCAAAAAGAAGACGTAAAACATATGTACGATTTTATTATAAATTTTTCTTACCTCGTTGCGTCCGTCCTGTTCATTTTTGGCTTGAAGGGGCTTACCCATCCTCGAACGGCAGTTCGCGGGAATGTCCTGGGTGCCTGTGGAATGCTGCTGGCCGTGGTCGTAACCCTCACTGACCGGCACATTGTCAGTTATGAGTACATTATATTGGGAATGGTAGTGGGTGGTGCCATTGGCGCGGTGTTGGCGATGCGCATAGAGATGACCTCTATGCCAGAGATGGTCGCTCTTTTGAATGGATTTGGTGGCGCTGCCTCAATTTTTGTGGCGGGGGCCGCTTTGATTGAAGGCTCTTCGTTAACGGATTCACCGATTATTCAATTAACGATTGCCACAGCTGCCTCAGGATTAATCGGGGCCGTAACGTTTTGGGGCAGCTTGGTGGCCTTTGGGAAGCTGAAGGGGCTGATTTCCGAAAATGCGATTTTGTTTTCAGGTCAACAAGTGATTAATTCTATCTTGGCCCTATTGGTGCTGGGGTTAAGTATTGGGGTGGTTTTAAGTCCTGATAGCTTCTCGCTGTATTGGGTGTTGGTTGGGGTGGCATCTGTATTAGGCATTTTGCTAGTGCTTCCTATTGGTGGGGCGGATATGCCTGTGGTGGTGGCATTATTAAATTCCTATTCGGGGTTAGCTGCCGCGGCAACAGGTTTTGTGCTTTCCAATAATGTTCTCATCATCACCGGTTCATTGGTAGGTGCGTCCGGGATTATTTTGACCCACATTATGTGTAAAGCCATGAACCGTTCGTTAACCAATGTCTTGTTTGGAGTAATGGGGCCTTCAGGTGAGGGTGGCCAAACTGCAGATGAAGTGTATGGAGGAAAAGTTAAGTCGGCTTCTCCCGAGGAAGTTGCTTTGCTGTTTGATGCGGCGCGACGAGTGGTAATTGTTCCTGGCTATGGGATGGCGGTATCGCAAGCGCAGCATCCGGTCGCAAGCTTGGCTGCTCTTCTGGAGAGTCGTGGGACCACCGTGGAATATGGTATCCATCCTGTGGCAGGAAGAATGCCAGGCCACATGAATGTCCTTATGGCTGAGGCTGACGTTCCCTATGATGCCCTGAAGGATATGGATGAGGTCAACCAAACCATTGATCAGGTGGATGTTGTCTTAGTTATTGGTGCAAACGACGTGGTGAACCCATTGGCCAGAACTGATCCAAGTAGTCCAATTGCGGGAATGCCAATCATTGATGTCGATAAGGCAAAAACTATTGTGATAATAAAACGCAGTTTAAGTCCTGGTTTTGCCGGAATTCCAAACCCATTATTTGCCTTAGATAACTCATTGATGTTATTTGGAGATGGCAAAAAGATGGTATTGGATATTATTGCCGCATTAAAAGATTCATAGTGTGATATTCCTAAAATATCAGATAGGAAAATATATTTATTTGATTTTAAAGGCAAAAATTTAAAATTGTGAATTAATTTCGTCTTGCATAGGCTTACAACTCGTGATAAAGTGCCATCCTCGGAAGCAAAATGTAAAATGTTGGTTTAATCTTTAGTTTGAGGGAAACGTGGAAGTACGAGTTATCAATAACAACGTAGAAAAAGCATTGAAAGTCGCTAAGAAAAAGTTAGCCGCAGAGGGTTTGTTTCGTGAATTAAAACGTCGCAGATTTTATGAAAAACCTAGCGTTAAGAAAAAGGGTAAAGAGCGTGAAGCCGCCAGGCGTCGCCAAAAATGGCTTTCAAAGAATAGAATGTTTTAGTCTCCCGTAATTCAGCCAAAATCGTAATTCATCCTCAATTTTTATCTCCAACTCAAAAAATATGAATGAGGATGACAATCTTGTCTTCCTCCGCTTGGTTAAGAAGGCCATAAGGCCGTTTCCTACCCCAATCCTTAGTCAACTTGCCGAACAAGGCAGTGCTCCTTTTAAAATTTTGATTGCCTGTGTTTTGAGCTTGCGAACCCGTGATCAAGTGATGGCAGAGGCTAGTAAAAGGTTATTTGCAATTTCTTCGGATCCGTTTTTAATGGCAAAAATGCAGGTAAAAAACATAGAAAAAGCCATTTTTCCTGTGGCTTTTTTTCGCATAAAAGCCAAGCAAATTAAGGCCATAAGTCAAAAAATTTGTAAGGATTTTCACGGGGAAACTCCTGGTACCATTGATGCCCTGTTATCATTGCCAGGTGTTGGCCGTAAAACGGCTAATTTGGTTGTTACATTAGCCTATAATATGCCTGGAATATGCGTAGATACGCATGTCCATCGAATTTGCAATCGATGGGGTTATGTCTTTACCACCGATCCCGATGGAACAGAAAAAGCGCTTCGGGAAAAGCTTCCACGAAGGTGGTGGATTCCTCTCAATGGAATGTTGGTCGCATTTGGTCAAAATATATGCAGGCCGGTTTCGCCTAGGTGCAGTGTTTGTGTTCTAAGTCAATATTGTCCCAAAAATGCTGTTTTTTCTACCAATTAATTAAAATTGTCGAATTTCCAGAATGGACTTGGTTTTCCTTAAGCTCAAATATTATAGATTATTCCACATGGACCTAATTATTGTTTGGAGGTAGGGATGATTCAGGTAACATCAGGTTGGATATCTGAAAAATCAATCAGAATAGGGAGCAATACGAAATGGATGAATCCACCTCAGATTGATGCCAATTCTGATTTTTCTAATTATTACGGGTGGATATTCTTTGAAGCAAACTGGCGTTACCGTTTAATGCATAGTTACCAATTGGTATCTTTTCTGGATAATATGCCATTTTATTTTTAATTTAATTTATTTTTCAATGACTTATTTGATTTTATTACGCTTTGAATTGAATTTTGGCATTGCCAAAAAATAATGCTGTTACCATTTAGAATCATTTTGTTTTTAGTAAAAGATCGCAATTAAATTTTTTATTGCTTAAACAATGACTTACGAAATTTTCATGTTTAATGAAAAAGGTTCAAAACTTGCATTTTTTCGCCATTGCTATGAATTTCACCAATTTTTTAAAAAATTAAATAAATATTAATTGACCCAAATCTTAATTTTTGTAAAGGAGGTGATACAAGTTTTAAGTTTGAATTTGTGAATTAAATCATGGACTTAATGTCCTGCACTCACTTAGGAGGTGTAAGCAATGTTTCTTTCTAGACGGCAATTCTTGAAAGTTTCAGCGGGAACAGTCGCAGCAGTGGCTCTGGCCGATAAGGCCTTGGCCTTAACGGCATTACAGCCAGTTATCGAAGTGGGAAATCCTCTCGGGGAATATCCGGACCGCTCATGGGAGCGTGTTTATCACGATCAATACCGGTATGACAGTTCCTTCACGTGGTGTTGTTCTCCGAATGACACGCATGCTTGCCGTATCCGGGCATTTGTCCGGAACGGGGTCGTGATGCGCGTAGAGCAAAATTACGATCATCAAACCTATGAAGATCTCTACGGCAACCGTGGGACGTTTGCGCATAATCCGCGGATGTGTTTGAAGGGCTATACGATGCATCGGCGTGTGTATGGACCGTACCGCCTGAAGGGTCCCTTGATGCGGCGGGGCTGGAAAGCCTGGATGGATGACGGGAGTCCAGAATTCACTCCGGCCATCATGAGCAAATATAAATTTAACGCTCGCTACTTGGATGATATGTTGCGGGTCTCCTGGGATACCGCATTTACCTATTTAGCGAAAGCTATGATCATCATTGCGGAGCGGTATAGCGGAGAAGCGGGTGCTCGGAGATTACGGGAACAGGGATATCCGCCGGAGATGATCGAAATGACCAAAGGGTCAGCTATTCGGTCATTTAAATTCAGAGCCGGAATGCCAATTTTGGGTTTGATTGGGAAAATGGGCATTACCCGGATGAATGGAGGTTGCGGGGCATTGTTGGACACCTATATCAGAAAAGTTCAGCCGGATCAGGCTCAAGGGGGTCGGTACTGGTCGAATTATACCTGGCACGGTGACCAAAACCCTGCTCATCCTTTCTGGAATGGTGTCCAGGCTTCAGATGTCGACATGAACGACATGCGGTTTTCGAAATTGAACACGAGTTGGGGTAAGAACTTCGTGGAAAATAAGATGCCGGAAGCGCATTGGAAGCTGGAGAGTATTGAGCGGGGAGCCCGGCTGGTGGTTATCACTCCGGAATACAACCCCACAGCCTATAGGGCTGACTATTGGATGCCTGTACGACCAGCGACTGATGGAGCTTTATTTCTGGGTGCATTAAAAATCATTTTTGACGAGAACATGTACGATTATGATTTCTGTCAATCGTATACGGACATGCCAATTTTGGTTCGAACGGATACCCTCCAATACCTGGATCCCCGGGAAGTGATTAAGGATTATGCGTTCCCGGATTTTGCCAATTCGTATTCAGGCAAAGTGCAAACTATGAAGCCTGATGTCATTGCGCGTTTGGGCGGATTTATGGTGTGGGATCTGAATAAGAACCAAGCCGTGCCCCTTCATCGGGAATTGGTGGGCTGGCATTATCGGAAGAGCGGGATTGATTCGGCCTTGACGGGGACCTACCGTGTGACCCTACTCAGTGGCCGTGAAGTGGACGTTATGCCGATTTTCCAAATGTATCAAGTCCATCTGCAGGACTATGATTTGGATACCGTCCATCAAATCAACCGGTGTCCGAAGGACTTGATTGTGCGTTGGGCGCGGGATTCAGGGACGATTAAACCGGCGGCCATTCACAACGGTGAAGGGACGAACCATTACTTCCATCAAACCATCATTGCCCGCGGCGCGGCGATGGTCTTGATTGTGACGGGCAACGTCGGGAAGTTTGGGACTGGCCAACATACTTGGGCGGGTAACTATAAGGCCGGAATTTGGAATGCCACCCCCTGGGGCGGCGGCGGTTTAGGAACCCATACCGGAGAAAATCCGTTTAAAATTACCACGGATCCGAATGCCCATGGCAAAGAAATTCATGTCAAAGGGTACTATTACGGAGAAGAGGTGGCCTATTGGAACCACGGCGATACGGCGTTGATTGTGAATACGCCAAAGTATGGTCGTCGGGTGTTTACGGGGAAAACGCACATGCCAACCCCAAGTAAATTCCGGTGGGTAGCCAACGTAAACGTGTTGAACAACGCCAAGCACCATTATGACATGGTGAAAAACGTTGATCCGCACATTGAAACGTTGGTCAATCAGGATGTGGAGATGACGTCGGATGTCAATCACAATGACGTATCGTTTGCCGTCAATACCTGGATGGAGTTTACCTATCCTGAGCATACGGCGACGGTGTCGAATCCGTGGTTCCAAGTATGGAAGGGTGGAATCAGACCATTGTATGACACCCGGAACGATTTGGATACGGTGGCGGGCGTTGCGGCCAAACTCAGCGAAATGACGGGTGATGGCCGGTTCCGCGATTACTTCAAGTTTGTGTATGACAATCGTGTGGATGTGTACTTGCAACGAATTTTGGATGCCAGTACCACCGCATATGGCTACAACGCGGATGTGATGTTGAAATCGGAAAAGGGCTGGATGGTCATGTGTCGGACATATCCTCGCCATCCTTTCTGGGAAGAGACCAACGAGTCGAAGCCTCAGTGGACGCGAACAGGCCGGTATGAGAATTACCGGGTGGAGCCGGAGGCCATTGAGTATGGGGAAAACTTCATTTCGCATCGGGAAGGGACGGAGGCCACTCCTTACTTGCCCAATGCGATTATGTCGTCCAATCCGTACGTCAGGCCGGATGACTATGGGATTCCGATCACGGCGCAACATCATGATGATAAAACCGTCCGGAACATCAAGTTGCCGTGGCAGGAGATCAAGCGGTACTCCAACCCGCTCTGGGAGAAGGGGTATCAGTTCTATTGTGTGACGCCGAAGACCCGGCATCGGGTGCATAGTCAATGGTCGGTGAACGATTGGGTGCAGATGTATGAATCCAACTTCGGCGATGCCTATCGAATGGATAAGCGGACACCGGGGGTGGGTGAACATCAAATTCATATCAATCCGCAAGCGGCAAAAGATCGTGGGATCAATGACGGGGATTATGTCTTCGTCGATGGTAACCCGGTGGACCGGCCGTATCGTGGCTGGAAGCCCAGCGACCCCTATTACAAGGTGGCGCGGTTGATGATCCGGGCGAAGTACAACCCGGCCTATCCCTACCATGTCACGATGGCCAAACATGCGCCGTATGTGTCGACGGCGAAATCGGTGAAGGGGCATGAAACCCGGCCGGATGGACGGGCGATTGCGCTGGATACCGGGTATCAATCGAATTTCCGGTATGGGGCGCAACAGTCCTTTACCCGTGACTGGTTAATGCCCATGCAGCAGTTAGATTCGCTGCCTGGCAAACATGCTGTCGGTTGGAAGTTCAAATTTGGCTATCAAGTGGACAATCATGCGGTCAATACAGTGCCGAAGGAATGTCTGATCCGTATTACCAAGGCGGAAGACGGCGGCATCGGTGGTCGGGGACCGTGGGAACCGGTTCGAACCGGGTTCACTCCAGGCCAGGAGAATGAGTTCATGATCAAATGGCTGAAGGGTGACCATATTAAGATTAAGGTGTAGGAACGGGTTCATGGGAACCCAAAGAAAGCAATTCCTTTGGGTTCCCGCCTCGTTCACTTGGTAATTCAAACAATAGAAACGGAGGACGACAATGCCTGAAGTGTATAACTGGCAGTTAGGACGAAAGATGCTGTATCCGTATGAGGAGCGGCATCCGAAATGGCAGTTCGCGTTTGTCTTTAACATCAACCGGTGTTTGGCGTGTCAAACCTGTTCGATGGCGGACAAGTCGACGTGGCTGTTCAGCAAAGGGCAGGAATACATGTGGTGGAACAATGTGGAGACGAAGCCGTACGGGGGCTATCCGCAGTTCTACGATGTGAAGATCACGCAGTTGATTGAGCAGGTCAATCCGGGCGGGCAGGTGTGGAACGTGCGGGTGGGCCGCAAACACCATGCGCCGTATGGGGTGTTTGAAGGGATGACGATCTTTGATGCGGGCGCCAAGATCGGGCAGGCGGCCATTGGCTACATCCCGACCGACCAGGAATGGCGGTTTGTGAATATTTATGAAGATACGGCCACCTCGATGCGGGCGATTGTGGAAGGGGTGGACAAGACGGGGTTTACGAAAGAAGAGCCGTGGAAAATGCAAGGCAGCAGCTTGCCGGAGCATGAGACGTACTTCTTCTATCTGCAACGCATCTGTAACCACTGTACGTATCCGGGGTGTCTGGCGGCGTGTCCGCGGAAGGCCATCTACAAGCGGCCGGAAGACGGGATTGTGTTGATCGACCAGAACCGGTGCCGGGGGTACAAGAAGTGTGTGGAGCAATGCCCGTTTAAAAAGCCGATGTACCGGGGCACGACGCGGGTGAGTGAGAAGTGTATCGCGTGCTATCCGCGGGTGGAAGGCAAAGACCCCTTAACGGGGGGCGAGCCGATGGAGACGCGGTGTATGGCGGCGTGCGTGGGGAAAATCCGGCTGCAAGGGTTGGTGAAGGTGGGCGATGACGGGCTCTGGGCGGAAGATCGCTGGAATCCGTTGTACTATGCCATTCGGGTGGAACAAGTGGCGTTGCCGTTGTATCCGCAATGGGGCACGGAACCCAACGGGTATTACATCCCCCCGCGGCAGGCACCGCGGGGCTACATCCGGCAGATGTTCGGGCCGGGGGTGGATAATGCGATTGAGAAGTATCTGGTGCCGAGCCGGGAGTTGTTGGCGGTGCTGCAGTTGTGGCGGGCGAGCCAGCAGATCATCTTCCGGTATGACGTGATTCCGGGGCCGAAAGTGTTTGAAACCCAGATCCATGGACGGAAGTTTGAGATGTACAACGACACGGTGTTGGGCTTCAACAAGTCGGGCAAGGAAGCGGTGCGGCAGCAAGTGGAAGAGCCGATTTACATCCGCCCGGCGGAGCGGGTGAACTGGCTGTAAGCAGGGAGCCCAGAGGGGAACCCGAAGAGCAGGGGGCGACATTCGTCGCCCCCTGCTTTTTTTTTCTGGGGTGCCGAACCACTTTTAGAAAGGATCTTGTATTTAAAAATGAACGGAGATCTTTGAACTGAAACTGCCTTTATTGTTAAGGGAGGATTTACCGAGTTCCTATTATAGTTGCCAGACAAAATTTATGTATTGGCGCTCTATAAAATTTTGGGATGAACTATAAAATCGATTGCATTTGACTTAGAACGGAATTGGGTGGTCGAGTGGGTTTAAAAATTTTTAATTTTTTGACTTTTAGGAAAGATTTACAAAAATTTGGGTAAAAATTGTTATAAATGTTTTGCTATACAGGGAACCCCTGATACAATTACATATTAACTATTTGAAAATGTTGATTTCTTAGGCGATGGCACAAAGTTGGAGTTATAAAGAAGCGTGACGAAATTTGCAAAAACCCTAGAAGAACTTCCGTTTTCGGCTCAAGCTGTATCCTTTGCCGAAATCATTAAAAATGGAGAAATTCCCAAACAATATTTGGACAGTGAATATGTTATGCATCAATTTGTAGAACGTTTGGTTCACTATATCTTAAGTGTTCCGCAAGGGAAATTCTCAATGTCGGAGTTAGGGAAACTTTTGGAAAAGATGGACCCAACTCACCAAGTGTTCTTTTTTAAACGGCTCAAAGAAAATAGCCCTAGTAGTCTGAAACAATTTGCTCCCTTATATTATGGGTTTATGGCTGAATTTCATCCCTTATTATTTACCTGAGGCCACCATACCAATAAAAAGACCACCTAGCTGTACAATTATAATGAAAAAGTCCTAGAAGGATTCTGGTTGGCAGTATATAATCGAAGAGAGAGTACAATAATTTTTTTTGTGAGGAACGGATAATGAATTCAATTTTACATCGTGCCGTGGCGAGTTTTTACAACCTCATTTATGAAGGGCAAGCATTTGCTTCAACCATGGCCCGAATTGATGCAGCTGAACAAGAAAGGTATTTTGGTCGGGTAGAAGGGCTCAATTGGGTTTTGGATCGCTGTCAAGAATTAGAGGATGTGGATATGAACCTGACGACAGCTTCTCTCCAAAAGTTATTAGGGGACGTCAAGTCGGATCTGGAACATGAGCTCTCCATTCAACGTAGGGAAAAAGGGCGTCGCGCCGATGGAAGAGAAGAAGCCCTAATTTTTGTAACTGATTATCTCGTCAGTTTGATCACTGCCACGGAAATCGAATCAACAAAAAGCCCTGTGTAATTGCCTGCCCATCATTGTTGGACCATTCCTGGAATGGTCCAAGTTCTGCTCTCTGAACTGAGTACTCGGAACTAACATGGGATTGTCTCGAAAAACAATGGTCCGTGAGTGGATTGTCTTAGCCCTATGTTTAGGGTTGGGGGCCCATGTGGCATTGGGATTTCTTCTGCATGGTGGACAGAATTGGCCGATTGAATCGTATGGATACTACGGGATTTTTTTTGGAGTCTTTATCTATGTGGTAGTCCAGATTGGTCGATCACTATGGTGGCTTAAAAAAGGAGGTCGGAGTACTCAAGGTCTATAAAAAGGCTATTCCCTGAAAAACTATCATGGAATTTTCCTCAGAAAACCCTGGAACTAAAGACTTATATGGACGAAAGATCCGATTTCTCTATGGGAATGCCTTCTTCAATAAGCATAATTGGAATTTGGTCACGGATAGGGTAGACCACGCTCTTGTCTTTTCGAAGCAGTCCTCCATCGATCTGTTCAGTGACCTGTTGACCTCCCTTCGTCTTCAATTCTCCTTTTGAAATTCTTTGGTTCAATCGTTGAACAACGGTTTGATCCAATAAACACACTTCTTGCTTTGTCTCTGGACAACAGAGTATTGCCAATAGGTCAGCAGCGATCTCACCTTTTCCTTTAGCTGAATCTTCAGGGCGCACCATATAACTCCTTTCAAAATGTGGCAGCAAAATCACCAACTCTTCCCAAAATGAAGAGTAGCACTGACCTTCCTTTGTAGCAAGAATTTTTCAGAAAATTCGGATTTGTGGGAACACAAAACATTGTGTCCCTGGATGCTGCGGAGGGGGCGGGTTTTTGCTAGACTGATTGAATTTCAATCCTCTTTTTTTCTATGCACACCCTTTCTGATCATACTTTCAAACGGTATCTCCTGACTGGGCTATTTCTTATTATTCCAGCCTGGGGAACCTTATTAATCCTCTATACGCTACTCGAAGCCTTAGAGCATATGACGGTAGACATTGTGTGGGCGTTATATGGTGTGAGGATTCCCGGTTCAGGGATCACATTTTTTTGCCTTCTTGTCCTCTGGGTGGGCATGGGAGCGACACATTTACTTGGCCAGCAGATTCATCGAAAATTGGAAGATTCTTTGGAGCGTATTCCCTTTGTGCGTAGTATTTATTACACCCTTAAAAGTATGGCGGATGTCCTCAAGTTCCGCGATCGATTTGGTCAAAGCAAGGTCGTCGCATTTCCGTTTCCACGTGACGGGCTTTGGGCATTAGGTTTTGACATGGGAGTACCTCCACCTAGGCTACAAGTATCCCCTGACGGACCTCTAATGATGGTCTTTGTTCCGACAGCCATTCATCCGTTTACCGGCTATCTGGCCTTTGTCCCAGAAGAAAGTGTGAATCGAATTCAGTTACGACCAGAGGAGGCAATGAAAATGGAGTTTTCTGCCGGACTCTACCGCCCCCGACCGGGATGGTTGTCACCAGCACATGTTCCGACGAGGGATAGTTGATCTGGGAATGGATATGTCATCCCCAGTGATAATCAGGCGGGCAACCATGTCTGATCTGAATACTATTGTAAGTTTTAACATGGCTTTAGCCAAGGAAACTGAAAATCGCGCATTAGATTGTCGGATTCTCGAGTCAGGTGTAGAGGCACTTCTCAAAGATTCTGCCAAGGGATGGTATGCAGTTGCAGAAAAGTCTATTCATGGTGACCGGCTCAAAGTAGTTGGGCAAATACTGGTCACCTTTGAGTGGAGTGATTGGCGAAACGGGAATTTTTGGTGGCTTCAAAGTGTGTATGTGCATCCAGAACAGCGTCAACAGCAAATCTTTCGGCAGCTTTATGAGTATGTGCAAAGCCAAGCCCATTTGAGCCAGGAACAGGTTTGTGGATGTCGCCTTTATGTAGAAGAGAAAAATCATCCGGCTCACCAGGCCTATGCCCATCTCGGATTTCAAGAAACCGCCTACCATATGTATGAGAAAGAGTTTTCCTGGGCATCCCCGTCCTTTCCATAATAAATGGCGGATATGTATCTTCCTGTATCTTCCCTGCTATGGGTGAATGGGCTGGAGGACAGATAGGACTGGAAATATGCGTTTTCCCGGATTGAATCACGGCGTACAGGTCTTTCTTTTGAGCATGTTAGGAATTGGCTGTGTATGGACTGCCTCTGCCGTAGTGGCCAATGCCTCTGCCACACAGGATTTTGTAGAACCCCGCCCCCATGTGAAAGATCTTGGAATCACCATTGGCCGGTATGCTTCGGGGGAAATGAATGCCATCACCGATGTCCAAGGGGTGAAAGTGGGACATGTCACCATTCATGAAGGCGAGGGGGCTTTGCAGGCAGGTCAAGGCCCGGTTCGGACCGGTGTCACCGTTATTATCCCGCGTGAAGATGTTTGGCATCATAAAGTTCCAGCTGGTGCGTTTGTATTAAATGGGACAGGGGAAATGACGGGGTTGGCCTGGGTTGCGGAATCAGGGTTTTTAGAATATCCCATCGCGTTAACGAATACCTTGAATGTCCCTCGCGTGGCCGATGGGGTCATGAGCTGGATGATTCAGCGCTATCCCGACATTGGGATAACTGATGATACGCTCACCCCTGTGGTGGCTGAATGCGACGATAGTCGACTGAATGATAGTCAGGGAAGACATGTGTCTCCGGAAGATGTGATTCACGCCCTGGAAACGGCAACAATAGGTCCTGTTCCAGAGGGGTCTGTCGGGGCAGGGACAGGAATGGTGTCCTATCAATTTAAAGGTGGCATTGGTACCGCCTCTCGAGTGCTTCCATCCGAAGAAGGAGGATATCGTGTCGGCGTGTTGGTGAATGCGAACCATGGCCGTCGCCATGAATTAACGATCGAGGGAGTGCCGGTGGGAAAAATCTATAATACGGATCTGTCAACCGTTTCACGCAAAGCCCACGAAGAGTCGATTGTAACAGCTCTGGGCGAGCTTCCGGGAGAGATCCTTCAAAGACGACAGGACAGTGGGTCCATTATTATCATTATTGCGACGGATGCTCCCCTTGATGCACGGCAACTGTCTAGACTCTCGCGCCGGGCTACCATAGGATTGGCACGAACCGGGTCCATCTCCCATCATGGCAGTGGAGATTTTGTCCTGGCGTTTTCCACCGGCAATGTTATTCCTCATTATCCGGAACACCGGACATTTTTTATGGCCCACCTTGCCGATACCCATATCAACCCCCTGTTTCAAGCCGCGGTAGAGGCCACGGAAGAGGCCATTCTCAATGCCTTGTTGCAAGCCACGACGGTTACAGGTAGAGATGGACGACGCTTTGAGGCGATCTCTGTTGAAAGACTCCGTTCGATTTTAAATACCTATGGCCGCCCAATTCAGTAAACAGCTTCCGTCCAGGATGAATGTTTTTTTGGCTTTATCGCAAATGGGTAGGCAAAGAGGAAAAAATTCACCAAATCTCTTTCATGGACATCGTTTGGCGGGGATTGCTAGACTTCGAAACTATTGAATTATGATGCAGTGTCACGTTGCCCTTTCCCAAGAAGCTCATCCAGAAGCGGCCGCCCAGGCGGTAGCAGTATCGGTGTATGAGGCATTAGGCCAAGCGGAGTGTCATCTCGCATTTGTCTTTTTTTCTCCCCATTATTCCTCGGATATTCAACGCATGGTCGACATTATCCACGAGAACCTTCGTCCTCAGGTACTGGTGGGGTGTATGGGACAAGGGGTAATTGGAGGCGATCAGGAAATTGAAGAACATCCTGGTCTGGTGCTCTGGGGCTTGAGAACCACTAATCTGCGAGTGGTGCCCTTCAAGTTAACGCCAGATACAGAGGGTGAGGAAGCGTCACTAGATGGCTGGCCGGTGGCATTGGAAGACATTACCCATCCTTACACGTTTTTCCTCTTTGCCGATCCGTTTTCTACCCCCATAGATGAATTATTGTTTCAGTTGGAGGAGCATGCTCCCGGCTCGTCCGCTATTGGAGGAATTGCCAGTGGAGGCATGGATGTTGGGGAAAGCCGCCTGGTCTTGAATCGCGACATTATCGGGTCCGGGGTTGTAGGTGTGGCCGTTCAGGGTGGATTGGAAATCCGGACGGTGGTGTCTCAAGGGTGCCAACCTATTGGTGAACGGTATGTTGTGACCAAGGTCGATCGAAATATCATTCAGGAGCTTGGGGGAATTCCGCCGTTGGAGCGGTTGGAAACCACCTTGAAAGCGTTGGATGAACACGAACAACAACAAGTGGCGCACGGACTGCAAGTGGGTATTGCCATGGACGAACATCGCCCCGAATTCGGCCAAGGGGACTTTTTGATCCGTGGCCTGTTAGGAGCCGATCGGGAATCTGGGAGTCTCGCCATCGCGGACTTTGTCCAGGAGGGCCAAACGATTCAGTTCCATGTGCGGGATGCTCATGCCGCGAGTGAAGACTTCCATTTACTTTTATCGAAGGAGCGAATGACCCATCCGGACAGCCTGCCTAAAGGCGCGTTGCTATTTAGTTGTAATGGGCGCGGGCGGCGATTTTTCGAAACTCCTCACCATGATGTGTCCACTCTGCAACAACAAATGGGAACCATGCCAATAGCGGGGTTCTTTGCAGGTGGAGAAATTGGCCCCGTGAGCGGGAAGAATTTTTTGCATGGTTATACGGCCAGTATGGCCCTGTTTTACGACGAAGTGTCTCGCCCATCAAAAACGGGCATGGCATCGGATACGTTTCACATTAGCAAAGAGAGAGGTTCATGAAAAACGGTATACCATTACAATCAGGTCTTCGATTACCCGTATTCATTATAGGGTCTTGGATCATCCTTCTTATTATATTTGTATTGAATCCTCTGGCTGGTAAGGCGGCGGAAGAAGCGATGGTGACCACGCCTTCTGGATTACAATATGTCGATCTCGTCATTGGTTCCGGGCGTGAAGCCCATGCCGGAGAAACCGCCATTGTCCATTACACGGGGACACTCACCGACGGAAAAAAATTCGATAGTTCTAAAGATCGTAATTCACCATTTTCCTTTCGATTAGGGGCGGGCCGGGTGATTAAGGGTTGGGACGAGGGCGTCGAAGGGATGAAAATCGGCGGTATCCGCAAATTGGTAATTCCGCCGCAATTGGGATACGGTTCTCGAGGTGCCGGAGCAGCTGTTCCCCCCAATGCCACTCTCATCTTTGAAGTCGAACTGCTCGATCTGCGTTGATGAACGAAACCCCGCTCGTTCACGCCCATCGTGCGCTCAATGCCAAGCTGGTGGATTTCGCCGGCTGGCTCATGCCCATCCAATATACCGGTGTCCTTGAGGAGTATTTTGCGGTCAGGAAAGCGGCTGGTTTCTTCGACGTCAGTCACATGGGACGCATCGAGGTATCAGGAGACCAGGCTGAAGCCTTTCTTCAATGGGTCAGTACCAATGACATCAGTCGCCTCCAGAAAGGGCAGGCCCAATATGGTATGGCCTGCCAACCCTCCGGTGGCATTCTCGATGACGTATTTGTCTATAAAACCGGGTCCGCCTCGTTTTTGGTTTGCGTCAATGCCTCCAATCGGGAAAAGATGCTCCAGTGGTTCTTGAAGCAGCAGTCGGAAAGATTTCCGCGAGCGATCATTCGTGATCAATCAGCAGAGTTGGCCCAAATTGCCATTCAAGGGCCGGCATCAAAAGCCATCATGCAAAACCTCATGGGAGTACAAATTGAAACCCTGAAGCCCCGAAATTGTTTGGCGCTGGAGGGCATGGAATTTTCCGGTTTGCTGAGTCGAACGGGATATACCGGAGAGCTTGGATATGAATGGTATGTGCCTGCGGCGCAAGCGGCCTCCGCGTGGGATCGACTATTGAAGGCGGGAGCGGAATTCGAAGCCAAACCCGCAGGGCTAGGGGCGCGAGATCTTTTGCGGTTAGACGTGGGCTACTTGCTGTATGGCAACGATATAGATGAGAACACCTCCCCGCTGGAAGCAAGTGCCGAGTGGGTAGTGGCCTGGGATAAAGGCGAGTTTCAAGGACACCTCGCGTTACGCAAACAACAGAAGGATGGTCTCACTCGTCAGCTTGCTGCCTTTGAAATGGTGGAACGCGGTATTCCACGCCACGACATGACTATTTCCAGCAAGGAACAATTGGTGGGTAAGGTCACCAGTGGAAATTTTTCGCCAATTTTGCAAAAAGGGATTGGCTTAGGATATGTGCCCCCTGCGCTGTGCAAGGAAGGCATGTCGCTTGAAATCGACATTCGTGGAAAACGGGTACAAGCCAAGATCGTCACACTTCCGTTTTACAAGCGTCCAAAATCTTAAAACGCCATTGTATTCATCAATCTGACTGAAACGAGAACTCCTTTGTCGATTGAACATATCTATGCCGGAAAAGTCTTAATTCTCAACCGCGAAACGGTAACATTGCCCAATGGGCAGTCCACTGACTTAGAAGTAATTCGCCATCCTGGCGCCTCGGCTGTTGTTCCGGTCAAAGATGACGGTACCGTTATCCTCATTCGGCAATTTCGCCATGCAGCGGGAGGGTTTATTTATGAAATCCCCGCGGGCAAACTACATCCCCAGGAAGACCCGCTCATCTGTGCCGCACGCGAGCTGGAGGAAGAAATTGGCTATCAGGCCGGTCGGTTGGAGTTATTCACCAGTATTTGGACCGCTCCAGGATTTACGGATGAAGTCATCCATATCTATCGGGGAACGGATCTGAAGGAAGGACGCCAGAATTTGGACCACGATGAAGTGTTGGAAGTGGTGGAATGGCCGCTTGAAAAGGCGTTGGCCGCTATTCAGGACGGCACTATTCGTGATGCCAAAACAATTATCGGGTTGCAGCTCGTATTTCTAGCCTCTCATTCTTCATCCGCCTAGCCGGTCACAGGTTGATCGAAAGGGCCCAGACTCCTCGCATTGGATACACCCGCCACACAATTAGGAAGAAACTTCCAGGACGCTGTTGAACCCTACAGTTCAATTTTCCAAAAACCAGTCATCTGCGCGTTGGCCGGATTTGTTTGTTTAGAAAGCCAGAGGGGTTGGTGTGCCACAAGCTTAATCTGTAAGACAATCTAGGGGATGGCGTATTTGAGAATTAGATTCTTCAGCCATCCAGGACGCTTGCCAAGGGCAGAGAAAGGTTATCTGCATAGGCGCTGGTTAATGCCACCCGGCCCAAATGTGGGGCCGGCCGTTGATGACGGCTCTCGCACCGGAAAGTGGGAGGTGCTCCCAAAATCGACATCAGATGCTTGGCCAATTCCACTCTTGATACAGCCCGAGTGGCGGAGATATGCCGGATGCCTGTCTCAGTGCTCTGTGCGAATTTCATGACGCGTCTGGCCAGATCTGTCACCCACACAACGGAGCGAGATTCATCCTCAACAATGGTAATGGGTAGATGCTGTTGAGTGCGGTAACGAAGCCAATCCAAATGCCCTGTGCGCCCGTTCGGGGAAGGGCCAATCGCCAGACCCGTCCGAATCACCAGCGACCCGTGTCGATTCAAAACCAGCTTTTCTGCGTTGACACGGGTCTGGCCATACACACTAATTGGGCATGGGGGAGAATATTCATGGTACTCCCCATCCCCGCCAAAGACATGATCCGAGGACACATACACTAATCGGATATGGGCTGGTAGTTTCTCCACCACACGACCGAGATGTTGGACGTTGATCTCATGCGCCCAATCGGGGTCGGCTTCACACTTCGGCACATCACACACCGCATGGCAATACAACAGGACTTTCGGCTGATATTGAGCCAAGGTGCGTTCCACCCAATCTGAATTTTCCAACTGAAGGACCGGCCACTCACAAACTGATTTCGAAGAATTGCCCGGGGAGATAAACGGCAGAATGGTGTCCGGAAATAATCTGGCGAGGTTGAACCCAAGAATGGAGGTCGCGCCGAAGAGGAGCGTGGAATGGGTCATCTGCGCCGAGGCATTGAGGAAATGGGGTAAATCATGAAGGTGGCGATTTCCCGTAGTCTCACAATTTAAAATGCCCAACCTACAAAGGTGTACCGTTCACCCTTGGTGACTTCTTTGACTTCATGTGGATACATGAAGTTGGAAGGAAAGACAAGCATATCCCCGGTTTTCAGTTTCACCTCATGGTGGGAAGAGAAGAGAAATTCGCCCCCTTCATAGCCCTCGTTCAGCACCCCTAATAAGGACAAGATGGGGATGCCTTTATATTTCCCGTCAAAAATCGAATGAATATGATCGTAATGTTTCCTCATCATGGTTCCGGTGCGGTACCGGTTAAACCGTATGGGCGTGAAGGTTTGGATAAAACTTTTAATGCGTTCATCTTCCTGCTTCGCAAACTTCATCATGTATTCTTCGACGGATTGGCAGATAAACGGGGCTAACTTATCCTGTAGGGCCTGGGTGGTATTGAGGGTATCTAATTCTTTTTCAGGCTCGGATTTGAAATTATCGGCTGAATAGTTATACCAGGTATGAGGTTTCCACGCTTTGTTTTTAATTTCCTCCAGAACTTCCTGGCAAATATGTCGAGGAATCACGTTCGTCACAAAAATATAATCCGATACCTTATCCATTGCGCATCTCCTTGAAATTCAGATGTCTGACGTCGCAGGTGGAAGCTTGAAATGGCACCCTCTCCACTCCATTGCGTACTCAGTCTTTCCATCCCTTTTGCCCAAAGAAGCCGTCGTGCGATTGTAATCCCCAAGGCGGTTGTGTGGCCAGCCCTCAGATTCCCCCTGCGTAATATGGTCATCCCGGCCTTGCTGGACGGGCCTTTTTGCGTATCCTGTTTCGCTCATGGATGATTGTAAAAATTTTGATCCCGATAAGCTCTCAAAAAATTTTGAGTTTTTCAACCATTCGCTAGGGTACGGCAACGTCTCACCCAATCGGGACACGTTGTGAGCCTTCATGGCAGGAGCTTCAAGCTGGGAAGGCCCTGCTGCATCACAGCTTCGGGAAGTGGGATCTCTTCCGGATTTGAAATGAAAAGACTGAAAAAGGTTTGGGTGCTGTGAAGTGTTTCAATGTTCTGTCATGAACCATCCGGCGATGGAAAGGCGGGTATGGTCTCCAGCAAGAACGTCTACCCGGCAGACTCGATGTTGTCGAGGCACTGCGAAAATGGCCAAAGATCCCGGCAATGGAGGAATGCAATGTGTCACCTGTAAGGACGTATTCTTTTTAGAATTCGTGGGAGGACCATACAAAATAAGTTCCCCTCCCCAATCCGGATGCCACTCTTCGTGGAAATAGGTGACCAAGGCGAGACGACGGGTTGGTGGTCGACGGCCCTTGGCATAGGTATAGAGGTCGTCCGTATCGTCGTGGGTAGGGAGACAGTCACCCGCACTATACGAATAATAGTTAAAATTAACGTGCCGCTTTTTGATGTTTGGGAAGGATTCAACATAGGCGGCAATGCAGGACATTCCGACCCGTTGGATGAAATGAGTAGCCTCAGAGGGGCCAATGTCTGATTTCTTCCAATTGCCGCAATTGGGAAAGGCTTGAGCTACGGCTGGCATATCCGCCAAGGCAATCCATTTCGATTGTGCCATGGCTTCCCGAACAACCTTCCGTTCTTCCTGACTCCAAAAATTTTCCAGGATCAACACGGGGTCCTTGGCAAACGAAAATTGGTCAGGATGAAATTGGGAGAAATTGGCTTTCATGCTTCAGAGGACATCAAAAGTTAGGGTTGGATTCATAAAACTTGGAGCCTTCTTTTAGCAAGTTTCCCATAGGGTATCAAATGAGAAATGAGATGCATGTTCCGCAAAAGTACCCCTTTAAGGGTTTACTGGGTTAAAGGACTGTGGGCCCGTCTTATCGGTAGAGATGCCTTCTCCTTTCTTGAGAAATCCAGGGAGGTTTTAGGGAGGAGGATAAATGCATCGTTCTATAAGCATTCCAAGGGATACGCCCCTTATCTATTTAGATAACTGAATTGAGACTTCCCTCACTCTAAATGGGCAGTGGGTCGAGTTCTAAGAAAAATTTACTTTTAATTTCAATGCGTTACTTTGAAAATTCTATTGAAAGCTATAAAGAAAGAGCTTGGCAATACTTTTGCTTCTTTAGGAAGTTGGATCGAGCAGGGATCAATTGATTCATAACCTTTTATCAGGTTGCGATTCATGAGCATGGAAACGATAGGCGATGTCACAGGCCATGTGACGATCCCCGACATCTATGTGGCTAGTCCATTGGCGTACCAAATTATGAAAAAACCAATTTTATTAATTGAAGACGACCGGCCTTTCAGGCAGGCCTTGCGTCTGTATTTGGAGAGTCACGGGTTTACTGCGAAGGAAGCCGAGGATGGTCGGGAGGCCCTGGTTTTGTTGGATGGAGGGCTCGACGTGGATATTGTCATATCAGATTATCATATGCCCGTTCTCAATGGGCTGGATTTTCTGAAAGCCCTGTCCTACCGTGTGAAGGGACAGGATGTGCGAGTCATACTTGTGAGTGGTAATATGACAAGGGAAATTGAAAAAGAAGCAATGCAAGCAGGGGCTTTTGCGTTTCTGGAAAAACCGATTGATTATCATGAGCTTCTGGCCTTGGTATCCCGAGCCGGCAAGCCATAACCTCCCCCAAGCCGTTTTGTGAGGGAGTGGTTTGAAATTTTTGCTCATGAAATCCGATAAAAACCTCAAAAATATGCAAAATTGCGTCGTGAGATAACGGTAATCGAGACCTTGGTGAGGTGGATATGTGAAAGCGAAAATTTTACTCTTGGAAGATGACCCCGAATTATGTTCAACCTTGCGAGATCGGTTGGTGATGGAAGGCTATGATGTTCAGACTGCTTCCGATGGCCGACTGGGGCTAAGGCTTTATCATGAGAGTCCCGTTGATCTGGTCATTACTGATGTGCTCATGCCTGAAATGGACGGCCTAGAAGTGATACGGGCACTTGCTGGGAAACCTTCTCCTCCATTAATGATTGCCATGTCGGGAGGTGGGAATCGTGATTTGGAATTTTTGGTAGAGGCGGCTGAGTTTGGTGCCACCCGCACACTCCCCAAGCCTTTTCTCCTGAATGATCTGGTGAGCCTTGTGAAAGAACTGCTGAGTACTCTGCCTGATTCATCGACGTGAATCTTTTGTTTACCTCCGATGGGCGATGTGTGCAAAGATTCCATGAATCTGCAATATGCTGAACGGACGGACGGTGGTGGGAAGACCGGAATGAGGAATGGCCCCATCATGAGGTGAACAGGTCATTGAGTCTGGTGTGCGATGCCTGAGTGAACTCAGTAATGGCAGTCCTAGTCGCGGATACTTCCATCAGTGCTCTGTGGAATCCTGCGGACAGCAGAGCTTTCCACATGATTGACATCTCCTTGTCCGTTGCCATGTTCATGGGATGAAGACCCCCCTGTAAACTTTTAATTCTCGGATACCGAAGAGGAAGGGTAACGGCGATAGCCGCTGACGGCCAAGTTTTGTGGAAAGGTCTGATTTCAGTCACCCCCTACCATGAGGACCTCGTAAGTTGGAATCAGAGACGAGAACCAGGGTAATCGGCAGAATTATGACCACCAGAGTTGTGACCATTGAGATGGATGATTCACTCGAGGTGGTCCGGGACATTTTTAAGAAAGTCCGGTTTCATCATCTACTTGTCGTGGACAATAACAGGCTAGTGGGAATCATTTCCGACCGGGATATGTTAAAAGCCGTCAGTCCGTTTGTCGGAACGATGTCGGAAACCACCCGGGATCGAGCGACCCTCAATAAACGTGCTCATCAAATTATGTCGCATCATCCGGTGACGGTTCGTTCATCCTGCACTTTGCAGGAAGCGGCCGAATTGATGTTAGCCCGAGGGGTCTCTTGCCTTCCGATCACGACTATTGGTGGTGAGGTTCTGGGGATTGTCACGTGGAAAGATGTGTTGAGAGCTATTCTGGAATCCCCTGTTTTCGCCGGTGATTCATAAGTATCCTCCTACAGATAACGGTGTTGGGGGATGCCCCTTGTATCTTATCTCACCGGCTTCTTTAGCCTCTGGATTCCCTTCGGTATACTGACCCTAGCATTTCCCACAGCATTATGAATGTTGTTGACAAGGCAGGCGAGCCTGATGATTTACAGGTATGCCATGTCTAGAGTCCACAGAAAGGGAGGATAAGGATGGTCGATAAAAGCTTTGTTCTTGAACTTGGTAAACTTTTGATCGGTGCCGCATGGGCTGATGGGAAACTGTCGTCCACCGAAGTGAACGGGTTAAAAGAACTCTTGTTTCAATTGCCGGATATTTCCGGAGAGGAATGGATGGAATTGGAGCTGTATATGGTTTCCCCGGTGAGCGAGGAAGAACGGCAACGTCTTTTACATCGCGTGCTAGGACGTATGGGATCGGCTGAGGATAAAGCCTTGGCTTTAGGAACGCTTGAAAAACTTCTGTCCTCAGAGCCATCAGGTGGGGATCAACAGACAGAAGTGGTCCAACAGCTTAGGAACGATCTTGAGGAGGGGAGTAGCGGATTTTTAGAACACCTTCGACGACCATTTCGACAAATCTTGAATCTGCGGGGGCAGCGTTATACCGGCGAGCATGATCGTGAGAGCCGATTGGAGGATTTCATTAAAAACACCATCTATTTCCAGGTCACAATGGAATTACGGGATCGGGGCATCACCTTTGATCTCCCTGACGCCGAGATTCGCAAGCTGTGTCTCGCCGCGGGATTGATGGCACGGGTAGCCGGCGTTGATCATGTGGTGGATGCAGTAGAAACCACGGCCATGAGTGCTGTACTCAAACGTCACTGGGGATTAACAGAAGAACAGGCACAACTGGTGGCGGAAATTAGTCATCACCGGATTTTCCGGGGTTTGGATAGCGTGCGATTGGTGAAACGTTTTAAAGAATTAACGACGAGGACTGAACGGCAAGAGTTTCTCCATTGTTTATTTGAAGTGGCCAATGCGGCCGAACAGACCTCATTTGAGGAAATTGAGGAAATTCGAAGCATTGCGAAAGGCATGGACCTTAGTCACCAGGATTTTCTTGATGCCAAGCTGGCTATTCCGCGAGAAGATCGCAAAGGGCTCTAGGATGCGATCCCTCTGAATTTCCTATGGTAAGTGAGAGTCTTCCCGGTATCTGGAAGTTCCCCTCCTTTGTAAGGAGGGGGCTAGGGGAGGTAGAGTCCTCGTTCAATCCAATGGGTCAGTCATGTGTGGTTGTCTCATTCCATGACCTTGTATTCAGTCAATTCCTTCGCTGCCATTCCCGACAATAGTTATCGAGAATCCATCTCGTTTATTCATTCAAAAATCCTCGCAAGTTGACCTTTGCTCTTATTGATCTACCCATAGAGTGTAGTCGATTTTCTGTATTGCCGGGTTTCGCCCCGGCAGGCGACCTACTTTTCTTTCGGGAAAAGTAGGCAAAACCATTGACGCCCAGTCCGGCCAAATTGGAAGGGTCGGACGCAGGATTGAAGAGCGGACCAACTCGCTCCGCTCAAACAAGGCCCGCCGGATACAAAGAGCGTCCGCCCCGAGGGCCGGCCAGCAGGCATCGGACATTGGGAAGAGGAGGGAAAGGGAGGAATTTGAGACATTCAAATAAGACGTATTTGCTTTTTTTATGCGTATACTCTGTATGGTTTGCCACGGCCACAGGCCAGATTGCTTTAAATCTCGCCCCAGCGGGGAGGGAAAAGAGTGAGGGGTGGGACGATCAATGGTGAATGGGCGCGGGACGGAGCCACGAGGTTTTCCAGCATACGGTTGGCCAAAATCAGGATTTAAAGATGTGAAACCAACTCACAACCCCAGGTAGATGGGTTCCATCATTCCGCTATATGCGGAGACCAGGATAGGCTGACCGGACTTGCAGTATTTGTTTTTGACAATGGAATGTGGGATGGTCCTAAGGGGTGAGAAACATGAAGGAATCCCAGTTAAACGGATTCGGATTTAGCCGGATAGACTGCATAAGCCAGTGAGTGCTACTGACTAATTTGCTCAATAGTTAGGGCTCCAAACAATGTCCCTTGCGCAAAGCATTAATCAGGCCAAGGCTTTCGGAGTGTGGCTGCACGAGAAGACGAACGAAAGGATGTTTCCCGATGGCATAAGGGAGCGGACGGGGCACGCTCTTCTCCAGCACTCGGAGGATATCGCCAACGCGATCATTGTGTTGCTCGATGCCCAGTTTCCGGGGCCTGCTTTATCTCTCGCCCGACCGCTCTTTGAAGCGTATGTTCGTGGTTTTTGGATATCCAAATATGCATCTGATGATCAGGTCTTCAAATTCAATAACGGTAAATGCCCCAAATTCCGTGATCTCCTTGCAGAAATTCCTAAGGATGCGGAATCTGGCGGCGCTTGGATTCATGCGACTGTGGAGAAAAATTTAAAGGCATTTCATGACCTAACCCACGGCGGATCCGAGCATGTCTTGCGCAGAAATAGAGTCGGTTCAGTGGAACCGAGCTATCCCGAACAGGAGTTGGTGCAATTGATTGAATTTGGAAATGAGATTCGCGTGAGAATAGGCAACGACCTACTTTCGCGCTTGAACGATTTAGAAGCAATGGAAAAGCTACATGAATGGGCGCAGGTTTTTCGTACAGAACTCTAACAACCGAATGGAAATATGCCGTCGCCAGTGCCGCTCCGCGTCGCCTGCTCCAGCTAAACATCCGTGACGTTAAGTTTCATCTGCCTGCATACTTTCCATTTAGCGCCAATATGCGTATAAGGGTAACTATAAACCCAATGACTAACGTGCCAAAGAACTGGGGTACTGTTCCATGGAAATAGATGCCTACACGCTTGCAATCATTGGTGGAGGATTTACAGTCATTGGCGGAGTTATCGGGGCACTCTCCGCATATTGGCTCGCCACTCGCCTTGAAAAACTCAAAAAACATTGGGCAGCTTGTGCACAATTGCGAGCCGCCTTCGCTCCCGCTCTGGCTATGATTTACCTTGCCAGGCAACATGGAACCCATGATCGGCCTGATGAGGTTAAGTTCATCAAGAGCGAACTCCTCAGGCAAGCTGCCGCAGTTGAGGAGTTCCGTGTATTCATTCCCGAAGACAAACGCGAGGAATATCAATCTGCATGGGAGAACTATCGCAAGGATGCGTGTCAAAACGTTTATGACAGAACAGGAGGTGAATGGGCACGTCAAGACGAGGAAGGGCGAGAGGTTGCAAGCGGTGAAATCATTGAGGAGAAAATTCATGTTCTCCTCCGTTTTGCTGAAACATAATTCTGCGGTCCACCCGTCCATGGGCAGTAAAGCCGCTGCGCACCGCCTGTGGCCTCCACGCTAGGGAGTACTACTCAGCAGCCCTTGAGCTGCTGTGTCTGACATTGATTCACCAGCCGCAGTGCTTCCGCAACCTGCGCGGGTGTCAACTGATTCCTAATAGCATCTCGTTGTGCGCCTAATTCCAACATATTTCTACCCTGTCGTTGATCTTGCTCGACCGCGAGGGTAAACCACATATACGCACGCACATTGTCCTGTGGGACGCCCCACCCGTTCTGATATAGCACCCGAGGTTGTTCTGGCGTCCGCGTTGCCCTGCCCAGCAGCTTTCTCGTACCACTCCCGTTTCATGGCATTGTCCTGTGAGACGCCATTTCCGTTGGCTTACAGCCTCCTGAGGTTGTTTTGTGCCGGCGCGTAGCCCTGCGCAGCGGCTTTCTCCAACCATCGCCGTGCCATGGCATAATCCTGGGGGACGCCATTTCCGTTGGCATACAGTACCCCGAGGTTGTTCTGTGCCCCCGCGTAGCCCTGCGTAGCAGCTTTCTCGTACCATCCGCGCGCCGTGGCATAGTCCTGGGGGACGCCCCACCCGTTCTGATACAGCACCCCGAGGTTGTTCTGTGCCCCCGCGTCGCCCTGGGCTGCGGCTTTCTTATACCATTCACGCGCCGCCGCATAGTCCTGGGAGACGCCCCACCCGTTCTGATACAGCAACCCGAGGTTGTACTGTGCCCCCGCATAGCCCTGGGCTGCGGCTTTCTCATACCACTGCCGTCCCATGGCATAGTCCTGGGGGACGCCCCACCCATCCTGATATAGCAGCCCGAGGTTGAACTGTGCCTCCGCGTTGCCCTGCGCAGCAGCTTTCTCCCACCATTGCTGTGCCATGGCATAATCCTGGGGGACGCCCCACCCGTGCTCATACAGTATCCCGAGGTTGTTCTGTGCCCCCGCGTAGCCCTGGGCTGCGGCTTTCTCGTACCATCCGCGTGCTATGGCATAGTCCTGGGGACCGCCATTTCCATTGGCATACAGCACTCCGAGATTGTACTGCGCCTCCGCGTTGCCCTGGGCAGCCGCTTTCACGTAATACTCGCGCGCTTCTTCGATAGTTTTCTGTTTCTCTGCAAGATAGTCTTGCTTCTTCACTGGTTCCCTGGCTGTCGCTAAGCTTCCACAACTAGGATCTGCGTTCGCCCATCGTTCGCTGTAACTAGGATGGGTCGAAAATAAATCGCTCTTACCTCCTTCAGGAGTAAGTTTCGATAGTTCTTCAAACGCTGTTTTCATTGTCCGGCCAGCGCAATACCCGGAGAGAGCCAGACGATCCCATGCGGCCTGGTCTGTTTCCCGTTCTATGTCACGGTCCATCCCCGCAGTTTCAGCAGCCACAGCAAAACTTACGAGAGATATTCCCAAACCTATTCCACACATTATCAATGTTGCTGTAGGATCTTGACTCGGCGTACAGAATTGAGGTGCGGAGCGGGCCACACCGAGAGCTGTATTGACTCGATCCGAGCCAATATGCCCTTTTTCCAGGTGTCCAAGCTCATGAGCGAGAACGCCAGCCAGTGCATCGTCAGAAAGCCCCTGGATTAACTTCATTCCAACAAAAATACACCCGTCGAGAGGCGAGTCATCACCGCAACGGAGCGACCCTGCATTATCTTCCAGAGTAAAAAATTGGTTGCCGGTTTTAGGATTTTTTAAATTACTCGTGATGATAAAAACATTTTCCACAGGAATGGGGCGAGACGCAAGAAGACGACGTGTTATTAAGACAGCGCGCGTCGCCTCAGGATCTGAGACATCATGATAAGCGAGAATGCCTGATCGCGCTGCCGGAAGACTTTCGTAGTAACGTGGAGAAGCACACCCGGAAAGGCTGACACATAAGGGCAGGGTGTATAAAAGAAGAGCCCTTAGAATGCCAGCAAAGGAGACGCTACCTTTTCTTGCTATGAGCCTTCGGCCGCCCTGGCCGACTATGTTTGAGCCCTTGTTTCCCGCTCGCTGCGCCAGCTTCTTAAGAAGCGTTAGTCTACCATAAAACCAGACTTTTTTAACTGTACTGTTCATTAAAAGGTAGCCTCCCCTTTTTAATCTCGCACTCATAATTCTATCCGAATAACGGAAAACTAATCGACGCGGTGCTTTTGCCGCGTTTGTGTTGAGTGCCGTATTAGGGGTGTCTACGCCTGAGCGCTTCGCTTGCATCTTGCACCACTCCAATTTCATTCCATGGTACCGCGAGCATCGTTATCTGGCCGGATAATTGTAGTCCCGCGCGACAAAATGGATCGTTGCGATGGGAAGAGACCAATATCCACCACATTGCACCGCCGTATATCTGCCCATAGGCGATATGCCCCTCGTGCCGTCCAGAGATAGGGCATGAAATTAGCCGTTTCTCCACTTCGCCATGCCCATTTAGCACTGCAAAGGCGAGAATTGGGTATTCCCAATCCTGGCCAAGACTTTCGGAGATGAGCATCTTACGAATGCGCTCTTCATGCACTCCAAGATTTACCTCTCGAAAGGTAGGCAGAGAACTCACAGAAGTGCGGAAAAGAATGCTTAAATGAAAGAGCTTGAACGTCAGGTAGTCATAGACGACAGTATGCGCAGCATTTTCCGCGATACGATCTGGCAACGGGAGATCCACCAACCACTGTTTATGAAACGGTTTCTCATACTTTTCGTTCAAGTGTTGCTCGCAATCGCTGCACAGCAAATGCTCACGGCTTCCTTTTTGAAGAGTTTTCCATCCTCGGTTTCCCAGCCCATTAATCCCCATCATCTTGTGATCATCGTTGTAGAGGTCGCCATATAAAAACTCTGGGACGATGTGCGAATCGCACAACTTGCGATTTTTCAGGCAAAGGCGGCATTGCACAATGGAATTCCCCTAACAATAATTAGTCTGCTCGGCATAAGATGCGGGTCTTCGATTTCCTGTCAGAATAACATGCCATCGACTCTTCTGGAAAAAAGCTAGTCCCTGCAATTCCAGTCTGTCGTTGCACAAAAATACGGGGCAAAACCTTTGTTGACTAATTGACGTCGCCATCTATTCCATCTGTTTCTTGAAACCTTCTTAAATGTGTCTCGCGCAGCAGTTGGAGTAAAGCCCCAGAATGAGTGGGAAGATTCCCTGAGGAGCGCGGGGTCGAGTCCTGCAATCCAAGATCCGGACGCCTGAATTCCTTTCCCATGTCATGTCATCCCCCTACCTTCAAGTCGTTTTGCCTCTTACACTACGTTACCGAAGCTTTGGCCAAACTAAGCGCCAGATGTAGCATGACCAAATCCCACCATCAGATACTTGAGAGACTCTTTTCTTTGGTTCCTCTGGCCTGGTGGCATGGCCGAGCAGTACAGCTGACTCCGGAGAGAAGGCGCGCACTGTTTGAGCGTAGCGAGTTTGCGCGCCGCCGGAGTCAGCGAACCGCGCAGGGCACCCGAAGGGCCACGCCACGGCCAACATGGTTTTGGCTACTTTTGCCGAAACAAAAGTGGCTCGGCTGCCGGGCCGAAACCCGGCAACACAGAAAACGGATTTGACGCCATAGTTATTCCAATCTGTGCACCTCGTAAAGCATCAACATTTGTTTGAAAGAATCCCGAATGGATTCTCGATTAACAATGTCGGGTTAGGGGCAAGTATTGTTGATATTGTATAAGAGAAATCTTGAGTCCTAAGAGGCCGTTTGATGCGGTTCCCGTTCTTCCCTGTTCTGCAAGCGGGGGCCTTTCCTTGTTCTTGCTCATCAATCTGACGTATTCGTGTCACGCATCCCTATATTACTCCCTCTTCAAAAGTTCGACGCCTGCAGTCAGGGCTTAGGGACGGACGCTCTTGCTCATCTTGCGGGCCTTGTTTGAGTCCTTCGAGAAACCTCAGGGCAGGCTCCGCGAGTTGGGCCGCTCTCTCTCTGGCGTCCGTCCCATCTGATTTGGCCTGACTGAGCGTCAATGGTTTTGTCTACTTTTCCCGAAAGAAAAGTAGATCGGCTGCCGGGCCGAAACCCGGCAAACATCAAATGAAAAAGTTGATCAAGCTATTTCATGATCCCTAGAGTGGGCATTCCTTTGGGGTAGTTACGGGAACGAAAGGATGGTTGAGACGAAGAGAAGCTTTATGTCTTGTTCGCAGATTCCCAGCGATCAATGACGGCGGCGCCGACTGCGTCACCCCAGACATTCACCGTTGTTCGGCAGCGGTCCAGAAACCAATCCACCACCAAGATCAGGGAAATACCTTCGATTGGCAGGTCCACGGCTTTGAGCACAATGATCATCGTCACGAGTCCGGCCTCTGGAATGCCTGCAGCGCCTATCGCAGAGAGGGTGGCGGTGAGCAACACCACAATGGTTTCCCCCACACCCATTTCAATCCCATAGGTTTGTGCGATAAACATGGCGGCTACCGCTTCATAAAGTGCGGTCCCATTCATGTTAATGGTGGCTCCTAAGGGGACCACGAAACTCACGACCCGTCGAGAAACCTTTGCTTCCTCAATCAGGCCTTCCATCGTGAGAGGTAGGGTGGCCGAACTGGAACTGGTTGAGAAGGCGGTCATCAGTGGGGTACTCATGGCTTTGGCATAGGCCGGGACGGATCGTTGACCGAGAAATCGTAAAGATAAAGGAAGCATGACCAACCCATGAATGGCTAAGGCAAGAAGCACTGTACCTACATAGGTTCCTAAGCTCGCCAATTGGGGCCCAAATCCTGTGAACCCCCCGGCTTCGCCTAACCGCCCGGCTAACAAGGCGCCAATGCCTACCGGGGCGACCCACATGAGCAGGTGGACAATGGCCATCATCGCCTCATTGATGCCTTCAAAGACCCGAATGACTAACGTGCCTTTTTCTCCAATCGTGGTGAGGACGGCACCAAAGACTAAGGCAAAGAGGATCAACGGCAGGATTTGTGTTTCGGCCATGGCCGCGAATAAATTTTTGGGGACTAAGCTCGTGAGGATGGATTTAAACAAATCACCCAGGGTGGTGGGTTTGTCTTCCATGCGTTCTGACAGGCTTGTGGTCTGTACCGTTGGCGTATCAGGGTCGGCTTGTCCGGTTGGTGTGCCAGGGTGAATGACGATGACCAAGATCAGGCCGACCAACACCGCCAGTCCGGTCGTGGTCATGAAAAATAGGATGGTGCGAAGGCCAATTGATCCGAGTTGCCGCACATCGCCTAGGCTGGCAATGCCGACAATCATTGAACTCATGACCAAGGGGACGACGAGCGCGAACAAGGCTTGTAAAAACAGGTCACCGATAAATGCGAAGCTCAATCCGATGGATGGTGCAAGCCCACCCAGGAGAATGCCGACGACAATGCCCAAAAGCATGCCGATGAGCAGATGATGCGGGCTGGAGGCTTTCATGTGGTTGGATGCTGTTTCCCCATCAAGAATAGGAACGGGCTATCCAATGGTCGATGAAAAGCCTAGAGGACGTCTAGGATGAATAGGTGTCCATGGGTGGACAGGTACAAATCAGGTTCCGATCTCCGTAGACATTATCTATCCTCGAAACAGATGGCCAAAATTTATGCTGCCGTAACCAGGGGGCTGGAAATGCCGCAGTTTCACGGGAATAGGGGTGCGGCCAGTCGGATTGTGCGATGGTTTCAATCGTATGAGGCGCATGTTTTAAAGGATTATTGTCGCGAGGGAGGCGACCTGCTTCAATCTCGGCAATTTCCTGGCGGATCAGGATGAGCGCATCGCAATACCGGTCTAACTCCGCCTTGGATTCACTTTCAGTTGGCTCGATCATCATGGTGCCGGGGACCGGCCATGAAATCGTGGGAGCATGGAAGCCGAAATCCATGAGCCGTTTGGCCACATCTTCCACTTCAATATCCGCTGATTTTTTGAAAGGGCGAAGATCTAAAATAAATTCGTGGGCCGCCATACCGTTTTTACCGGCAAAGAGCATCGAATAATATTTATCCAATTTGTTGGCCATATAATTTGCATTGAGGATGGCCACTTGTGAGGCTTTCGTGAGTCCCTCTCCGCCCATAAGTTTAATGAAGACCCAAGAGATAGGAAGAATATTGGGGCTGCCATACGGGGCGGCGGCGATGGGCCCGATTCCTTTTGGTCCTCCCACCTGGACCAAGGGATGACCTGGTAGAAAGGGGGCCAAGTGCGATGCGACGGCAATGGGGCCCATCCCTGGGCCTCCGCCACCGTGGGGGATACAAAAGGTTTTGTGCAGGTTGAGATGGCACACATCGGCCCCGAATGCACCTGGATGCACCAAGCCAACCATGGCATTCATATTGGCGCCATCCAAATAGACTTGGCCTCCATGCGTGTGCACGATTTCACAGACCTTGCGAATGCCTTCTTCGAAGACGCCATGGGTAGAGGGGTATGTCACCATTAAACAGGAGAGGGTGTCATGGTATTGGGCTGACTTGGCTTCTAAATCCTGAATGTCGATGTTTCCATGGGTATCACAGGCGACAGGAACGACCTTCAATCCGGCGATGACCGCACTCGCCGGGTTGGTCCCGTGCGCGGATACCGGAATAAGGCAGATATTTCGTTCTTTCTGCCCTCGCTCATCTTGATAGGCCCGAATGACCATCAATCCGGTATATTCACCTTGAGAGCCGGCGTTGGGTTGAAGTGAAACAGCCTCAAATCCGGTGATCTCGGCCAGCCATGCTTCTAATTGCTGAAACAATAATTGATACCCTTGCGCCTGGTCACTGGGGGCAAAGGGGTGAATCCGACTGAATTCCGGCCATGTCACGGGAACCATCTCCGCCGTCGCATTGAGCTTCATGGTGCATGACCCCAGGGGAATCATGGAGTGGACGAGGGAGAGGTCCTTCGATTGGAGCCGATACATATATCTGAGCAATTCGTGCTCGGAATGATAGTCGTGAAAAACAGGATGTGTGAGAAAAGGAGAATGTCGCTGAAAGGTGCTTGGGATGGAGGAACCGACTTGCTCCGCCAGATCGTTTAAGGAGAAGGGAAGTGATGGACTGTCGGTGAAAAGGGTCAGGAGCTGACTCACGTCTGTGATGGTGGTCGCTTCGTCCAACGCGATGCCAAAGGACCCGTCCGGAAATTGTCGAAGATTGATGAAATTTTGCTGACCCTTCTTCAGGATTTGGGCCGGGCTCAGGTGCGGGCACCGAACCCGGAGGGTATCAAAAAAGGCATTGGAATCGAGTTGACATCCCAAGCGACGAAGTCCTTCGGCTGTGAGCGCAGTGAGGCGATGAACAGTGGTGGCGATGTTCTTTAAACCTTCAGGCCCATGGTAGACCGCATACATGCCGGCCATATTTGCCAGCAGCACCTGTGCGGTACAAATGTTACTCGTGGCTCGATCGCGCCGGATATGTTGCTCCCGGGTTTGGAGAGCCAGGCGATAGGCCGTTTGGCCGTGAGCGTCTTTGGATACTCCCACCATCCGGCCTGGGATATGTCGTTTAAAGGCCTCTTTTGTGGCCAGAAATGCCGCATGGGGACCGCCATAGCCCAGGGGAACTCCAAATCGTTGCGATGATCCCACCGCAATATCTGCTCCCCATTCTCCCGGTGGCACTAAAAGGGTTAAGGCGAGAAGATCCGTACTGACCACGACGAGCGCACCGGATTCATGCGCCTTCTGGACCAGGACTTCATAGGAGCGGAGGGTCCCGTCAGTGGATGGATAGGAAAGGAGAATGCCGAAGACCTCATCGTTTGAAAACTTGAATGTATCTGGATTCCCTATGCTAATTGAGATATTCAAGGGCTTGGCCCGTGTCTGCAGGACGCCAATGATTTGCGGGTGACAATCCTCCGCGACGAAAAAGGTACGTCCCTGCAGGGTGCTGAGTGCCCGGCACATACTCATGGCTTCCGCCGCCGCCGTGGCTTCGTCCAACAATGAAGCATTAGCCAGGGGAAGCGCAGTCAGGTCGGCAACCATGGTTTGGAAATTCAGTAACGCCTCCAGTCGTCCCTGGGCAATTTCCGCTTGATAGGGCGTATATTGGGTATACCAGGCGGGATTTTCCAGAATGTTTCGTCCAATCACCGGTGGGGTCAGACAATCGTAATAACCCATGCCGAGAAATGATCGATAGACTCGATTTCGTGTGCTGAGGCGGCGAAGTTCGTCAAGCACCTCTTCTTCCGATTGTGCCGGGGGCAAGTCCAAGGACCGGGCGAGGCGAATATCCTGGGGAACCGTGGCTTGCATGAGGGCATCGAGGGAAGAAAGTCCCAGTGCCCCCAACATTTCTTGAATTTGGCTCTCACTGGATCCGATATGGCGGTGGGCGAACGTGGTCATGCCTGGCTACACCTCATGTGATGTGAAGGTTATCCCTCAAGCAGATGGGAAATGTGTTGCGTTAACCGTATTGAGGAAATGATGATTTCTAGTTCGGGACCAATGGTGAAAGACTTCGAGAGGTATTCGGAAAGAACACATAACTGACAAATGCGTCTCTCATAAATAGAGAAAAGAGATGAGTCACTATCCTCGAAGATTATCATGTTTATGATGAATCCGCAAAATTTCGATGCCGACAAATTTTATTGATGTGATTTATGACCGGGTGTGAAAAAATGAACGCGACCAGATGAAGGGTGCTCGCTGAACATCACCTGTTTGTCAGAAGGATTTGCCCTGGATATCGAATGTGTTGCAGATATTGAGGTATATACGGTAAAGAAAAAGTGGAGGGTTCATAAGATTTCCATCTTGAAGAGAGGATTGTAATGATTGTTCTCTCAAATATACACAAACTTTATGATGGGACCTCTGCAACAACCAGGTCTATTCACGAACGAGTTGACCTGTGGATAGATGAGGGAACCATCAAGGCCGTTTCTCCTCATAACCCTGCCCGTCCTCAGGGATCTGATGTTCATCGGATCGACTGCGCAACCTATACCGTCACCCCAGGGCTTATCGACTGTCATGGGCATGTGACACTTTGGGGAGTGGGAAGTGCTGAACTGGACCGAATGAATTCCCCGGAGGCCCCGTTTTGGGCCGAACGCATCTTATTTCGCACCCTAGTTCAGGGAGGTGTGACGACCCTGCGGGATGTGGGTGGAGCCACCTCTGTTCTGAAGCGACTTGTGGATCAGGGGGCGGTGTTGGGTCCACGTCTCAAGTTGGCCATTTGCATGCTCTCCACTACTGGAGGACATGCGGATTTTCGAGGGCCGGATCGATGCTGTGGGGAGCTTTCCCGTTTGTGGCCTGCCGGTCCCGGTCGTCCGTCCAGTATCGTCGATGGGCCGTGGGAATGTCGAAAGCGGGTAAGGGAGATTGCCGCCTGCGGGGGCGATCTTGTGAAAGTTTGTGCCAGCCCGGGTGTGGTGTCTCCTACCGACCATTTGGAGCATCGGGATTTTACCCTTGAGGAACTGGAAGCGATCTGTGACGAAGCCGCTGGGCGGGGGATGTATGTGGCGGCCCATGCCCATAGTCAAAATGGTATCAAATTGGCTATTCAAGCTGGAGTGAAAGATATCCAACACATTTCATTTATGAATGAGGACCTGGCCGAATTGGCCTATGCGAAGGGGTGCGTGGTCACGCCGACTGCATGGGTGGGGCAAAGATTGGCCATGTCAGATGAGTTTAATGCCTTCATTCGGGCCAAAGTTCAACAGGTGGCCGAAAGCCATGCCCAGGCAGTCAAATCTGCGCAAGCCAGCGGGCTCAAACTGTTGGCTGGCACTGATCCGGTATTACCCGATATGCATGGCCGGAATTACATGGAGTTGGTGGCATTGATCGCAGAGGGCGTACCGCCTCTGGCAGCATGGTTCGGAGCGACGGGGTTGGCGGCAGATCAACTTGGCCAAACCGATACAGGAACACTCGCTGAGGGAAAACGCGCCGATATCCTGGTCTGCAAGGAAGATGTGGTGGAGGACCCGTCACGATTTGAAAACGGAGCCCTACTGGAGGTGTTGAAAGATGGCTGGGCCTACCGCAATGGACTTCCGGGTGTGAGGCAACGGACCTTTCCGGATTGCGTGGACTTGGCCCTTAGTTCGAGCTCTTCCTGAGGCTCTTTTTAGAGCAGGAGTGAACTATATTAATTCTTATGCCAATGTTTGGGTATCAGTTTTGGGTGTAGGGGCTATATCATCGCCAGTTTCAGCGACTTCTTCCATATCCACAATGAGTTCGCCCTTCGGAGAATAAAATCCCTGTCCATCGATTTGCACAATGCCATTACAGTTTTCTTGAAAAAATTCCAGAATCCATCCGTTAAAATCATAGCCCTCATCCGTCATGTCTTTTTTCACCATTTGGGTGGTGGCAATGAAGCGGGCTTTTGAAATGCATTCACGAGCAATCCCGGCTTCGATATCATCAAAGACGGATATGCGGTTGAAAAATGAGGTTTTTTCTCCCTCAAAGACGTCCTGATAGGTACCCCGATCGCGCAGGCAAAATAACCGGATGGGCTTCCTCTCCCGGCTATAACCAAGCGATACATGAACCCAATCCCAATCTTCCAGTGCGGCGGGGTCCATTTTGGGAATCAGGGGAATCTGATTTTTGGATTTGAGAAAGTCCAGAAGCAACTTCAGGGGTGGGCTATCCTCCCGTGTGCAAAACACCCTGGAATATATCAGCTCTTCTTGTTCTGAGGATTCTGATTGTTTGGGAAATGGAATAACAGGTAATTCTTTTGCCATGATCGATGCCTCGTGTGTGTTGTGCCATTTGCACAAATGACTAAAGTAAGTAAAATATGTATTTTGGCTACTTTACCGTGACAAAAGCCGAGGCAGCAAGACAGAAAAATCATTGGAAAACTTATGACAAAAGATTATTCGCCGCACTGGGCTTGTTTTTTGTTGACAGTTTTTGAGGCATTCGGTAGACTCTGCCGCCGTTGTGACAGAGGGGAAAGGTGTTCCCGCGTTTAACCCTTCTTCCAAAATGACAGACAAGGCAATCCTTCCTTGGAATTTTAGAATCAACAAATGGTGTCTCTTACTAAAACAATTCAAATGAGGAGGAAATGTGTATGGGAAAGGCCATGACAAAGTCGCAGATTGCCGATCACCTGGCTAAAAAAGCGGATGTTACCAAGAAAATTGCCACGCAAATTCTTGATGATTTTGCCGCGCTGGCTTACAAGGAAGCCAAAAATGCGTTTGTGGTACCTGGAATTGGTAAGTTGGTCCTTGCACACCGAAAAGCCAGAATGGGCAGAAATCCCCAAACTGGTGCTGCGATTAAAATCCCAGCCAAACGTGTCGTGAAGTTCCGCGTAGCCAAGGCAGCTAAAGATGCGATCTTGGGGGTCAAAAAGTAACTGTACCCTTCTCAAGGCATTATCCTGTCGGCTTTCCCCTCTCTAAGCCGGTTGGTTTGAATGAATGAAAAGGCGAGGTCCTGCCTTTTTATTTTGAGTGTCTCACAACAGCCGAGTCCAGATGTCTGGACTCGGCTGTTGTGTTTTTAGGCTAAGGGGGCCCCGGGCAGACCAACGGAGATGGAGCGCTTTTCAGGCTGAATGTCGCAACAGTCCTGTGATCCGGTGAGGTCTCCCTGACCCTTGTCAGAGAAAAGGCGCAAGCTTGCTAAGGCGCACTTAACTGTCATAGGTTTTCATGGAGGGACAAGCCCAGGGAGTCGGTCAGGATGGATGTTTTACCGGCTCTCGTCTGAGAACTGTATAATTTTTAGGGGATTTTCTTTGCTCGTATGGCAAGCTCTGCTTCTCGGCTCGGCGAAATTTTCCTCCATCGTGGCGATCTGTCAAAAGCGCGTGAGTGCTATGAACAGGCTATTGCAGAGGCAAGGCAGCTGGGATCACTGAAGGCCTTGTCGGATGCTTTGGGCAATCTGGGAAATGTCAGCGCCTTGTTGGAACACTATGAACAAGCCGAGGCCTGTTATCGAGAAGTCCTTGGAATTCAACGAACCTTGCAAGAAGGGCATGCTATCGGGGAAACACTGGTGAATTTAGGAAGTCTCAAAGCCGACATGGGTGAGCCGGAAACGGCTCGTGCGTTCTATTTGGAAGCAATAGATTATTTGGCCCCTCTAGGCCATGAGCGGGCTTTGGGAATTTTATATAGCAATCTGGCTCTGCAAGAATTGAAGCTACGTCGGTCCGAACTAGCGATTCAAGCCTTTCATACGGCTTTAGACCATCACCGTAAAGTCGGAAATGAAGACGGATTGGCGACCACCTATGGTCAACTTGGGAAAACCTTTTTTCATCTGGGCAATCTCAGCCGGGCCGAGGCCTGTCTCAATAATGCGACTGAACATTTCATTAAATTGGGAAATAGTACGGGAGAGGCTGGAGCCTTGCGCCTACTGGCTGACGTCTATTTGGAGCGAAATGATCACATCTCGGCGCTTCGCTGTCTGGAGCGTGTCGTGCAAATCGATCTGACCTATCGGCTCCCACAATATGAGGATGATCGCCAACGATTAGGCTGGTTGCTTAGTTCCTAAGCGGACTCACGTGAACAATGTCTCCATGTTGTTGTGGGAAGGTGTATGGCGGATCTGAAGCTGCACGCCATGCGCGCGTGCCCCAAAATCAGGACATGATTTGGATAGCCCGCGATGTTTTTTCACTGTTCCGTCAAACAATATCGGATCGCAGATTGCCGATTTTGGCCATCACTTTATCATGCTTGCGTTCAGCTACGTTAAATATCAGAAGTGTCGCAGCCAAATGGTTAACCGGGATATCGAGCGCGGTGCCGGAGATCCCCAGGCCCTTATGGGTCAGTGCTCATGGTCGATTGCTCTTCGGGAAGGGTCTCCCTGTGTTGAAGCGCAAGGGATTTTTATTTTTTTGTTGTAATTGATCCAGGCTGGCAGTTCCCATTTCCATACTAAAACTGACTTACGATCGGGTCGTCCCAAATCTTTGTCAAAAAGACATCAACTACGGCGGAGATCGTATCATAGTCTTCCAGGCGGACACATAAGGATTTTTCGGTGTTAGCAAAACCGAGATGCTGAAAAAGCCCCAACCCATAAGAGGATGGCTTTAAGATAAGGAATGAGTTGGAAGCGAGGCAAAGAACGTTCCTTCATGCAGTTTACTTCTTGTTGAAACAAGAGCCCTATTTTTGGCGGGCACTGGTTACACGGGTTAAGGTATGGCTCGGGGAGTGAGAGCACCTTTTGAGCAATCATGGCAAAAGGGAGGGAACACAAAAGCCGAAAAAATTACCGGTAAAGAGGTGCTGAATTTCAAATTCCGCCTCGCGCTCATATCGAACAATGCAATCGTCTAACTGCCCTCTACGGACTTTCCAGATTCTTTACATCATCATAGCGCGGTATATTCTGCCGGATGCGTCCCTATTTCATTTGCGCAATAGGGCGTGGTTTGACACCGCCCATAGAGCCTGAACACGCTGGTGTGATAAATTGATCCATTTCTCGTGATCAGCATCGGGCAACGTTTACACAAAAAAGGGCTCTCATTTGACTAGGAGTTAGGGCGTAAGAATGGAAAACAATCGAGAGTACATAACGTCGAAGCGCACATCCTCAGGTCAGGGTGTGAGTGTGAGTATCACTCCGGATACCTCAATGCACATGCTGTCGCAGCATGAAGTTGAGAAGCTCAGAGAGACCAGTGAGGGCGGCCTTCATGAACTTTTCAGAAGCAGCGCCTTGGCGGTTCTGACGAGTGGCAATGATACGGACGACACAAAAGCATTTTTCGCCCGTTATGCAGATTTCGACATTGCCTTGGAGCAACGGGATCGCGGAGTGAAGCTTGAGCTCATCAATGCTCCGGCCAGTGCGTTTGTGGATGGGAAGATTATTCAAGGAATTAAAGAGCATCTCTTTGCCGTGCTGCGTGACATCATCTATGTCCATAACGAAATACAGCACAACAAAAAATTTGATTTAACGACATCCAATGGGATCACCAACGCGATTTTCCATATCTTACGAAACGCCGAGATCATTCATTCTGTTGATGATCCGCATTTGGTGGTGTGCTGGGGAGGCCATTCGATCAGCGAGGCCGAATATCGTTACACAAAAGAAGTGGGGCATCAACTCGGCCTACGTTCCATGGATATTTGTACGGGCTGTGGGCCAGGGGCGATGAAGGGACCGATGAAAGGAGCCACGATTGCTCATGCGAAACAACGTATTAAAAACGGTCGATATTTGGGCATCACGGAACCAGGTATCATTACGGCTGAAGCTCCGAATCCCATTGTGAATGAACTGGTCATCATGCCGGATATTGAAAAACGCCTTGAAGCGTTTGTTCGTGTCGGACATGGATTTATCGTGTTTCCCGGCGGGGCGGGAACCTTGGAAGAAATTCTTTACCTGCTCGGCGTCCTGTTACATCCAAACAATAATGAGGTACCTTTTCCACTTATCTTTACCGGCCCCAAAAATAGTGCCAGCTATTTTGAAACGATTGATATCTTTATCAGGCAAACGCTCGGACCTCAAGCCGCGCAACGATATCAAATCATTATTGACGATCCTCAGCGTGGGGCCTATGAATTGACAACAGGCATACAACGCGTACGGGAGTTTCGAAAACGAACCCATGACGCCTTCTATTTCAACTGGCATCTAACCATCGACCATGAATTCCAAAAACCGTTTGCGCCCACACATGAGTCGATGGCGCAATTGGACCTCCATGTCGACCAACCCATCCATATGTTGGCCGCGAATTTGCGTCGGGCATTTTCAGGAATCGTCGCTGGCCATGTGAAATCCCAAGTGCTCAATGCCATTGAAATAAATGGGCCATTCACCATACACGGGGATTCAACGATTATGAAACTCATGGATGAGCTCCTGCAATCCTTCATCAATCAACACCGCATGAAAATTGATCAACAGAACTTTAAGCCGTGTTATGAAATTATCGCCTAGTCGTCGCGTGGCCTGCTTCGGGGTTCGAGTGTTAGTGCTCTCTGCAATTGAAGACAAGCCTTCCTTTATTGTTTGCAGGCAGGTCTAAGAGGGGGATGCGGGGAAGGGCTTTTCGTGTTCGGGCATCTCCTGGGTTAAAAAATTCTCCTCACCATCTTCCTGTTTTTTTTCAATTGATCTCTCAATCATGCCTGGTGGTAGCCCTGTAGCTTGCAGTCGTGAAGTTCTTGCGCAAAGGATTAATCGGTAATCAAATCTCCTGCCCTTCCCATACTTTCCGGTGATGGCTCTATTGGTCGAATTATCTGAGCAAAGAGGTGCATGAGACCTGTGAATCGAAAGGGCTATTTTTCAAGAATCCTTCGGGCCCGTGATTAAGAAATTGTTCTAAGACTTGTGGTTCAATCCAGCTCATATCATTTGATATTCTGCCTAGCGTCATTGATCAAGCATGGTCCATACATTCTTGTATTTCATTTAAGCCATTTCAACTCCTTCTTGGGTTATCCCTTTGTGCATAGGACGAAAATTTCTTTTTCACCCAATGGAATTCAGGCAAAGGGGATTGCTCCCCGAAAGAAAAAAGACCCAAGCAATGGATAAGATATGGATTTTTATGGTCACAATATCGATGACTATTCAGATCCTCCTGGTTTAAATTCTTTTGAAAACTGTAGGGTTTTTATGTGTATTCGTAGGGTCTTCCCTACGCTTCCTATAGAAAAATCAGGATCACCACAAAAGAAACCTTCAACGCGGATTTTGCGCCCATGACTTAAGTTATGCCTTCCAAAGGGTACTTCCTCACTTCGGCCGCTAGTTTTGGCCTGCCTTTTGCCTGATATACAAAAGTATGGGATGAAAAATACGGTTATGAATGGATTTCACGTTTCTCTGATCCAATTCATTGCTGTAGAAAAAGTTTTTCGGGAAACCTCTTATTTGAGTTTGCAACGTTTCCGTTTCGAAAAGATAAAAAGACGTGTCATGAATGGTTGCTCGATCTCAGCTTGCTGGGGAATATTTATTCAAACTAACAAAGGAGAGCCGGTATGAATTCCATGGCATCGAGTTTACAGAAATTGAGTGTGCTGCTAGTGATTCCGAGTCTATGTGGCTTGGGAATTTTTTCTGTGGTACACGCGCAAAATGTGAATTCCCAACCTCAGAAAGTTGAATCCCGGCCTATGCAGAAGGAATTAATTGAGCCGAATCTTGAACCCTTTGCTGGAGCCTACAAAGAAATCTCCCAGATCCATACGACATACAAAGAGCGTATCATCCAGGCAGGTGACCCTGGCAAAAGTGAAGCTCTTCAAGAAGAGGCCAACCGGAAGATGAGCCAGGCCGTGACGGATCATGGATTGACCATCAAGGACTACAATGCCATTTTTCAATCAATTCAAAATGATCCGGCCCTCAAAGAAGAATTCATGACGGTACTGAATCGAACGCAATAAAAGAATGTCATAATCCCCGCTCTACCCGATTGTTTGATAAAGAAGAACGCCTCAAACAACAAAAGCCCGGTTTTTCAGAGTGGGAGAGGCATTCAGATGGGAGGGAGCAAATGCCAGCAATGTATCAGATTCTTGGACAAACAGCGGCCTTGATTATGTTGCTTGTCAGCAGTGGATGTTCCGACTCATCCACTGCCCCTGCTTCCCAGGAGCCTGGGGTGGATCAGGCAGGATTTACCGCAAGCCTATCCGGATCTGTGAGTGGTGAAGTGTCGGGGGCAGGTGTGGTGACCTATCTGCCCCCAAAGGAAGGGGACCCCGTGACTGGAGTGCGTCCCGGTTACTTTCTGGTTGCGAATCTCAATTCAGAGAGTAATGACAAAAGGGAGTTTCTCATTATTTTTCGAGTCCCTGGTGAGGCGCAGCCTGGCCATTATGATTTGGTGACACCCGATCCTTTGAGGGTGGGGGAAAATTTTGATGTGCAGGTTGAAATGGTAGAAGATGGAAGATCCATTTCATACCAATCCAATACCGAGGGGACCATTACTTTAGAGGATTTCGCTCCTCATAGTGCTGATTCGGGTGATAGCAATATTACCGGAACATTTCAATTTGTGACGGAAAACAGCGAAGGGGGACAGATTTCAGCCACGGGGACGTTTGATTTGCCTTTGGGGAGGAGGGTCGTATTGCAGGATGCAGCCTATTCCGGGAAGGGTGCGTCTACGGGCTGAGAGAATGCCACATTGTGGTCTGTTTAAAAAGTGAGGGACGGACTTGTATGTTGAGGGCCAACATGGGTCTGAAGTGTACGTTGTTTAAGTTTCCCCTACGCGACGGAAAATCGTGTTCAAGTGACGTTCCGTTTAGCCATTAGACTTTTCGTGACCGAATCCCTTCCTTGTCCTGTGGATGAATGACAGATTCTTATTGTGATCGGGCTCTCAAATCCATGATTCTTACCCGTTTCATGTCTAGCTTTTAATTGACAATTTTGGCACAGTTTAAAGAAAAGATTCGCGTTATAAGCAGCGGGATAGAAGAGTAATTCAAAATTTTCTATTCCTCCATTTGAATGCAGCACTCGCGATGTCTGTAGTCAAACTTCAAAGAGCGTTCCCTCTTCTCCTTCAAGGATGCATGGCAGAGTGCGACTACCCCTCCATCTACGCCTGCTACGGGCAATTCGTAAACGTCATCGTTCGAAATCATTCTCTGGCAATGGCGCTGTTTCCAGGCACATGGGAACATACGTTCAGGACATAACAAGTCTACGCCTATGCCAAAAATTATTCCTGGTCCCAATTTAGAAGTGGTGTTACCTCCAAATTTGAATCATACATATTTCGCCGAGGCCAGCCAGCATCCGTTCCGGTTTAGGTCCCAAAGCTTTCAACTGGTGAATGCCTGGTGGTTGGCGGAAGCCGCCTTGCTGGCCTATGCCGAAAAAGAATTTGCTATTCCTCAATACACAAAGGCCGGTTTAACCGTGGAAGGCAGTCAGCCTTTTAGCATTGGTGGAAGTACCCAATGCTATGTGGCCCATAATCAGGATGTTGTGATTGTGGCCTTTCGTGGCACGCAAGTGCTGAAACCGGTAGGAAGTAAGCTCCCTGGGGAGATCTGGCGTCAGGTCGTAAAGGATTTGTGGACAGACGGGAAATTTCGGTTAATCGTATCTGGTCAAGGTGGGTCTGTGCATGAGGGTTTTAAAAAGGCATTGGACGAAGTGTGGGAATCCCTCAAGGCATATTTAGATGGATTGAAAGAGGAAAAGCGGGATCGAACTTTTTGGTTTACCGGGCACAGTCTTGGGGCGGCTCTAGCGACATTAGCTGCCGATCGTTATGGGGATGTGCAAGGTCTCTATACCTTTGGGTCTCCGCTGGTAGGGGATGAGGGATTTGCGAGGGATTTCTATGTCAGTGGGTATCGGTTTGTGAACAACAACGATGTGGTTGCTCGAATCCCTCTTTGGGGTTCCAATGCGTTGAACCTGATGAAGTGGGGTCGTTATGAACATGTCGGTCTCCTTAAATACATTGATGAAACTGGTAAGCTTTTTGATAATCCCTCCATGTTGGAAAGGGTACAGCGTGGTGTGGGAGGCCAGGTTCAACTTCTTCGTGAGGTGATGAATCAATGGTCCAATGGCGAGTTTAGTGACATACCCATTGATTGTTTCAATGATCACGCTCCCCTGTATTATGCCCTTCGTATTTGGAATTGTTATGAACAGGAACTCCAAGGTGTCTAGGAATAGATTTCACTCGGGTTTCAGATTTGAATGCGATATCTGTGAATTCATTCCATCATGGGGAAGCCAATTGAACGGGTCAGCCACTCCTATTAAATATTTATGTCCCTCGTTTCGTTAGAAAATAAAGCAAATTCCTCTCTCTTCACGACGACAAATCGGCATTCAAGCCAGGGTAACTGAAGCGAAATCCGTTCTTCTGGCCGGGAGCCGTCGGACCATTTCGGAATTCCGAGGAAAACTCGCATGGAAGCCGATGGAAGTTCCTGTTTGGATACGATCTTTCTGGCGTGTTCCCACGCTGCACTGTCGTGCCAGGAAGGGGTGGCCCTCTCGTAGAAAGCTGAAAATGCTAAAGAAAAAGACTTTCTCGCCTCAATTGCTCAGAGCCAGGCCCATATTTCAGTCAACACTTTCCGTTCCCTCTTCCTGGAATTAACTATCTTCTTCCCTTCTCTTGTGCTAGTTTAAATGAACTTAACGCCCAGGGCTTGGCGATGAGCAATCAAATTACCAAAGCCCGTAACCGGTGTTGTTTTGCCCGAGAGATATTACTCGAAAGTGTCTGTCCACTGTCGCATGAATGCAGCGTCCGCGGCCTACTCCTTCTCCAGGTTTTACCCTTTCTCGAGCCTAAGACAATATCATTTTTCAAAAGGAGGACCCCCATGGGTTCAAAATTGTATGTAGGTGGTTTGCCGTATTCCGCGACTCAAACAGAATTAACCGACTTGTTTTCGGCACACGGCACCGTCGAGTCAGCCAATGTCATCAGCGACAAGTTTACCGGCCAATCGCGCGGGTTTGGATTTGTCGAAATGTCTTCGGGAGAGGAAGCGCAAGCCGCAATTTCAGCTCTGAACTCTACCGAGTTTGGTGGTCGCACATTGACGGTCAACGAAGCTAAACCCCAGGCCCCACGCACGGGTGGCGGAGGTTATGGCGGCGGCGGTGGAGATTTTGGTGGCGATAAACGTCGCAGCCGGTTCTAACCAGAACACCAATACGTTTCATAAAAGGGAGAGGTCAATACGATCTCTCCCTTTTTTTGTCAAAATTCAGCAGTTGGAATGTTTGGTCTCATCCAAATGTGCCACATTGAACCTGTGGAGCGTGGATCGTCTAGAAAAAGAATAGTATGATGCCCGACATTTAGGCCATGTATTTTATAGGACAGGGCTTGGCGGAGCACGCAGATAGACTCATGGTTCCGTCTCAGGGCTCATCGGTCCGATGCTCAGCGCGTTTAGGGGCGGATCGAGTGCATGGGTATGAACGGAAGAAAGAGTTGATAGAAGGCCGTATTCGAGCCAGGCTAGTACTAATCCCGCAATGACCATCCAAAATCGGCTGTGTGTATGAACAATGCCCCATCGCCATCGTCTGTCAACATGAGGGCCATGACTTTCTTTCCACCAAAAATGCCCCAGGTGTCTGTCCTTCCGTATGCCGTTGCGATTTTTCTCAGTGCATTTCTGTTGTTTCAAGTAGAGCCCATCATCGCCCGGTATATTCTTCCCTGGTTTGGAGGCACCCCGGCGGTCTGGACGACGTGCATGCTTTTCTTTCAGGTCTTTCTACTGGTCGGGTATGCCTATGCCCATCTTCTCGCAAGCCACCTCTCTCCTCGGCATCAGGCCCTGGTTCACCTGGGTCTGGTGGTGTGTTCTCTGGTCTTTCTCCCTATCACCCCAGGGGATGGATGGAAGCCGGATGGCACACAAAATCCGATGCTGGCGATTATTCTGCTCCTCATGGTGACCATTGGGGTGCCGTTTCTCCTCATCTCGGCTTCTGGCCCTCTTCTGCAACATTGGTTCAACCGGGTCCATCCCACTGTGTCACCGTATCGGCTTTTTGCATTATCGAATCTGGGCTCACTCTTGGGATTGGTCTCCTATCCTTTTTTTATCGAGCCGCAAATGGGGTTGCGCACGCAGACCTTCTTCTGGTCGGCCGGGTACGGCCTGTACGCGGTTATGTGCGCCTGGGGCGCCAGGCCGCTGTTTCGATTGGCCACGAGGAGTGGATTCTCTGAAAATCCTGAGTCTCGAACAGACACGAAGCTGCGTCGGCCTGAGAGGCTCTTGACCCTCGCTCTCGCTGCTTGCGGATCGGTGGTCCTCCTCGCAAGCACGAATCAGATTTGTCGGGATATCGCGGTCATCCCATTTCTTTGGGTTCTCCCGCTGGGCCTCTACCTTATCTCCTTCATTCTGTGTTTCGATCATCCGCGATGGTACGACCGACGGATCTGGGTGCCCGTGTTGCTGGTATTGCTCTCCGCAGTTGTCTACCTATTGCACCAGGAATATGCGGAGACCGAGATCAATCTCTACCTCCAGATTTTCATCTACTCGGCCGTTCTCTTTGCCTGCTGCATGGTGTGTCATGGCGAACTGGCTCGCTTGAAGCCTTCCGCCAGATTTCTCACATCCTTCTATCTCATGGTTGCGTTAGGGGGAGCGTTGGGTGGGGTGTTTGTCAACCTGGTCGCACCCGTTCTCTTTCAAGGATACTGGGAATTTCATTTTGGGCTGGTGGCCACGATGATGCTCCTGGGAATCTGTCTGTTCCGGACGAGGGATCCGCTCAGATCGCCACTCATGTTCTGGTCAGAAAGGGTTGTGTTTGTTGGGGGAATTGCCACTCTTGCAGGTTTTCTGGCACTGCATATTCACGAGCAGCAAGCGAGTACTATTCTGACATCGCGTAATTTTTATGGTGTCCTGCGAATAAAGGAGACGGATAAAGGTACGAAGTCCGCCAGCCGTTTCCTCTATCACGGTCGCATCAACCATGGCAGGCAATTCCTGTCTCCCCCCCGGCACTCGTACCCCACTGCCTATTACGGGCCGTTCAGTGGAATCAGCTTAGCCATCAGCCGTCATCCTCAACAACTGAGGTTGAACGCCCTCGAGGACAGGAAAGGGCAAGGAGGCTTGCGGGTTGGGAACATCGGGTTGGGGGTTGGCACTACCGCAGTGTATGCCAGGCCCGGGGATACGTATCGATTTTATGAAATCAATCCTGAGGTGGAACGAATGGCCAGGGAGTACTTCACGTTTCTCAAAGATGCCAAGGGAGCCCAGCAGGTTGTCCTTGGAGATGGACGAATTTCTCTCGAGCGGGAATTGGAGAACGGACATCGACAGCAGTTCGATATTTTAGCGGTGGATGCCTTCAGCGGGGACGGCATTCCGGTGCACCTGCTGACGAGGGAGGCCTTTGCTCTCTACTGGGAGCATTTACAACCCGACGGGATCCTCGCCCTTCATATCTCGAATCGTCACTTTGACTTCAGCCCCGTGGTCCGGGCCTTGGCCAGAGAGTTCGGCAAGCAGGCGTTCTGGATCAAGGACGTGGCTGACCCTGAGAAAGGGAATAGCTATAGTGATTGGATCCTGGTCACGACCAACCAGGCGTTTTTAAAAGACCCCTTCGTCAACTTCCGTGTTGCACCCTGGCGCACCCTCGGGGAAATCTTCTGGACTGACGACTACAGCAATCTCTTTCAGGTGGTGGCGCCATGATCTGTCTTCTGGCGTGATTGTTCGTGTAGCTCATAATTGTGGGTGTTTGACCATGTCTCAGCGCCTGCTTCATGGATCCTTTCGGGTATCGTATCGGTGCTTCGATCGAATTCCTTTGACGGTATTCTCCTCTCCCCATACTTCAAAATGGCCGGCTTCCAGGCTGAAAGTAGGCTTCTGGTTGGGATCTGGTCCCTCACGGATACGCTGAACTGCTCGCAACCTTTTGGTGATGACGAAGGCCGGGAGTGCCCTCTCCACGATTTACGGCGTTTTGAGGGCCTTTTTGACCATCGCGACAAAATCTGAAAAATTGTACGGTTTGTTGAGCACGGCCAGAGCTCCCGCCTCAATTGCCCGTTGGTACATCTCGTCGGTGATATTTCCCGAATACAGAATGAAAGGGATGGAGCCGAAATGAGGGTTGGCTTTCACCTGGACGAGTAATTCCATGCCGATCATGACCGGCATGTGGTTATCGGAAACGATGAGATCTACACTCGGTCCTTGATCCAACTTAGCCAGGGCGGCGGCTCCGTGTTCGGCTTCCTCACAGGCATACCCATGGTGCTCAAGAAAATGTTTCATGGCTTTCCGGGCCATCTCATGATCATCAACAAGGAGGATGCGTTGCATGATGGACGACCTGTTCCAGAAAAGGCTGAGACCCTTTTAATCCTTAGTAAAGCAAGGACCGAGTCTCCTTGATCGGACCGAGCTCTACCGGAACGGGTTTACTGTATTCTCTTCTTTCAATAATTTCAAAGGGGATGTGATGGAGAGGGAATATGGCAGTTTTGCCAGACGGAGACTTCCCACAGATGGGAAAGTTGGGCAAAGCTGGGCATCAACACACGTTCAAATTATGTGGACTGTGGCCAAACGTATAGATTTCCCCAGCCAAGAAAACAGGGTACCCCCAAAACGTTCTTTTGTTTCTCTATCCATAAGTAGGTCGGATGTCGGCAGAGGACGAGGTTGTTTTTTTAATTGACAATGTATGTCCGTGAAGTTGTGCCGGGAATAGATATTAAGAAATTCAGGAGCATAGAAGATTGGCTGTCTAATGCAAAAGTCTCCACTTCGAAACGGTCTTCGATGCCACAAACGTGACAAGCCTGAAGGACCAGATTGACCATCTCGATGGACAGATCTTCGTTGATCATTTCCGTGAGGCAAGACGAGTGGCTGCCGGATTTGGAATCCAACTGCACTATTTAGCGGCTTCCCTGAAACACCGGGAGACGTTTTGTGGAGCTAGTGATGCGAGCAACTTTCTGGTCACCTCACGTGGAATTGTGACTTCATGTAACGAAGTTCTCCAACCTTCGGATCCTCGAGCCAAATTGTTTCAATATGGAGCGTGGAATCAGGAGGACGGTGAATTCGTCCTGGATCATAAAGCGATTGATCGTTTAGGGAAATTCAATGTGCATGATATGCCGAAGTGCCAGGGGTGCATCGCGAAGTATAATTGCGCAGGAGACTGCTATGCCAAGAGTGCTTCCTCGACAGGAGACTCGGCTTCGGCGGGATACACGGAACGGTGTCATATCACACGAGAATGACTCAAAGATAATCTCCTCCTTGCACTCATATTTAAAATGGCTGGTGTAAACGCGAGTGGGTCACCCCAACATGCTTGTCCCATGTAATTTTTAAAACGCGGGCACTCTTTTTCAGAGGGGTCATATCAGACAGACAGGCCTGATTGGAATGCGGCAAGATAAAGTAATCGAATAAAGCAAATTTTGATTGGGATTCGGTAAAGAGGGTTGTTCACAGATCCTGTACAATAAGCCATGCCGATAAATCGATTCTAAACGTCCCCGTTACCTTACAATACCCTGCCCTGATCCGAAGCTGGAGTATCAGCTGCAGAATGGCCAGAATTGATACCAGTGTCGACACCTGAACCGATGTTCGCATTGGCGCAACTGCGCGCCGTATTGCCTGGCTTGCCAATCCACACGTTTCGCGATGCGCACGACCTTCGGCTTTCGCTTGTAGCTACCACGCCGATAGCCGCTGCGACCTTCATGGTAAGCCAGATAGAGGCGCTTGGGATCCCACTTGGAAATCCCCAGCTCTCTGCTGCTTTTGTCGTTGTACCAGCCGATGAAGTCCAAGGCGTCCTCCATGTTTGAGCGGCTATTGAAAACACCACCGGCCTCATCCTCATATTCCTCCCAGGTCTCGTCCTTCGCCTGGGCATAGCCTTCCGCCGACGATTGGGGTCCGAGTGGAATGAACAGGAACCAATCCCATGGGGGTGACGCGTCGTGGTGATACGCCGACTCCTGTTTAACAAAAGCCATGAGAATATGGGGCGGTGTGCCCCATCTTTCCTGGGATTTTTTGGCCGCATCGTACCATTCGGGGTATTGATCGAAAATCGTGCACAGATTTTCCTGATGCTTGGGGGGCATTGATGCGCATCCAGCTAACAGTGCGATGGCCGTCGCCAGAAGACAAAAAATCACTCGGGTCAAAATCATATGATTGCCTGGAATTTCAATGGAAATGGATATCCTGGCAAATGCAATTCGAAGGCCTCCAGGCTATTCGACGAGTCCCTCAGGTAGATCCCGGGCATGTTTGCAACATTTTTATATGCTCACGATTGTCAGTGCTCGTTTGTCGGTGGCATAGGTACTTTTCGAAAATGACACCGCTCAGGAATATTATGTGGGTCAGTGTCTGTCAACTGATCCTTGCATGGTTAAGAACCGCATGAGGCTTACGATCGTCAGTATATCAATGGTACAAATAAATTTTCGACGGCGAAATTGAGTGGGGTTCCATTTCTTTTTTCCTTGTATGTATCCTCCAATCCTTCATTATTTTTTATTCTGATAAGGTTTCCCTTTTGGTGTGAAGTTTTGGGAATTGGACTGTGAAGGAAAGACACGTGGAGCGCGCTCGGAAATTTAATGTGCACCCTTTGAGAAGCTGAGCCTTGTTGATCCGTTCGGCGCGAATTAACTGGTCTTGCCCGTTTTCCTGATGGCATATTCTCACATTCAGATAAAAGACAAACCGAAGAAAGAGCCTGCCCGCTATCAGATTGTTCCCAGGGGGTAGGCTTTTCAGGTATCCGGACATTTTTTGTCTCCTTGGCTTGTGGTGGCTATGTATAATAGACAAAGAATTTCATGACACACGAATTGATAGAAGGGATTTCGTGCTTCCTCATTCTGTCCTAATTGATGAGAAAACCATTGAGACACGGGTTGGCGAATTAGCCAAACTGATCGCAACTGATTTGCCGACCCGACAACCCATCCTGCTTGGATTGCTGACAGGGAGCTTTGTCTTCCTGGCTGATCTCGTGCGACATCTTTCACACCATGGTATCGAGCCACAAGTGGAATTTTTAAAAGTTTCACACTATGGTGGCACCAGTGAGGCCACCGGGTCGGTCAGCTTTCTGAGGGAGGAACTCCCTCATATCACAGATGAAGTGGTATTGGTCGTCGATGATATTTTCGATTCGGGGTTTTCGTTGCACGCGGTGCATGAACATCTGAAACAACAGCACCCGGCCTGGGTGCGTTTCTGTACCCTCTTGGATAAGCCATGCCGCCATCAGGTGGCGCTCAAGGTCGACTACGTCGGATTCGAGATTCCGGATGTCTGGGTCATCGGGTATGGCTTGGACCTGGGAGGTGCAGGTCGGGCTTTGCCTTATGTAGCCGCAGTTGAACGGGAAAGCCGGGAAGCTCGCTAAAATAAATCTTTCCGACAAACGAACGCTCTGTAAAGTGAGTCCCGCCCATTTAAAAAAATATCCAAACTATCAGAACTGAATGCCTGCCAAGCAGTCCGTCGAAGAAAATACCAATGGAAGCTATTACAAACGGGAATGCTAAAGATTTACGGCATGGTCCTGAATTTCACCCATGAGTTTTTCCTTTTTTGTGTCTGACAGGAAGCTGGCCTTCACGCCATTCCTGGCCAATTGAAGAATGTCGGTTGGCTGGAGATTCAGCGCGCGCTGAGCGGCAAGATAGTTGTCCGTAATGTACCCCCCAAAGTAGGCAGGGTCATCGGAGTGAATTGACACGCATAAACCTTGTTGGAGAAGCAGCTTTAAATTATGCCGATCCAGTGAGGGGAACACTTGGAGTTTCACATTCGAAAGGGGGCAAACGGTGAGGGGAATTTGGGTGTGAACCAGATGCTGAACCAGGGATTCATCCTCAAGGCAACGGATTCCGTGGTCGATACGAACGACTTTGAGTCGCTCTAAGGCTTGCCAAATATATTCCGGAGGACCTTCCTCCCCGGCGTGAGCCACGGTCAGCAATCCTTCAGACCGTGCGCGATCGAAGACGTCCTGAAAAAGCTCCGGGGGATGCCCCTTCTCGGAAGAATCGAGCCCCACCGCACATACCCAGTCTCGATAATCCAGGATCATTTCCAGCGTCCGCCTGGCAGATTCGGGAGGAAGATCGCGAAGGAAACAGGGAATCAGTTTGGAAGAGACCTGCAATTCGGTGCGAGCTTGTTCGAGTGCGGCGTGTATACCTGAAATGACGGTGTGAAAGTCTACCCCACGGTTCATGTGCGCCTGGGGATCAAAAAAGATTTCCACGTGGCGGACATGTTCCTTCGCCATGCGTTGCAGATAGGCCCAGGTCAGATCAAAGAAATCACGTTCCTGTCGTAAAACCTGCGAGCCTTCATAGTAGATATTTAAGAAGGACTGCAGATCTTGAAAGTTGTAAGCCCGCCTCAGTTCCTCACTTGTCGCAAAGGGAAGAGAGAGGCCGTTACGTTTGGCGAGATCGAACATCAACTCCGGTTCGAGGGTCCCTTCGATATGAAGGTGAAGCTCGACTTTGGGAAGGTCAAGAATCCATTGTTCGAGTTCGTTCTGATTCATGGATTAACCGGAGATTGGTGAAGGGTCCGTCCTGACGTGATCTTCCCAAATCGAATTGAGCAGATGCTTTATTTTATGCCAGGAATAAGAATGCTGAAGGAATACTGAGTGATGAATCCGTGTATTACCCATTTGGCAATTCCACCGTTGGCGCCCGATTCGTGCAGGCGGGGGTAGATTTAAAGGAGGTGCGAAGACGATGGTGTCGGCGCTCAATCCCGACCCATCGGTATACCCATCATCTTTCTGCAAGCTTGCAGGAGTGGTCCTCACAAATATAACAGATCCCCAGAAACAACGAGGCTATCACTTTTACAGAGTCCTTGAAAGATTGGTTAAATGTGTAGGAACCGAAAATATGGCCCTCGCGGGGAATCAGGCCTTTTCGCCATTGTCAGAGATCCAAATTTCATTATTCTACTGAATCTCGCTCACGTCCGGAGAGTTTGATTTTTCCCAGGACCCAGTAAACAACACCCATCCCCAGAACTCCCATGAGCACGAGGGATTCCTTCCATGAGTACTCTTGATTGCGAACGACGTTGCGAAACACATGAAATTTTTCCTTAGCGGTTAACGTTTTTTGGCACACGACATGTCTAGTGCCAATGTTTGTTCGCCCGTATATGGAAAATTTTTGGAACCGTTGACGGAGATTCTCAATTTCCAAATGCCGGACTTGAATCCGCGGACAATATCGAACGACCTCACAGGAATATGTATTGACAGTGTGTCGAACAAAGATCGTATCGCTCCCCCGAAGCCGCTCCACGAATGGACCGAGTTCATCAAACAGTTTTTTCTTCACCGCCATATTATTCGTATGCCCGTAATAGATTTCCTGCTTGTCGCTATTAAACACATATTTGTGCTTTTCATCCTCATAGGCTGCAAACAGAGACAGAAGAATAGAGTCTCCCGCAAATGTCCTTCGACCAAGAACAATACTGAGGTCCGGCTTCTCCATGGCCAGCATGATTTCGTGCAACCAATCATGGAAGGGGACACAATCCGCATCAATAAAGGCCATAACTTCGCCCTTCGCTTCCCGAAGCCCTCGATTCCTCGCGGCATACGAGCCCTGTATCCTTTCGTGCAGCAATTGAATGCCGGGATATTGTCGCACTGTTTCAGCGGAGGTATCCGTAGAATTATTATCGATCATGAGAATTTCATATTGTTCCCGAGGATAGCTTTGCTGAAGCAACCCTTCGATACATCCCTTGATATACCGCTCTGAATTATAAAAAGGAACGATGACAGAAACCCGGATCATAATTTGCCAATGACCTGAAAGGTAAAAGGAAATAATGGTGCTGTCTAGTGATCAAAGATGTATCCACAGCCATCGACATCTCCCTTCCTGATGTTGAGGCCAAACGAATAATGAACGTCTTATGCCCAATCCACATCCAGCCGCATCTTCTGTAGTAGCCACCGACATTGCAGATCCTTGAACGGTTTCATCCTGGCCATGAAGGCATGAATTTTTGAAAGACGGGGTAGTAGATGTGGCAGGACTGGACGGGTTTGTTGATCCTCATTCCGAGTGTTCGACAACACCTGCCCGTTCATTGCCCCCTGACTGGAGTGGGGGTGTTGTACCCGGACCCGGGTTGATAGTGGATTTCTCCACGGTTTAATGCTCCCTGGTAGCCACCGGAATACTGCCATTCCTCCAAAACGGGTTCCCCATATTCCGTCACGTAGGGAGCTTGAGCTTTCCGTTGAATGTAGGTGGGCCCTCCGTAATTTTCTTCAAAGGGTCTGTAGATATTGTGCCGGGGGTTGGGAACGTATTCGTACCCCGGCTGTGGCGGATTATAGCCGGGAGGGGCATAACCCTGCTGGGGAACCACGGAGGATTTTTGCGTGGCGGGAGAGGCCGCGCCTGCTGCTTGTCCACCGCTCCCATAGAGCAACAAGACCCACGTCATTATGAGAGAAGCTGCCCTTGCCAGGGAGAAAGACCGGAGAAATCTTTTCACCACCATGATGTTCCTTAATCAATAAGGTTAAAAATGGTTCCTCCAAAACAATTTGAACGTGCGACCCACTAAAAAAATCGCATACTGAGTGAGGGCAAGTCAACGAAATCAAAATACGGTTTGCTGGTTGTTGTGATGATCATTTTCGAACGACGTCCTTTAGTTCTGTCGGACTCACAATGCCTTGCTCATCAACAGAATAGGCGGGGCCAAGTTAATTGGTGATACATAACTCATCCCGGCTTAATAGATGACGGAAAAACAGCTGTTTTTCTTTACCACGGACCTCGGATGTCAATCGGTCAAAATTTGTTTTTTAGTTTGTAGTGTCGGATATTTGTCGCAGGGGGTAAAATCAAGGACATTCACCATAACGATTACACGAGATGAAGATGGTATCTATATTGCCGACTGTTCCGCCATTCCAGGCTGCATGAGTCAGGGCAAAACCGAAGAAGAAGCCCAGGAAAATATTCACGAAGCCATCAAAGAGTGCCTGGGGGTGCGATCAGAGAAGGGGGTGCCGTTGACGGTGACAACCCGTGAGATTGAAGTCACAGTGTAATGCCACCGGTCCCAGTTCTCCGTCCTGCCGCAGTTGTCAAAACCTTTCAAAAACCGGACTGGGAGGTCGTCCGTCAACGCGCGAGCTATATTTTGACTAAACCCGGCCATCTCGCAACTCTTTCCATCCCTGACCATCCTGAAGTCGCACGGGGAACTCAGTATACGTGGCTCGAAGCGATTTGGCTGCGGCCCCCGGCTCAAGCGTGGACACCGGTAGGCGCCAGGGTAGCTTGTGGACGCCAGTATCTGGAACATTTTTGAATATTGTGCTAATTTCAAGTCATGAAAATCACTGCTACTGATGCCCTCGAATTGTCAGTTCCTGAACGTATTCAACTAGTTACAGAGATCTGGGACAGTATCGCCGAATGCCCAGAGCAGATCGAACTGACTGATGCCACACGGCAGCTTCTCCGAAAACGGTTGGCTGCCTATCGGGCGAATCCAGGCGCTGGATCGCCGTGGGAAGACGTTAAACGCCGCATTTTGAACGAATGAGTCGCAAGCTCATCGTTACCAAGGAGGCGGAGGTAGACATTCTCCACGGCTAGCTCTCCTATGAGGAAAAGCAAAACGGTCTTGGCAGGCGATTTATGGACGAAATTAAACTTGCCTGCGATCGAATTCTACCAAATCCATTTCTGTATCAGGAAGTAGAGCCGGACATCTGAAGAGCAGTCACACATAAGTTTCCGTACCTTGTGTTCTATACTTTCGACGAGCAGACCGTACAAGTACTCGCGGTCATCCATGGGTTTCAGGACCCGACCTATATCAACCAGCGACTTGATGCCTAACCACGACGACGAAGCGACGGCCCATCTGCGGGCCGGGAGACGGCGACAATCTTAGAGTGCTCAAAGTGCGAACCGCTTTGCAGCAAGATTCCATGTTGTTGCCAACTCGCGGAAGGATGCTCCTGATCCCCGAACAGAACGGAAATAGGCGTTGGGAGCTTACTGACCAGGCGACGCTCTATGACGTAGCGCACTTGGCGTGCCGTTCCGCGCGCTATACATAGCGACCGGTGATGGGGCGTGTTCTCCGGCAAGCCTGCAGCAGACGGCGCTTCCGGTGGTTTGAGGGAGGGTGTGCCTGCAGGCGCGGGTTGTAAGAAGCCAGACTATGCGATGCTCTTCGTGATCGCTGTGGCCGTGGCTGCCGACGGCCGGTGATGTCGGCAGTCTTCGCCGGAAATTGGTTTAGCCTACGCTGATAAGAATGCGATTGGGACCGTCGGTCAGGAGGCGGTAAACCTCTGCGCGTGGTATCCGGACCCCGCCTGGGCGGTAGGGATTGTGATCGCGCCTCAATCCCATTTCGGTTCCATTGATGGTGACGGTTTGTACCATCGCCGGGGCATCACTTCCGATTGAGAAGATCACGGTGATGGGTTTTTCATTGATGACAAAGGTAAATTGTAAGCCATCCAGTTGTTTGGGAAGGACGGGATCAATGACCACATCGTCATACGACAGTCTCAAGCCCAAAAAATTGCTGACGATTTGATTGATCAAGATCCCGGGTCCGCTGGAGTAGATGCGCCAGCCCCCTTTCACCCGAACCTGACCTGACCGCAGGGTATCCCAGAGCTGTTCCGCCTCAGCACGATCCCGTACGTCCGCATCCGAGCTGCTGAAGTAGGCATTGCTCTGCCGTGTGGCCGCATTGGCTACCTGATCCTGAATTGTGATCGGTACAATCTGCAAGATCGCATCGTAGGCTTTTTGGGCCTGGCCGATTTTGCACATCGCTTCGATATAGCGGATGTGGGCGTGGACATATTGCAAACCGATTTCACGCCCGAAATGGGCCGACTCTTCGGCCCGGCGGAAAAGCACTCGTACCCCGCCTTGATAGGGCACGGGTTTGTTCATAAGGCGGACACCGTCCGGAAAACGTAAATGAGACTCGATGAGCCGCAGGTGATCCTGCACTTGCTCAGGGGTGAATAACTCGCCAATTATGCTGCGGGTCATCGGCAGCAGCCGGTAGTGAATCTTCGTGCGCGTATCGCTTGGGTGAATGATGGGTTCGAACCAGCCATCGGGGTGCCGATAGCCAAATCCGCTCACGACCTCATCCGGTAGAAGATGCTGATTAAAGTCTGCTTTGATGCGCCGGGCTAACTGGAGCAGCCGTTCTTCATCGGCATTGAGCCCGGCCTGCTTAAAGGCGGCGGCCAATTGTTGGAACACTTGATAGGTTAAGGCGACCGTCCAGGTGCTGACCATATGCTCGCGCATGGCGGATTGAGCCGGTTGAAGGGTATCGTCCCAATCTCCGGCACCGTAGGCTGATAATGCCGTACCTCGGATAAAGCGGGATTCGATGGCCTCAATTGTGCGCCGAACATGGCGTAATAGAGTCGAACGGTTGGGACTGCGAACAAATGTTGGTATCTCAGTATAGGGTAGCTCGATGTCCAGGATACTGAAATCATTACTGGCTTCGAGATACATCGCCAGCGCTTTTAAGGGCCAAAGGATGATGTCACCATGGCTCTCCGGATGCTGGATAGTGGCGAACCGGTCAAACATAAACCACTGTGGCCAATCAGCCGTCTTTTCATATTGCTGGGCAAAGACCGTTAACAGGATGTGCTTCGCTTCAGGATGGTGTTGGGTGGCTAACAGGAGTTCGATCGGGCCTTGGCAGACATCGCGGACACCCCATGCCGCACCGGAAAATTGTTCGAGACCATGGGGGATTGTGAGGTGCACCATGGCATTGTGGGCGTACCAGTAAAAGATGTCATTGAGTTTGTCACAAAGCGGGTTTGTCCTGGGGAGTGAGAGGTGAAAATGTCTGCCGAGTGATTGCCAAAATGACCAACCAGCCTGTTGGTCTTGCTGCAGATTGGCAGGCCGGGCTTGATATTTCTTGCATAACGTCTTTGCCTGTTCGGCGTTAATGATGGAACCGGTGATCGCCAACGAAAACGTCTGCACCGGCCTAGTACGAAATGTAAGATAGGGGAGTCCACGGGACTGGCGATCGGAAAATAAATCTTCATCGGTCCCGATGTGCTCGACCTTGGCCGGCTCTGACGTGGTGATGAAGAAAATGGAATCCGGATATCGTTGAGCCATGTCCGTAGTGGCATGTGGGCGCAAGGTGGCGGTTGCGGTCCGGGCGTCAATATCGATATGGCCTTGATGATCCAGCTCATGGTTGCCTAAAACCAGATTGCTGAGGATGACAAAATTTTTGGGCTGATCGGACTCAATCCTCACAAACGCGACGGCGTCTTCGGGGCTGACCCAGGTATCGACCACAATCCATCCCTGATCGGTCTTGTACCGCCATCGGCAGGAGTGCAAGCCGATTTCATAACACGAGGGCATCCCGAGAAGATGATACGTGGCGCCTCGCTTAATGAACACGCGCAGGCCGCTCGTTTTGAAGATGTTGAAGGGCGTTCTCGTAATAGACAACAGTTTGTTGAACGACGTATTGCCAATGGTGAGATGAGAGTGAAAGATACCGGCCATATGCGTGGTGGAACTCAGTCCATCGTCCTGGGGAATCCTGGCGCTCCCGCTACGCATGATATGGCCGTGTGGGCGTTCGACGAGGAGCTCTTTGGCTGGTAACACCACGTGGGTGGCATCCCCATAGAAAAACGACAACAACCTTCCGTCCTGGACTTCCTCCTGGCGCCGCCGATCCGGATACAGGCCTTGAACCTCGTCGTCGGTTACATCCTGTCCGGTCACCATTGTCAGATTGTGCAAGATCGTGTTGGCGGCTGGTTGCGTTGTGTACACGCGATGGGGTGATTGAGCGTGTAATCGTTCGATACGGGTTATCGTGGGCTGAATACGGTCGGCATCACTGGCCTGGGTGGGATCCGGATGGTGGGGGACATATTCTGCGTAAAATGTGACCGATCGGGATTCGCCGGGAGCAATCCGGAGGATATCGGATTGCAGACCGCAGAAGGCCATTTCGTATTGCTGTTTGACACTCACAAGGCAATCTTGTGTGAGTCCAACCGGGATATTGGTGTGTTTATACGACAACCCAAAAAAGGCCAGACCATCTGTCACGAAGCCTCTGGTATGAGTGGTACTCCCCTGCATCAACCAGGGATGGTGATCTCCGCAGGCCTGATTCTGGCGTGAACAGACAACAGGTCCGTATTGATGGTGGGTCAGAACATGATGATCAATGTAGTGGCTGCAATAGGCTTCATTGTTACGGACCGCCCCTTCGTGGGCCAGGCCGATATCCTGGGTATAGATCACATCGCAGAGACGATCCGTCGAAGCGGTGTTGTGAATGTCGATGGTCCAAAACCACAGCGGTGCCTCCGGGTGGAGCGTCAGTGAACAGGTATATGCCAGATCCTTCCAGCGCCCCTGCCATCTGGCTTGGTCTTGTGCGTATGCGAACGTGCTAGATGATTGGGGTCCGATCAGCGGGACAAACGTGATCGCATCAACCGTGCGGAGGCGTACATAGATATTGTTCAATGACCCTTCAACCGGGTTGCCAAGTATCTGATTAATCATCACATCCTGACACATGGCCCGGAATAACCCGCCATTCTGAAAAAACGCAAAGGAAAGCCCGGATGAGTTGGCTAGCTCAATCGTTTCAAGCTCGTACCGTGATCGAAATGTCGACATAGTGTCTCCCGAGGGTTCTGTCACAAATAGTTGAGGACCGCATAACAACATAATTAACACGGACTGACAAACTCGCAGCACAAGTTTGTCAGTCCGCTATAGTTGGCGTTAGGCTATACAGCCTAACCTATTTGGGGAGTTCCTTCCCATCCAAGGAGGAAAGTCAATTTATGATTTCAAATCCCAGGATACTCAGAGTGCGAATCCCTTTACAGCGAAATACTATTTGGTTGCCGATTTGCGGAATGATGCTCCTGATTGGCCGCGCATGCCTTGCGACGGCATTGTTTGTGATGATAGCCGGCTTAGGTCAATCGGTTTATGCCGCAGGCGGAGGTCAGCCAAAGTTTCAGCGCATTTCGACGCAGTACATCGCCGCATTGGGTGATCCGGATGCAACCTCCGGGAACGGCGCGGAGTCGTGGGGGCTCTGGCCGCTGGATCCGGGCCCCCGGGGAGTGCGGTTAAGCCGCTTGGAAGAGTTGGAGGAGGCAGGGGGCGTCGCCCCGGCACGCTGGAAATTCGACCACACAGACTGGTGGCTGGAGGAACACGGCCTCATCATGGAGCAGCCGACATTTCCGATACCTCCCGGCAAATACCTGGTCACGGGTGACCGCGAGGTCACGACCATGCTGACCATTCATCCCGCCGACAAGAATGGAAATAGTCGTTGGGAGCTTGCCGACCAGGCGACGCTCTATGACGTGACGCACCTGAGGTGCCGCTCCGCGCGCTATACACCGACGAGCAGTGAGGGTTCGTGTTCTCCGGCAAGCGTGCAGCAGACTGCGTTTCCGGTCGCACCAGGTGGGGCGATGCCTCCAGTCGAGGGCTGCAAGAAGCAAGATTATTCAGTTCTCATCGTAATCGCCGTGGCCGTGGAAGACGAAGGCCGGTGAGGCCGGGAAGATTTGTCGCGTACAGTGAGATGTCGCCCAACATGCCCAAGCAGTCGTGCAAGCCACTGGCGACGTTTGCGGTCTGCCGCTAATGCATTGCGTGATTTGGCCTGAACCACTCCCAACCCAAAGCAGGGGGATGTGTAAGCCGTGAGGGCAATATTTGCCTTGCGGACCTATTACTTACGTGGAAGGGTGTGCAACCACAGAAACGGTAAGTTTCCTTGCCTATCATATCCCTGCTGCTCTCACACCCGCGTGTATGAAAATCTCCTGGTTTATAACCAGGTGGTTGGGGAGTAGGGGGGGTGATTATTCCAAGACATCTTCGGAATGTATGAGTAATTCATAATTAGTCTTTTTTAGGAATTCAGGACGAAAGATCTCATCTAGAATAGCTCGCTCAAGGTCTTTTCGAACATCGTTCAAGTTATTTTCTCCATTGAGGAGGAGACTCAAAAATTTTAGGATAGAAATTCTTACAATAGCAATAAGTTTTGTTAAATCCTCATCGCTGATAAAACTTTGAGGGTCTTCATTGGATAAATCATATTGACCATGAAACAACTTGCCCCGCTTCTTAAACATTGCCCTAAGAAATTCGAAGGTGCTTTCTCGTGAACTAAGGGTCTCTTCTAATAATACGGCACAACTCTGGGAAATCCTAAATGTGTGCTCAGCCTGATCAGAAGGTGTGTAAAGTGCCTCTAATGCAATAATAAGATTTGCGAACTGTTCTATTCTATTTATTTTTTTATGACTGTCTTCATAAAAGGCACCCGCAATTCTTATCGCCTTTCTGAGGGAATTTTGGCTTGTTAAAATCTTATCCTCATGTTTTTTATAAAATAGCCAAATTGACTGAATAAGCTCTGTTTCGTAAGGAAGCATGTAATACCATAAAGCATTAGAGGGTTCGTCCTTCCTAGGAGTTCCCAAATAAGGTAACCCTCCTCGCTGCAATTGATTTACCCAGGGTGGATTGAAATGAGGAACCACATAATCAATGTCTATAATTGCATCTTTGGCATATTGAAGGACTTGTAAAAAAGGAAGACAATCGTTCATGCGGCGGTTTAACCAATCATCTAGTGATTCCGATTCAAAGCCTTCATGGTCAGTAACAACCAGGAAATGATCCCCGGTGCCAGGTGGACTCAAAAAACTCCTATAACCCACTTCTCCCAATAATTGTGCTTTTGCTCTCCACCCTAATTTTTCGAAGGTCCAGTCAGGGTAGGGTGCTTGGGGAAGGTAATTTGGGTCAGCACAGAAATTAAAAAGGTGAAAATAGGCTTTCTTTTCAAAGGATCCTTGCCCATAAATTTGGGAGTCAAGTTCTTTGATCTTTTCGGCAATTAGATTTGGATTTGGGAGTTCCAAGGAAACAAGTGAGTAAGGTTCATATGCATCAGATATTCTACTAAAGAAGAGAATATCAAAAACATGGGCTAGTTTGTCCTTATCCCCACAACACTTCCGAAGGAAGTCGTCTTGAGAGAGAATATTATCTAAATGAGAGTTGATATAGTCTGCACTAAGGTCAACTTCTTCAATTTTCTGAAAATCTTCTGGGTCTTGAACCATTGCTAAAAAAGCTCTAAGAGGTGTTTCATACTGTTGACAAAAATGTCCTAGTCCCTTTGCTGTTTCCTGAAGAAATTTTACGAGTGTTTCATTCAGTGGCATTTCACAAAAACCCTGACTGTATGAAGGATCTTGCCTGAAGGAGGAATTTGAAAAATGTATTTTAGATTTAAAATGAGAAAAAGTCTCTCCTAAAGTTAAAACTCAGGGTGGTCTATCCCCGATTTCCTGGACACATCTGGAAAGCGTCATACGAGGCGAGAAAGCGTGTCATGGAGAAACGCAGAAAGTCCAGCCAATAGCTGGGGCGGATGTTTGTGATCCCACTCTCGTTTTTAGGATCATCGGGATTGTGTCACCAAGCAGTCTCGACGCCAAATGACGTATGCCGTAAAAGCTAGGAGTGAGATGAAGAATACGGTGCGAATGCGTCCGTATCCAAAGCACACGAAGTTGGAGGTGGCATTGAGAATGCCAAAGCCGGCATAGGCCAGGAAGACAAATAAGGCCCAACGACGGAGTGTGAGAAAGCCATACCCGATGGCGATATGCAGCACGGGTGATTGCACTTTGAATAACAGACCTAAGATGCCGGTAGGTTTGGTGCAAAATACGGACAGGTGGTATTCAGGGTTCGCCAAAATAATGTACAGGTCCATGAGGGCTGTCCAGAGAAATAGCCCGCCAAGAAATCGGATGTCGTGACCACGTTTCCAGACAAGGCGTAACGTGGCCAATTGGCCTTGTGGAGTTGGAAGATACGCTTGATAGGCCTGAAGGCACCACCATGGCAAAATCATCAACATGCCAAAGAACCAGCCCGCACCCGGTCCCCCGACGGCTCCGAGCGCCCAGGTGACGATCCCGAGCAGCCCTCCCGTCATCAGCACCCAGGTCATTTGAACAGGATACCCCCGGACCAGGAGCCCAAGTCCTGGAAGGATAGCCGAGAGAATCCCCCCAAGCCGAGACGTGCTCGAATGATCGGATGCAGGCAAATTCCATTCAGGTTCCATGGGAAGGACAAGAATAAATGGCTTAGCGTATGAGGGCAACCCGGGCAGGAGGGGTCTGTTGAAAAAAGCCGCCAGCGGTGTTCTCGCCATTTTTCCGTGCTCACGTACGACGCGTACGCTCCGCGCGTACAAACGGCTGCGGCCTTGCTGGACGGACCCTTCGGGAAGACTCAGGGCATGCTTTTTTGAACCGACCCGGAGCCTTTGATGAGTAACCTAATCCTGGGCAAATTTTCCCTTGAAAATCTTTATTATTCAACACTCCCAGAAGGGATCGACAGGGTACCATCAAAAAAACCCCGGGCCTGCTGGACACGAGAATTCAACCCCTTATTCGCCGGAAATTCTAGGCCATTAACAGGCTTGTGGAGAAAGACAAGAGCGCGGTGTTGATCTGTCCCGGGCCTCTGATCAAGGTCGGTAAGTCCGGTGATGACCATGGCTGGCAGATGAGAATCAATGGAGGCCAGGTTGCTGAGGACGTGGTTATGGTCAAAAAACTCATCCAGCTTTGGGAAACCAGAAACACCTGTCTTTCCATGCGGATGAATGAATAGAAAGGATAGGCGAAATTTGACTTCAGTGGACCATGCCACTTGCGACCACGGTGGCGCACTCGCGCGTTACCGAAAACGTGGAACGTTCCTTTTTTCCTCTTCACCGGAACCGATGCTGAGTTCTATGAGCACCAATCCCTTTTCCCTTCCCTAACGGGAATGGCAAGTCCCTGGCTGACCAAGAGCTCGGAAAGATCCTGGTCATCAGCAACCAACCGTCCCACGATTTCTCTCCGGTCTATCGAGGAGGAGATGAGCTCAATGTGAACGGCGGATGAAAGAAATCCATGGATGAGTTGCTGGGCCTGTCGGCCCAACAACGTTTCTTGTTCACAGGACGCCTTGATGTGCGGAGTTCGGATGCCCGCCAGTCGGATGACTAGGCGTTTCACTGCAGGTGCGTTCGTCTGTTGGAAAGAAAACTCGCACTGGTCACTCTCGGAGCAGCCCTGGTACACAAGTGCAGAAAAGGTGGATGTCTCCGGCAGTTGGGAGGTTTCCGGGAATGGGAGAATGCGATTGGGATCCACATAAGCGGGTAGTCCCGGGAGCGAGTTTTGCGAAGGCGTAAGAATCGACCATTTATAGCGACCCGGGTTAAACTCTCCGTCGATACCGAACACCCCGACAATCCCTTGTTTGTAAAAATATCGCCGCTCAAGGACTACGCCCTCGGTCTGGGCTGCCAATTCCTGGCCCAACAGCGCAAACAGACCAAATACGAGTAGGAGGACATGGCGGATCATAAAGAAATCCTATCACTTCTGATGTCCTGGAAAAAGTAGAAGGCTCCCCGGCCTTGTTTCGTTAAGCACCTTCGCCAAACCTAAAATTCACAGTGGCCAAACAACAGGGACAGCTCAGCTTTTCTTACGATATCTCTGGGAAACAGCCTTAGGTCGAAAAGGCCATGACAGATGTGCTTACCTTTGGGTAGGGGGTTGGGAGAGGATTGAAGTCTTGTTGGGCGTCTGTCCCGACGTGGTATGGGTTTCCATTGCCACTGCCGCGGCATCCGCGGCCGTGCCTCCTAACAGGATATCCGCCACCATCGCCACAGGGATGGAATAGGCGGGTTGTGGTTTCTGCTGCACGATCGTCATCTTCCTGGTCAGATTACCACTCGGATGGATGCCCGTGATGGCAGATTTCATTTTTCCGAGTCGATCGGATAGGGATTTTTTGGTCCATTCTCTTCCGGTCCTGATGAAGGCGTTTTTGTGGCGGTTTAGTAGGGAATCGGCGGGAATTATGCACTAGCTCCTGAAGGTTGGACGACTTTCAAAGCGGAAGTTTCTTGGAAGAAAATAGGCATTACCATTCCAAAATAATCCGGGCTTTGTCAGAACTATTTGAGACTGGAAAAGATTGAAGAGAGAGAAGGCCAGAGTTGCCGTGACGGAAAATGGCTGCCTTCCACCGGTACATGGTGTCCGGGCGGCGACGTGACGGAGGTCTGTGGTTTGTAACCTAATGATTTTTGGTGGGCCGTGTAGGGGTCGAACCTACGGCCCGCTGATTAAGAGTCAGCTGCTCTACCAACTGAGCTAACGGCCCCGCCGAAACGGAGAAGGTTGAGAAAATCCACCGGCTGCGATCTCCTTACCGCACCTTCTCCAGATAGAAATCCGATTCTCCGCTCGTCGAATCGATTTTTCCTGCTGCTGCGAAGAGGAAGCTCCCAAGTTCTACTTCCTTCTTAAAGGTCCCCGAAAAGGACAACTCAACCAGCCGTGCAGAACCGTCTCCACCATCGGCGGAGATCGACCGAAGGGTTCCTTTGGCCTCAAATGAGATCAGTTGCGGGGGATTACGTGTGCCATCAGATTCGGTAAGCGACACGGATCCGGTGATCGGCAAGGTTCCTTCCCACCCGATTCCGACCTCGGGAATTTCTGCTCCACCCAAATTCGTCACTCGGCTGATTTGGCCCTCGACAATCGGAACTTCGACCGTGCCTGGCCTGGGTTCATCCCTGTCGCTAAAGTCGATGACCAAATCGATCTGGCCCAGTTGAGTCAAACCCGCAGTTGTTGAATCTTGGAGCGAATACATGCCGGTCATCTTCACGCGACCGCGACCTATGTGAAATTCCCCATACCCGGGGTTGAATTGATAACTGGATATCCGCTGGTAATTGTTCCGATAGGAAGGGAGGTCATCTGCAGAAAAAAATCCAGTGTTTGTAGGTCCAAACTCAAGGCGTTCAATAAGCGAGCAAGACGCAAAGAACGCAGAGAGGACTGTAAGCAGGATGACTTTGTGTTTCTTTAGTGTCAAAACTCCCTCCTTTACTTTATTGATGAATAATTATTTTGGAAGGTGAAAAAAGGATAAATGATTAACCACACTCTTTCAACCAAAAAAAATGGATTGGTTTCCTGCTATAGAAGCGTGTCCCAGAAGGACACTTACTAATTCTGACCTGATGTTTTTTATGAATCGAGTTTATGCTGATGAGCAGGCATGCCTCGTCTATCAGCGATGAATGCTGAAATGGTCAAATTGGATGAAGGGGGGGAGCAGAAATGAATTTCTCCCCTGAAGAGGTGAAGGAACTTCGAAGTTATCGAGAGAAATCTTGTGTCGGCTTTCTGAGGACCGTTCATCCTTTTCTTAATCTTTGGTGGGAAATTTCTTGAGGACCTCACACCTTCGGATGCGAAAGCTTTAGGTCACAGCGCAAACTCCCGAAGTGAACATCTCTGGTTCATTTAGAGTGAGTGATGATCATGCTGTCTTGAAACACTGACTGAGTTTTGGAGTCCAAGGAGACTTCGTGTCGACCAATGTGCCTAGGACTGTCACATTGCCTTCACCAGACGGCGAACATGATCGAGTGCTGATACCTGAGAAATGGGAACTCAAAAGACCAGATGAATGAAAGGTTCTGTCCGGAAGGATGTCGAGAAATTGGGGAGAAACGCTCTTTGATGTTGTGCGTTCTCCCAAGAGTAATTTGGTTTCGTATTGGATTGGTGTAGGTCTAGATGTTGGGATCTGGTGGGCCGTGTAGGGGTCGAACCTACGGCCCGCTGATTAAGAGTCAGCTGCTCTACCAACTGAGCTAACGGCCCCACCGAGATGCAAAATATTTTATGAAAATATTTAGGGTTTTTCCAGAACCATTACTGATTATCGGAAAATTCTACCTCCCCTAGCCCCTCCTTACAAAGGAGGGGGATTTTGAACCCTTTTTCGTTGCCCAACTTACATAAGGAGAAAGCATTTCGAATCTGCCTCTTCCTAGGCCTTTTTTTTTTAAGAAAGAGGAAAGTCGAATTACTCATGTGCATGGTGCGCCTGACAGGATTTGAACCTGTGGCCCCTTGCTCCGGAGGCAAGTGCTCTATCCACTGAGCTACAGGCGCAAGATTGTGTTCATGTACAATTACATCCGGCCTCTAGTTCTTGTGGCCTCTCCGACATCAGAGAGGAAAAACAGAAGGCAACCGCCCCGGAAAAGTTCTGAAGCTAGCATGGATGTTTAGGTGATGTCTACCTGCCGGAGGCCCCGATTTTATTCGCAGGAGGGAGCCGGTTCCATGCTGGTTTGGTACTCCTCAAAGACCGCGGTGGAGGCCTGGACCAGTTCGGGGGGTTCCCCTAGGACTGTGGTTAATAATAGTTCGACGTCTTGCGGGGTGAGGCCATTGGAAGGGGCAATGAAGCGTTTACGGGCGATCTGGCGTTCCTCCGGATCATCGGGTTCGTAATAGCCCAATAATTCACCGGATTTCACCGCATCCGTTAACCGTTGGGTCCATTGCTCAATGAGTGCGGGTGTCCAGCTTTTTGTGGTCAGGTGATCCTGGAAGAGTTCCAATTTAGTCCATAGCACCCAGCCCACAAAGACCGCCCAGGTTTCATTCATGACTTCCCACGTATCCTGATCCGAGAGAAATCGCAGTTCAGTGGCCCCTTTGAGCTGTCGGATAGGATTGATCCGGACAAAGCGGTAATGACAGGCCATCTGCTTGTTGGCTGCCTCCAAGACCTTCTGGTCTTCCGCGGTCAAAGCTTGTCCATGGTCGGTGGCGTAGAGATAGTCCAGATAGGCATGGAGGAGTTCATGATAAAGCAGAGCGACATCATGATGGGTCATCCGTGCGAGATCGGCCAAAGCGCCGCCGGCCTCATTAAAGGACAGCCGCAGATTGAGAATCATGGTGTGATCGTGCGGATGATATTCTGCGGCGTACGTGCGGAGGTCTTCAAAGTGTACGGTGACAAATTTGGGGTCGATGTGTTTGAGAAACCCTGTTGGCAGCCCCAGGGTGTCGGCTTGCTGCAGAAGGGCAGGCCACGGATGACGAGGGTTAGGACGACTTGAATTGGTGTCCTCAGCGGACCGGGCTTGGCTTGGCATGTTCACACTTATCAGGCTGACCAGAATGGCCAGGCCCAACATCCGACCGAAATATGACACTGTCTTACCTCCAGGAATAGGTTTGATCTTCTTCAACTAAACTCCAGGTGTCGAAATAGGATGGCGGGATGTGATCCAGATACCGTGAGGGTTTCGTGAGGACGGACCCCGTCATTTTATCGTACACATTGATGGGGTAAGTGAGGAAGAGGTGATGTTTGGCTCTGGTGACCGCCACGTAGAGCAGTCGGCGTTCTTCTTCCAGTTCTTCGGGGCCCATGAATGAGTAGGCTGAAGGAAACCGTCCGTCCACGAGCCAGATGACAAAGACGCATTGCCATTCTAATCCCTTGGCCGAGTGAATAGTTGAAAGAATCAACCGCTCGTCGTCCCGATCGGGGGCTTCGACGTCCACCACACTTTCATTCGGGGGCTCGAGCGTGAGATCGGCCAGGAAATCGTTGAGACTTTCGTAACGTTCCGCCATGACGGATAAATGTTCCAGGTCTCGAATCCGTTTGGGATAATCGTCATACTGATCTTTGAGGAGAGGGACATAGTATTCCATCATTTCTCCGAGCAGCACGGCAGGGGTGAGGGGATTTTCCGTTAACTGGTCCAGTGTGGCGGCCAGGTGCCGCAATCCCGAGGCGGAGCGGCCGGTGCTGTGTTTCAGAACTTCATACTGGCCATGGGCCTGGAGGATGGACGCGATCAGATCCTTGGCTTTTTTGGGGCCCACCCCTTCGAGGAGCAAGAGGAGCCGGTTCCAGCTGATGGTGTCCAAGGGATTGTGCATGACCCGCAAGTGGGCCATCAGGTCTTTGACATGGGCGGTTTCAATGAATTTGAACCCGCCTCGTTTAATAAAGGGAAGGTTTCGCCGGGTGAGTTCCAATTCGAGGTCAAAGGCATGAAAGCTGGATCGGAACAGCACGGCGATCTCATGTAAGGGGATCCCTTCTTCCCGTAATTCCAGAATTTTTTGAGCGATGAATCGCGATTGAGCGTTCTCTCCCATCGCCTCCACGACCGTGGGTAATGGGCCCTCTCCTTTTCGTGTGAAGAGGGTTTTGCTGTATTTTTCGGGCGCCGCTTCAATGAGCTTGTTCGCCAGTTGGAGAATCGGTTGCGTGCTCCGGTAGTTTTCCTCCAATTTGTAGATGGTCGTACCCGGGAAGAGATCGGGAAATTCCATGATGTTGCGGAAGGTGGCACCGCGAAAGGCATAGATGGATTGGGAATCGTCGCCCACCACCATGACATTGTCATGGGTAGCCGCCAGATTGCGGACCAGTGAGGCTTGCAGGCGATTGGTGTCTTGATATTCATCCACCAGAATATAGCGAAAGATTTGACTAATGGTTTCCCGGGCCTGTTGGTCGATGACCAGGAGTTCGAGGAGTTTGACTAAGAGGTCGTCGTAATCAACCAGTTGCCGTTGGCGCTTGGCTGCGTCATAGGCGGCCTGGAGTTTCTGGAGTTCTCCCAGATACTCCCCGAAGTGGCTGTATTCGTTAATGACAATGTCTTCCAGGCTTTCCAGTGTGTTGGCTGTTTTCCCGAATATTTCGGCCAGGGTATGTTTGCGGGGGAACCGTTTGCCGATGTCGTTAAGCCCCAATTGACCACGGAGGAGGCTCAGTAAATCTTCTGAATCGCCCCGATCGAGTATGGTGAACCCTGGTTCCAGTCCGACGGGGCGGCCATATCGTCGCAGGAGGATATTGGCCATTGAGTGAAAGGTTCCACCGCCGACCTGCTGGGCGCGGAGTCCGATGAGGAGTCCGACCCGGCTGAGCATTTCCTGGGAGGCTTTTCGGGTAAAGGTCAGGAGTAAAATGGAGCTGGGCACAATGCCCAGGTCGATAAGCCTGGCGACCCGGTACACGAGGGTGCGCGTTTTCCCGCTGCCGGCCCCGGCGATGACCAGGGCCGGGCCCTGCACGGCTTCCACGGCGGCCAGTTGTTGGGGATTCAATTCTTCCGCGTAATTACGCGATAATTTTGGCGGAGTGGACTCCTCCAGAGGACGTTTCAGGACATAAACTTTGGATGATGGCGACGTGGAATCCATGAATCCATGGGCAGGAATTGACGGGAGATATGCACCCGGGTTTCGTCTTTTGAAGGCCTTTGGCCGTGTATAGCATACGTGGTGGTGGGTTGCAACGCGGGCGATATGAGGTCTGTTGAATTTTGGAATATGTTCCCCTTTTCCGGAGCAGATGAGTGGCTAAAAGCAAATGAAAACAATGGGGGAGTGTTCAAAAAGGCTCGTCCAGTAAGGGCGCAGCTACTTGGGCGAGCGGAGCGTACAAGTAGTACGTGAGCACGGCCAAGTGGCGAGAACGCCACTGGCGGCTTTTTTCACCACTTCCATATTAGGCTTGGACAGGTCACGAGCCCTCGGTTATACTTTAGCCAATTACGGAGTTGAACATGGCCAAACAATCTGCAGAAAATTACGAGAGTGTGCTGAAGGATCTTGCTCATACCATGATGAGCGTGGCCCGGGAATCGGTCGGCCTGATCAAACGGTCTGACCAGCAGCACGCCATGAAGCTTCAGCGGAAGCAGGAATGGGAAATTTATTTGGAATTCCTGCGTATGCTGTTTAACCTGGTGGATCGCCTGTCTGGATTTTATATCCCGATTCAGGGCCAAAAGGAATTTATGAATAGTTTGGAAGATTCCGTGGCCCATCAATTAAAAACGGTCCTGGCCCCTTCTTTGAGTTCAAGTGAAGTCGATGACATGGAAGTGACGCTGTCCGTTGGCCAGGTGGTGGCGGATAGTCGAAAAACCTATGAAAAATTTAAGTTTGTGGTCACAGACCAAACCAAAGAGCGGGATCAATATTTCCAGTTTTTTTCGGAACGCATTGCCTCTAAAGCCGGAGCCCCGGGCAAGCAGGAAATTACCGCTGCGGCATTTTTGTGTGGAAGCGCGGTTGTCCCCGCTCTCAAAAGCCTGTTTGAAGATGCGACTAAACCCAAAGTCCAACCGGCGACGTCTGCGGCTCACTCCGCAGCGGAAGGGGCCGGTTCGTCTGGGGCTACTGAAAAAGGAAGCCCTTCGACACAATCCGGTGGCGCAGAGACAGCGGGGAAAAACCTGATCAAGTTGATCAGCGTGGTGTCACGCGCACAGGGAGAAGAGGTCGAATCCTGGTGGGGGCTTCATCCACAATTTCGGCGCGACCTTCCCCCTGATGAAGCCAAGGAATTGGCCAAGCACATGAACCGGGCGACCCGAATCGTGGGCGAGCGGTTTGCGGTTGTGGCTTCGTTGGCGCAATCGGGGACGAATCCAAATCAACCTGTTGGGAATGCCTAACCCTCTCTAATTGACTCTTCTGTGTGTTCTCTTTGACCACTTCAACATGTGTCCAGTGTTGGTGAAGATCCTTCACTGTTGACCCTTGGATGATGCCATCTTTTTGTGAGTATATGCTATGAATCAAACTCGTACGTTGACGGAAGAATTTCGTAATCTTTCTGAGTTAGCTCAAAATGTGTGGTGGAGTTGGTCTCCTGAGGGCCGGGCTGTCTTTTCGTATATTGATCCCACGCTCTGGCGACTGACGTATCACGATCCCATTAAGCAGTTGCAGAAGATTGCCTCTGATCGGTTGGAGGCTCTCGGGCAGGATGTAGTGTTTCTTTCCCTGTATCGCGAGGCGATGAAGGCGTTTCATGTTTATATGGAAGCCAAGGACCACTGGTTTGGCCGAACATATCCTCAGTGGCAGAATCACACAATTGCCTATTTTTCTGCAGAATTCGGCTTGCATCGTTCCGTTCCCCTGTATAGCGGGGGATTAGGGATTCTGGCTGGTGATCACCTTAAAGAAGCCAGTGACCTGGGAGTGCCGCTGGTGGCTGTCGGATTTATGTATAGCCAGGCCTATTTTCGACAGGTCGTGGATACCAATGGTTGGCAGGAAGCCGTGTATGATTCGGTCGATCCGATGATGATGCCGATTAAGTTGGCGCGGACACCGGCCGGGGATTTGGCAAAGGTCCAAGTCCAATTGGGCTCCCGAATGGTCGCCTGCGTGATCTGGCAGATCCAAGTGGGCCGGGTTTCGCTGTATCTCTTGGATACCGACACCCCGGAAAATTCACCAGAGGATCGTCATCTGACTGCCCGGCTTTATGGAGGAGATCACCGGACACGGCTTTGTCAGGAGTTGTTGTTGGGCATTGGCGGTGTGCGGGCCCTTCGTGCGGTGGGGTGTGATCCCGATGTGTGGCATGCCAATGAAGGACATCCGGCCTTTTTTCTGGTCGAACGGATGCGGGAACAACTTCAACAAGGGCTGTCCCTGTCGGAGGCGGCCGCTCAGGTTCGCCAGAATACCGTATTTACCACCCATACGCCTGTCCCGGCCGGGCATGATGTCTTTTCGGGAGACCTTATTCGTGAGCATTGTCAATGGTGGTGGGAGGAGGTAGGGCTCACGCAGGAAGATTTTATGGCGTTGGGGCGTCATCCGGAATTATCAGCGGATCAATTCCATATGACGACATTGCCTATCCGCCTGGCCTCGTTCATTAATGGCGTGAGCAAGGAACACGAACAGGTTTCAAAAAAAATGTTTCACATTTTGTGGCCGGAACGACCGCTGCAGGAGGTGCCTATTCATAGCGTCACCAATGGGGTGCATGTCCCCACGTGGATTGCCCAGGAAATGGATGTGTTGTATCAAAAATATCTTGGCTCTGACTGGCGTGAACGGTGTGACGATCCGAGCATGTGGCAGCGCATGCAAGAGGTGCCGGATGGGGAAATCTGGGAGGTCCGGCAATTTTTGAAACGAAAGCTGTTGACGTTTATCCGTCAGCGCGCCCGCATGGGGTGGATGGATGGGACTATGGAGCCTATCCAGGTGTTAGCGAGCGGGGCGTTTCTTGAACCGCATTCGATGACACTGGGCTTTGCCAGGCGATTTGCCTCCTATAAGCGTGCCACGTTGTTGTTTTCAGACTTGGACCGGCTGAAACAGATTCTGTTAAATCCATGGCGGCCTGTTCAAATTATCTTTGCCGGCAAATCACATCCTGCTGATCAGGCAGGGCGGGAACTCATCCATCGTATTTATCAATTTGCCAAAGCGCACCATCTGGGTGGCCATATTGCCTTTGTCGAAGATTACGATATGCATGTGGCCAAATTTTTGGTGCAAGGGGTCGATGTCTGGCTCAATAATCCTCGCCCGCCGTTAGAGGCGAGCGGGACAAGCGGCCAGAAAGCCGCCTTAAATGGCGTGCCCAATTTGAGCGTGTTAGATGGATGGTGGAAGGAAGGCTATGATGGAAGCAATGGCTGGGCAGTGCCTCTCCCTGAAGAGCCACTTGGTGATTGGGCACAGGACGACCTGGATATGGTCGGCCTCTATACTAAACTTGAAAACGAGGTGATTCCGTTGTATTACGACCGTGGTGTTGATGGCGTTCCACATGGGTGGTGTACGGTCGTCAAAAATTCCATTCGGACATCGGCTCCAAGGTTTAGTGCCCGTCGCATGCTCAAAGAATACGTAAAGCGTGCCTATACGCCGCTGTTCTCAGAGGCAGGGAAGGAGCGAGACGCAAAGCTGGCCTGAATCTCTCAGCGTGTTCTATAAATTTCAGCTCATGTGCGGTAGGCTGACTCTTTGCCCAGAAGGTCATTGAGTATCCCGTGTCAGAGTTGTACCTTCTGCAATGCAGTGCTACCATCGACTTACGTATGGTGCATCATTCCCTGTCTCATCCGTTCCTCCTCAATCGCAATTAATATGAGTTTCCCTTCCGGCCTTATTCATGGAGTGAACTAGGGTCGATGTCTATTCAGCAAAGAGCGGAAGGCAAACTGAGCCGGCGAGGTCCACTATGAAAGTTTTACGAATATTGATCCTTCTGGGTATTGTATTTGGCTTGGGCTATTACACGGGGCAAAAGCCGGACGAGGTGAAGCAACGATTGCGAGACTTGTCGGGACAAGTCCTGGAGAACACGATTGGATTTGATCAGAAGACCAACTTGCAGAGACAAATGCTGGCAGCAAAGGATGGCTTTTTGGAAGGACGAGCGTATCTGTTAGATCATCATTTCAAGGAAGCTTCGGAGGAGTTTGAGCGTGCACTGCACCATTTAGATCAAGCGGTTGAGTTGGACCCTCAGGGACCCATGGCTCAAAAAATCAAAATCGTTAAACAGAAAATTCGGGAGGCCCAGCAAAGTCTGGCTCAAGGCCATAGCCTTCCTCCTCACTTGTTGGACGATCTTCGTCAAGAATTGCAATCCGTTATGCCTTGATCAAGGCTTTAAATAGCCTGACGTCGATTGTGTTGTGTGGTGGTTTCAATCCCATCTTATTTTCCCTGATTCGTCCATTTCTGATCCTCTCTTCGTCGATCTTCTATGTGGAAATTAAGAGTGCTGGCGGGAAGATGTGATGGGACTCATCCCATAAAAAGAGCCCTCAATTGTCCGGACAATTGAGGGCTCAGGTTTGTTTGCAACCTTGACGGCGTAAACAGGATTAAGCCGTGACAGCCTGTTTTTTCCATGCTGCCAACATGCGTTCGATACGTAAGCGCACAACCAGATCAGGATCTTTCATCAGGGGTTTGATCGCCTCACGGCCACGAGGATCTCCAATTTTTTCAAGCGCGGCAGCTGATGAAAGTCGAATAAACCAGTCAGGGTCTTGCAATCGTTCGATCAATAAATCCACGCAACTGGCATCCTTAATCTCTCCAAGAGCCAGGATAGCCTGCTTTCTAATCACTTCATCTGGATTTTTTAGGCATTCGAGTAACCGTCCAACAGCGGGTTGTCCAAGTTCTGCAAGCGCCCAGGTCGCATCGTCCTTAAATTCATCATTGTGAAGCATTGAAATTAGCGGATCAAGGACTCGTTCATCATTGATCTTCCCCAATGCTTTGATCACTGATTTCCGGGCATCGTAGTCTCGTATATAGCGGAGGAGCAGGTCTACAGCCGGTGACCCAATCATGGCAATGGCTTCAACGGCGGCATCCCGAACCTGCCAGTCCCCGTCTCGAAGGCACCGGACAAGAGGCTCAACACAGCGTTCATCGCCCATTTCGCCGAGGGTAATCACTGCTTCACGTCGGACGACCCAATCTGAGTCATTCAAGAGATCGATCTGAATATCGATTTCATCTTTAACCTGCTCTTCGACCAACTCTTCTTCTTGTTCTGCGCCCTCTTCGGTTTCAGCAGAGGCGACGGTGTCGGCTGTTTCTTCATCTGCTTCTGCCGTGATGGCTTCTGAGACTTCATCCACTAGTTCGTCTTGAGGCAGGGTTGTCTTGCCTTCCAGTGATACAAACTCCTCCGTTTGATCTGAAAATGCATCATCGATATTTTTTTCGTCGTCTCTCATAACTCAATTCCTCCACATTACTCTTCAGGGTCGATCTGCAGAAAACCTTAGGCCTCTGCCGCGACTTTCTTTGATTTTCGGTGTTCCTCGCGCCGCTTGGCGGTTCGAACCTTCCGTTGTACCCGTCGTAATCGTTTTCGTAATGACCGAATGGCTGAGTCTCCCTCAGGATTGTCGCTACTGGCTAGGGATTTCGTGACCTTGGCTTTTAGAGATGTTGCGTCTTCCTGAAGTGATCGTCGTTTGGCCATATGATTATGCTCTCCTTACACTAAAAATTTGAGTGACGAATAGTGGTACGGGTTACCTTCTCCCACGTTGAGTCTAGTCAAGGGATTTGAATGGTGTCAACGGGGAACCGTCATTATTGGCAGGGGGTAGGTTCTCCTCAAAAAAAAACCCCCGCTAGGTCAAGCCCAGCGGGGGTTTTCGTGAAAATACCTTTTATTAACCCTTGCAGAAACTTCTTTCGTATGCAATGACTTTCCAGGCCTCTTCCTCACTGATAGTGGCTGGGACTAAAGGAACCATGCCTGTGCCCGGGCTACCATTCTTGATGACCCACATGAGTTCGCCATCTTTCCGTTTCTTGTGAAATTTGCAATTGGTGAAATCGCGTGGACCCGGATTTAAGACGGCTCCTGCCGGACCTTGGCCATTGCCTTCTTTGCCGTGGCAGTTAATGCAGGTCCCTTTTCCCTCGTACAAAGCTTTTCCCTCCGCCACGATTTCCGGCGAAGCCTCTTCTGCTTTGTCGTATAAGGGGGATTTATCCTTCTTAGCATCACCACGTTGATCAGCCGGAACACGGGCTGGTAAAGGATCTTTTTCTGGTCCGGCGATGGCCAAGCCCGTGGTCAAAAACATGGCGGCAGTCAAGGTTCCAAGCACTTTCATCGAAAACGTCATGTAAGCCTCCTAGGTTAAACAGAGTTGATGAGACCGTAAAAAACATGAGGGTGCATTATCGCGTCCCCTTTTATTCCTCTTTTTGGAGTGGTGTCGTTTGAGTGCACCTAACTTATTCATAATCATAGCATATTCATAAGCTAGGTTAACTTTAATCCACCCAAACTCAGTCATCATATCAATCAATTTTTTAGACTGTCAAGAAGGTGAAAAATGAGTTGTTTTGAAGCAAGATTGACGAGGCATTTCTGAATGATATTCATTCATTGACTTAAAAGGAAAAAGACAGAATATCATGGATTCTCGGTAGTCTTTGACCCTAACTTCTACTTCAACCACAATTCTGACCTTCGGCGCAAATTCCCACAAGTAGTTGGTTGCAAGCTCGGCCCGGTAATAAGGGTTAGGGCCTTGGAAAGTGCAACTCGTGCCCAAAGAGGCCCAGAACGACCGGAATTGCAATGTGGTTTCCCGCATGAAATTTTCTATCGCGGGTCAAGATGGCTGGACCCACTCGAACATCTGAGAAGAGTGCACTAGCCAGGATTATGGTTTTTTAACCTTTATTCGGTAAGGAAAATAGATGATTGCGAATTTAAGAAAATTTGGGGGGCGGGAGGACGGGAGGAAGATTATGTGGAGCCCTTGGCGTTCGTTTTGTGAGGTCAAGGCTTCAAGCGAATGTCTCTGACCACCTGACCTGGCTTTCCAAATGGACCTTGTAGTTCTCCATTTAGGCGGATGACCACACCGGCAGCGTTTCCAAGCGTGAGCAAATATTGTGTATTCGCCTTCCAGGTGCTTTTTTGTCCCGGTTGTAATAAGGCTTCATGCGGAGCCTGATCGTCAGATTTCACCACCACCCAGGTCAATTGGGTGGCCTCGATTTCCAGGACCAGCGTTCCATCGGTCTCTGTGGTCTTCTCAGGAACGGGGGAATCGGGCAAGGTAGGGGCTATCGGTTGAGGCTCAGTGGGTAGTGGTCGAGGCTCAGGGGGTAGCGGTCGAGGCTCAGGGGGTAGCGGTCGAGACTTAGGGGGTAGCGGTGAAAGTGGGATGTCGGATGGGGGAGGAGCAGTGAGCTGTATCTCAGTGGGGACAGGGTCTTCTGATGAAACACTGTCGGGTGATTTTTCAATGGGGGGTAGGGGCTCCATGAGGGCTTCCTTCTGCTTCTCATTGATAGGTAAGGGGGGTTCGGATTCAGATGTGGGTGGAAGGGGTTCCTGCTGTTCGGGTAGCAGATAAAAGAGGATTCCGCCGAGAGCGAGAAACAGTATGAGCACAAAATTCCAATTGAATCGTTTACGATGAGCTGCTTGCAAGGTGACTTGGCTGTGTTGTTGCTCTTCTTGGGCGCGATCATAGAAATTGCTGGAGGAGGTCAGGAAAAGCTGAATGGCATTATCTTCATCCAGTCCCAACGCACGTGCATATGACCGAACGAATCCTTTGACGAACACTTTGGCTGGTAGCCTTGCGAAATCCTCTTCTTCAAGTGCTTGCAGGTGGTGTTGTTGAATGCGAGTTTTGGAAGCGATCTGCTCCAAAGATAAACGTTGTCGTTCCCGGGTCTGTCGGAATAATCCACCAAGAGTTTCCATGGCGTTATCCTGAATGGGAAAGGCCTTTCCGGTATGCATGTGATTGACTTGTCATGGCAAGGCCCACGTCATCTAAAAGGTGTGCCTTGGGAAATCCTGAGTCCTATGACAAATCCTCAAAATGAGTCAGATGTTTAAACGATGTGAATCGTTTGTCAATTTCTTCGCGGGTTAAATGCCTGAGTCGGTCCAGGCTAAATTCCTCCACATTGAAGGACGCCATGACACTTCCAAAAATGATGGCCTGTCGAAGTCCAGCCTGGGAGTAATTTTCCGTAGCGGAAAGATATCCCATAAAGCCGCCGGCAAAGGTGTCGCCTGCGCCGGTTGGATCTTTAACCGCTTCCAGCGGATAGGCTGGAGCCCCGAAAATTTCCTGCTGATGAAACATCAAGACGCCATATTCTCCGCGTTTGATAATCAGGGTTTTGGGGCCGCGCGATAAGATCCGTTTTGCCACTTGTACGAGATTTGCGTCATTGCCTAACGCACGGGCCTCCCCGTCATTAATGACAAGGATATCGATATGTTCAAGGACTTTCCATAATGCTTCCCTTTTCCCCTCAATCCAAAAGTTCATGGTATCGCAGGCCACGATAGAGGGCCGCTTCACTTGATTCAGGACATCCAGTTGTAATTCTGGATCGATATTACCCAGAAATAAGGCGGACGGCGTGGTGTAGCTGTCGGGAATTTTCGGGCGAAACGTTTCTAGGACATTGAGATGGGTTTCCAGGGTTTGAGCTTCGTTAAGTTGATAGGAATATTCTCCTCGCCAGCGAAAAGTCTTTCCAGGCCGTTGCTCTAATCCGTCCAGATTGATGCCCCGACTGTGCAGGAAATCGAGATGTTCTTTTGGAAAGTCTTCACCAACGACTGCAATGAGATTTACATCTGTAAAAAAACTGGCCGAAGTGGAAAAATACGTGGCGGATCCTCCCAGCACATTCGAGGCTTCGCCAAACGGCGTTCGTACAGAATCAAAGGCAACGGATCCAACGACTAATAAATTACCCATAATGATTAGGCCCTTTTTTTGTGTAGGGTGGTCGATAATAAATGACGCCGTAACAGAAGCTGATACCGCTTTCGCAAGACCGGACTGATTCGATTGAGCGGGGTGATAACGGCGTGTTCCAATGCAGTTTGACAGGAGCAAGGCCCAAGGTCTTTTACAAGTTCCAGCGCGTGCCGCAAAACGATTTTAGCGGTTTCGACATTTTGATGCATGATAGATAGGATGGCCCCAACGGAAACCGCATCTTCCGTCTCGTGCCAGCAATCATAATCCGTCACCAGCGCAAGGGTGGCATAGCAAATTTCGGCTTCACGAGCCAATTTGGCTTCAGGAATATTTGTCATCCCGATGACATCAACGCCCCATTGTCGGTAGAGAAACGATTCTGCCCGGCTGGAGAATTGTGGGCCTTCTATGCAGAGGTATGTTCCCGGACGGTGTACCGTGACGGAGACACTCAGGCTAGCCTTTTCTAACACACTCGATAAGGTCTCACATATGGGATCTGCAAAAGCTACATGTGCGACAATCCCCTTGTCGAAAAACGTGTTGGCACGTTGAGTGGTTCGGTCAATGAATTGATCAGGCAGGACAAAATCCCCCGGTCGAATGGATTCCTTCATGCTTCCCACCGCACTGATGGAAAATATCCGGGTCACACCCAGGGCTTTTAGGGCATGAATATTTGCGCGATAATTTATAGCGGAAGGTAGCGTGTGGTGTCCTCGACCGTGGCGAGCTAAAAAGGCGATTCGTATGCCATGCAAGGTACCCACAATAATGGGGTCAGAAGGCTTTCCGAACGGGGTGGCCATCCGGATTTCTTTGAGGTTGGTGAACCCGTCCATTTCATACAGTCCACTGCCTCCGATAATCCCGATTTTGGCCTGCTGGGTACGTAAAGAAGGCCCTGTAGTCTTCGCTTCCTCGTTCTCCGTCATGTGAAAAAGTCTCTCTGATTAAAGGGGAAAGACATGTGGTTTTGGTGGCATGCTGATTGGCCCCCAACAAATGGGGAGTCATTCATGTCTCAACGGAACGAAAACCCCGGCATTGTATCATGAACGGTCCTGTATGGTTAACCCGACGATGGAGCGGATTTTAGAGGGGACGTTGCTTTTGCCGGAAGTGGTAAATTTACGAAGGTAGAGAGAAACTGATAGATGTGGTCCACGATTTTGGCGGCCGCTCGATCAGGAATGTCTGACTCTTCCAACGTCATCCACTGAATCTCAGATTCTTTCTGAAACCAGGTCATCTGTCGTTTGGCGAAGTGACGGGTATCGCGTTTTAATAATCGCACAGCCTCTTCATAAGAATAGTCCCCCGCTAAGAATCCTGAAAACTGTCGATAGCCCAGCCCTTTCATGGAACCGAGTTCTCGAGAAAATCCTTGATTCATGAGGGATTGCGTTTCTTCCACAAGACCTTTGTGAATTTCCCAATCGACGCGGGTTTCTATTCGCTGATAGAGGGTCTGGCGTCCCATGGTGAGCCCGATCAATAAATATGGATACGGCGCCTCGTCAAAACGGTGCTGTCTTTGGATGACTGATAGAGGCGTGCCAAGAATGCGAAACACTTCAAGTGCGCGCTGGATCTTGGGCTGGTCATTGGGATGGAGCCGTTGTGCGAGTTCAGGATCCACTTGCTGAAGCTTTTCATAAAGAAACGCGGGTCCTTGAATTTTGGCTTCTTGGGCCAATTCACTCCGAATCAGCCAATCAGCCGGTGGACCAGGGCAAAGACCTCGTAAGAGGGCGCGGATATAGAGCCCGGTCCCTCCGATGACAAGGGGTAGGAGACCCAGGCGATGCAGACGGGCAATGTCTTGGATGGCGTGACGCCTGAAATCACCTGCATTAAAGGATTGGTCGGGATCGACCAGATCAATCAAGCGATGGGGAATATTTTGTTGCTCGGCTAAGGATGGTTTGTCGGTGCCGATGTCCATTCCACGATAGACCTGCCGGGAGTCTGCCGTTAAAATCTCGGTGTTAAGAATTTTAGCGACCTCAATCCCGATTCGGCTTTTTCCGATTGCGGTGGGTCCCACAATGGCGACGACGGGTTTCCATGCTGAGATGATGTCGGCCTGTTTCATGAGCTATCGGCAAATAACAACTATTTTAATGGACGGGCAAATATGGTGTGCAATTCTTCCAAGGAATGTCGAATGGCCACTCGCCTTCCATGCGGACAAGTCATAGGAAAACTTTCCTGTGCCCAGTCCTGCAAAAGGATGGTGATTTCCGGTTGCGTCATGGGTCGTCCGGCCTGAACGGCACTTTGACAGGCCATGGTAGCCAGAATGGGTTTAATCGTGTTGTCCAGCGAATCTGTTGATTGCCATTCTGAGAGTTCATCCAATAATTCCAGGACCAAGGGACCAACGGATATATTTCCTAATATGGCTGGAATCGCTCGCACAACATATGATGTGGTGCCAAATCGTTCTACCTCCAATCCCGCTTGAGCCAGGAGGGGCAGCCATTCGTCCAATAATTCTCCCTGGTGGGGCAGAAGTTCAATCGGCTCAGGAATGAGTAAGGGTTGTTGAAGGATTTCTTTTTTCTTCCATGACCGAAGCAGTCTCTCAAAACGAACCCGTTCATGGGCCGTGTGTTGATCGATAATGAATAGATCTTGACCGATTTGTCCGAGAAGATAGGTGTGATGAATCTGCCCAAGCGGATATACATCGTATGGCTGCTCTCTGCCTGTATAGATAGCAGGCGGTTCCTGGACAAATAGAGAAAGAGCAGGATGGCGAGCGGTGCCGCCACCAGAGAATACAGAAGCATTCTGGAATGGAGCCGGTGCGACAGTGAGTCCGGAAGGTGGCCTGGCAGAATGAGGAGCCGCCCCGGTCTGTTCCTTGTGTTCATCGGATGGGAGATGTTGCGTGAAAAAGAGGGCTTTGATGCCACGAAGAACACCCGTATGTATAAATTCTGGATTGGAGAAGCGAATCTCCCGTTTCGTCGGGTGGACATTGATATCGATTGACTGGGGATCAAGATGGAGAAATACAATAAATTGTGGATGTTTTCCTTTTGGTAAAAAGGATCCGTAGGCTTCAAGCACCGCATGGGATATGGTCGAATTCTTTATAGGGCGTCCATTGACAAAAATTTCCTGTGGCGCACGAGATGCTCGTGCGTGGTGAGGACTGACCGTATACCCGGTGAGTTGAAATGAACCAGCGTTATAGGTGACGGGGATAAAGCGTTCAAGGAAGTCTGGTCCGTAGATCTGGAATAATCGATCCTGCAGCGAAGACACAGCGGGGTACTCCAGCACCTTATGGTTCTGGTGGCGTAATCGAAAGTGAATCTCGGGATGCACGGCTGCTGCCTGTTGGACGACATAACAGATTTTAGAAAATTCGGTGGGAACGGTCTTGAGGAATTTCAGCCGTCCTGGAGTATTAAAAAAGAGATCGCGCACCTCCACTTGCGTACCTTGAGGTCCGGTATAGTCTTGAACCTCCCATGTCACCCCCCCCGTGGACTGAGTATGGGTGCCAAGCGTGCTATCGCATGGAATTGTCTTCAAGCAAAAACGAGAAATGGAGGCAATGCTGGGGAGAGCTTCCCCCCGGAATCCCATGGTCATGAGTGTCAAGAGATCGTCTTCGGATCGAAGTTTGCTGGTTGCAAAACGTTGACAGGCCAGTTGGGCGTCCATTCGCGTCATGCCTGTCCCATTATCGATGACGCGAATGACACGTCGACCACCTTCTTCGACCTCCACGGTGATCAACGTGCTGCCAGCATCCAGGCTGTTATCGATTAGTTCCTTCACCACGGAGGCTGGTCGTTCAACCACTTCTCCTGCGGCGATACGGCATGACACGCTGTCTGGAAGAATTTGAACTTTTCCAGTGACGGTCGAAATCATGAGATTCCAAGCACGGGGTGATCAGGGTGAACAATAGAATGCGAAGACTTGCAGAGAATCAAGACAGCCCAGATTTTTTTAATTGTTCCTTCGCTTGGGTGGATTCTGGTGAGTCCGGGTAATCTTGGATGATGGAGTTCCACAGTTCCTGGGCTTTTGATCGTTGGTCGATTTCCAGCATAATCTGTCCGAGCTTGTACAAAGCGTGACTTCGATATTTGCTGCTTGGATAGCGGCTGATGACTTGTTCTAAAGCTTGCTTGGCCGGGTCATACTGTTTTTGCACGTAGAACGATTCCCCAAGATAATAATAGGCCTGGGGAGTTAGGGTGGTGGAAGGATAATTTGTGACAAATCGTTGGAATTCCACCGAGGCCCGGTCATAATTTCCGTTAAGGTACACTTTGTAGGCTGACCGAAAGGCCGATGCCTCGTTTTCCGCTCCTGCGCTTTCTCCAGAGGAATTCGGTGATGCGGGGATTCCTGTCTGGGTCGCTTTCGGGTCGGAAGAGGGGTTTGTGGGGTTGGGAGTCGTGCCGTCAGGGGATTCCGATACAGATCGAGGTTGATGGATCACATTGTCTATTCGGCTTTCCAGAGCTTTTACCCGAATGGATAGGTCCTGATCCCGGCGTTGGGTGGTGGAGCGGGTTTGTTCGATTTGTTCTCGGAGCAGAGCGCTGGTCCGTTCGAGCTTCTCTAGGAGGTGTCGCGTGTCCAGACTGGCTTCTTCCTCTGTTTTGATGAGTTCTCCTACTAAGAAATCGTGTTCGTCTAATTGCGATTCAACCGTCTCCAGGCGGTCCAGAATTTGTTGTTCCTGCTTGTGGGATGCTTCCTGTTGGATGATAAGAGTCTGGACTTGTTTTTGGATGTCAGTCAAATTGGGTTCTGTTGCGCAACCCCATCCGCCCGTGAGGGCTAACCCAATAAAGACGGCCATATTGGAAAATTTTAAAGTCATGAAATTCCGGCTTCGGCAACAAATAGTATTTGAAATGAGGGGGGCAGCTACCCTCCGCCCCATATCTTATCAATTGCCAGGGAGTTTAGACAAAGGGGTCTTTCACAGTATATAAGTATAGTCGGCCTTTCTTTGAGAATATTAAATGATGATGTACCCTATTTTTGCGGTTTGGGGCTTTGCAAGCGATTGACTCTCTGGGCCAATTGGCCTAGACGATCTTCATGCTGGTCCACCCGCTCGCCTAATTTGGTCCCAATGGTATTAATCACATCGCGCAACTTATTGACCGTTTCTGTTAACTGGTTGAGGTGAGTCAGATTGTTTTGCGAGGTATCAGCGGTTCCCTGGACCTGCTGGAAAGAGGTCATGGCTCGATTCAGCCGCTGTTCCTGGCTTTCAATGCGAGCATTCAACTTCGTACTGACATTTTCCAATGCTTGGGCGACCGATTGAATTCCGCTGTTGACTTCCTGGAGATGGGTATTGGTCATCTGGGTGTCAGAGTCAATTTTCCCCACCAGCCCAGATTGATGAGTCTCCAGATCTTTTAATCGTGAGCCAATGCGCTCGACCGTCTGGTTGAGTTGATCGGCAACCTGGCTGACCGCCTGTGCTTGTTGCTTTTGGTCCTGGACGTCTCGCTTCAACTGTTGAATTTGTTGAACCGACTGATTCAGTGTTTGTCCTGCCTCTTCTTGTTTGGCCAGGCGACTGGAGAGTGATTGCCTGGCTTGGTCAAGGGCTTGAGTAATGGAGGTGAGGCTGGCATGGACCTCGGCTAGATGGGCTGACGTTTTTTGGGTATTGGATTGGAGTTGTTCGGTCAGTGCGGTTTGGTGTGATTCAATCATATTCATGCGTTCCGAAATTCGTCCCGCTTGTTGAATAATTTCATCTCCGCGTTTCCCGAGTAAACTTCCCATGACTTCCTGAGCTTCGCGAAGCTTAAGAACTGATTGGGATAGATCCTGCACGTGAGAGGCATCCGCTTGCACGTGCGTTCCCAGGGCTTCCATATCTTTTTGTAAGGAATCAATCTGCGCTAAGATTGGGCCTTGGCGGGCGTCAATATCAGCAACCAACCCCGCCATAGATCCTTTCACGTCTTGTTCCAGATAGGAACGAAGGGCTTGGGTATCGGCGGTAAGTTTCTCTTGCAGGGTGGTGACCTGATTTTCCAGCTGAGTGAGTTGCTTTGATTGCTCTTCAAGTCTGGTGTTAAACACCCTAGGCAGTTCTTCCGTGCGGGATTGCACGGTTCCCAGGTCTTGCCGCTGTGTTGACAAATCTGTTTGGACCTGTCCAATTCTCGCTCCGAGGCTGGTCAGCGTTTCCTTGAATTGGGTGAGCGAATTCTGAAATTCGCCCATGTTTGTGGTCAACGCTGAATTGTTTTCATCCACCTGTTGGGCGAGGTTTGTGTTGTGGGTTTTTATCGTTTGGAGATCTTCTCCATGTGTTTGAATGGTTGTTTGAATCGATTGGACCTCAGATTTTAAAGCGCCTGTCTGATTCGTAAAATCCTTATTGAGATCCTGAATACTTTTTTCAGTTTCTTCAAGTTTTCCATATAGACTCGCCACATCCTTTTCTTGGAGGAGTGTGGCTTTTTGATTAATAGAAGCCAGATTGCCCCGTGTTTTTTGCGCTTCCTCATTCATCTTGATGAGTTGGGCTTTGGTTTCCTCAACTTGCACGCCAAGGGTCTTTTTCTCCTCTTTGATCTTGGCGATTTGTTGTTCTAAGTCCTTTTGAATTCGGGCAAGATCGGCCTGTTGAGCTACACAACCCGCACCCAATAAACTACAGACGCCACAGACCACTAGCCAATTAAGAGAAAAAGGCGATGGCCAAAGTTTTGAAATATGTTGCAAGGTCAGCCCTCTGTTCACTCTGGAATTATCCCTCCATGTTTTTCGAAAACTGGTCGATTGAAAGGAATGGTTAATTTTGCACAAGCAAATGTCCCCGTCGGTTCAATTGGTAGCACACTTCTGTCGTGTCCTGGCAAAAGGGCTTGTCTTTGCCATAGGAAATGACGGTCAATCGCGAGGGATCGACCCCCAATTGAGAAAGGAAATCCCGAACAGCCATGGCTCGTTTTTTTCCGAGCACCATATTATAGGCCTGTGTTCCACGCTGGTCCGCATGTCCTTCAATTATTAACAGCGAGGAGGGATCGTTGGTGAGCCACGCCATATCTCGTTCGAGGGAATCCTTGGCTTCTGCGGTGAGAGACCAACTATCAAAATGAAAAAATACATCCTCTAAGCCGGCGGATACGGTGGCCAATTCTTCCTCCTGAATTTTATCCAACTGCTCCCGAATGATTTCTGATGGTTCAGCTTTCGCTACTTGAAACGTCTCAGGAATTGGTTCCACGTCCTTTGGCAAATTCGAAAGATCATTTTGGAATTCCGCCTGGGAGGTATAAGGGGACGTTCCTATTTGGTCGTGAGGTGAGCCGTTCATACTTGAAGAACTGGATTGAGTCGAGATGTCATTTCCCTCGTTAAACGGGCTCGATGAGCTGGCACTGTCTTTTTCAATTTCGGAGTTTTTCCCAGAAGGAACACCAGCTTGGAGATTCTGCTTAAACGATTCATCCATGTGGTTGGGGTCGTAACCAAAATTGGGATCGTCCTTTGCAGCGGGTGGTTGAACCGCCTCTGCCCGAAGTTCATCGTTGGAAGTGCCTTGCCCTGGCAGGGGGGATTCATCAAGGGAGGTTCCTGTTAACCCTGCCGTGTCGGTGCCTGATGCGGATGACCCGGTTTCTTCACCTGGGGAGCCGGAAGCGGTGGAGACGTGAATCCGTTTTTCTCCACATCCTGAAATACTGAGGAGTGAAAGACTGAGAATGCCAAGTAGTGAAATCATATGAATGACTGGGCGCATGGAACGACTCCTTTTTTGGACTATCACGGTTGTTGTCTCGTTAATTATGGTTGAAACGGTGACCAGGAGGGAGAGCTGAGATGTTCGCCTGCCAAGGAAATTTTCTCCAACCCTGCTCCCTCGCTAGTAATGATGTACAATTGACTCTCTCCTCTTCGAATCGAACTGAAGACAATATGGCGTCCATTTGGAGCCCAGGAAGGCGAGTCATCAATACTTTGCCCGTTGGTGATTTGTTTCCGTTGTTCCCCATTTGGACTGATGCGGCATAATTTAAATCCCTCGTTTGGTATCCGACACACATAAACAATCCAATCTCCTTTTGGAGACCAAGCTGGCGCCGCGTTGTAGTCTCCATCAAAGGTTAATCGACGGGCGTTCAAGCCATCGGCATCCATGATGTAAATTTGGGGGCGGCCTCCCCGATCTGAGGTGAAGGCCAGATGCCGCCCGTCGGGCGACCATGACGGGGACAGATCTGCGCTATTATGGGAGGTTAACTGCTTCACGCTTCTACTGTCCAATTCTATCTGATAAATATCCGAGTTGCCATCTTGGGCCGCGGAATAGGCGAGAGATTTTCCATTAGGAGCAAAGGTGGCGGTGATGTTCAGACTGGCTGGCGAGACCAAGACTTCCTCCCGACCGGTAGCCAGCTCCCTTTTTATAATCAGTTGTTTTCGGTCACGATACGCGGTGTAAACAAGTGATTTCCGGTCCGGGGCCCAGGTAGGCATGAGGTTTAAATACCCATCAGCGGTAACCTGTTGCGGATTATAACCATCGTAATCCATGACGAAAAGCTCCCGCCCATTGTCCTTTTGACCTACAAATGCAATTTTGGTTCTGGCAATGCCCTGCTCGCCGGTATACCGATAAACCAGTTCGTCTGCCCACCGGTGAGCCATTAAGCGAGTGAGGGTTTCTGTCGTTTTAAGGGAAAAGTAGCGTTTCCCTGTCAACACATCCTGTTGTCCGGGATCAAATGCGCAGGCATCGAGGATGAGTCCCTGGACTCCGCTCGATGTCCCTCCTATACCTATTCTTCCCCAGGTAGAGACTGTCACCTTTTGGAAGTGCGGAGCCAAATTTGAAGAAAGACTCATGCATTTGTTGTCAGAAAATTCCCCTTTGGCAGGAGGTAATTCAGCAATCGAAAATATTTGTGAGCGTTTAAGGTCCGCTTTTAGGACCGATGCGACTTGAGTCTCGAGGTCCTCTGAAAGGTTGGTATCTCGTTGAACGGGCGAGAATCCCATTACCCAAATCGGGATTTTTTGAAACTCTGAACGTGTGGCTTTAAGGTCCGCTTCCTCCCCATGAAGAAAGGCCGGTGATACCGAAATGACAGAAAAGGCAAAAAGAGCCAGAATGGCATACAAAGGATTGAGTGCTTTCTTCATAATAAAGCTGGTGTCCTTCTAATCTTTTTTAATGAATCGAAATCGTACTTCGAAGAATGGATCTGAAATGTCTGGTGGAAAAGGCGGTAATGGGTTCACGGCAGTTACCGCCCGTTTGGCTGCGGAGTCGTAGTTCCCGTTTCCTGAGCTTTCATCGATATGAATATTAGAAATTTCCCCCAATCGGGAAATACGGAATTTGAGGACCACAACCGGAGGGTTTGCTACGAGTGGAAGGGCTCTCCACTCGTGGTCTATTCTGTCCTCGACCATCGCCAAATATTGGTTTTTTCCAGGGGAAGCCGGAGACGAAGTTTGGCCTGGTTTTGAGTTAGGCTGCACCTCGAGTCGTTGGAGTCGTTCCTTGATTGATTCGACGGGTGTGACAGTGGGAATAGATAACTTTGCAATTTGTTGATCAATTTCCGACTGGACCGGCTGGGTTGATGTGGAAGAAGAGGGCAATGGTTGTGGAGAGGGGGGTGGCGGTGGAGACGATTGTAAACTCGGGACTCTAGCTTCTTCCAGTAATTGCTTCATCATATCGGAGATTTTTTCGCGTTGGGGAGTTTTTTCCAGTGGTGGGGAAGGAGAGATTGGGGCCAATTGAGGAGGGGAGACTTCAGGGACGAAAGGTTTTTCCTGTTTTGGGACAAAGGCTTTTGGCTGTTTTTTGATTTTTGGAGTTGGCGCGGGTACTGGAACTGTTGGGATGGATCGTTTGAGAGATTCCTCAATATTATTCGATGGAGAAGCGTCGTTGGGTTTTATTTCTTTTCTCGATGCCCTAAATGGGGTCACCGAATTCAGTTCCGGTAGCACCGGAGCTAGTTTGACTGTTGGTTCAATTTTAGGAAGCTGGGGTTGTGATTCCGAGCCTTGAGGATCGGGAGGAACTGTTGTTAGGGGCGCAGCCTCTTTAGGAGATGGCGCTGGAGCTGGAGCAGGTTTGGGAATGACTAAGGGTTGTGAAAGTTGTAAACGTTCCGGGCGCGAAATTTTTGGAGCAATAGGAGGCATTCGAAGGTTTTCCAATAACGGTGACTGATCATTCAAGGGAGGTTGTTCGTTGACTGGGGGAGGTGGCGTTGGAGAAGCCATTTCTTGTTTGTGGGGCATCACGATTGAGCCAACGGCCCCTTCCAAGAATTCCGATAATCGCTCGGATGCTTTTGGAACCGGCAAGGGCGGAAGGGGGGCTTCTATTGGTTGCGTCTTTGTTGGTTCTGCTTTTGTTGGTTGGGATTTTTGTTGAGATGGCGCCGGAGGAGAAGATTTTTTTTGGGTTGGAGCCGGAGCCGGAGCCGGAGCTTGGGCTTCCGGTACAGAGATAAGAGTTACATCAATGGCTCGGAGAGGTTCCTCAACTGTCGATTGAAATCGTAGGAAGAGGGCCATCATGATAAAAACAGCATGAAAAAGCCCTGAAGTGGCGAGTCCCCAGCGAAATGAGGCGTCTTCTTGAGAAACGTCAGTAGCGAGCCCAAGGGAAATTAGACTTGGGGATTCAGCATGTCCCATTGGTCAAACGCTTAGCGGGAAATCCCGATGGTCTCGTCCTCGATTAGTGTTTCAATCTTCGGGCCGGTAATCATTCCGAGACGTTCAATTTTGGCCCCTTTGACCTCATCCATGACCTGCACAACGGTTCCATAGGGAACCGTTTGGTCTGCTCGCAGATACACTGAAATCAAGGGATTTAAGGTTTTGGCTTCTTGAAGTTTAGTTCGTAAATTGACCAAACTAATTGTCTCGTTACCGAGGGATAAGGTGTGATCCCGCTGAATGGTCACAATCAGTCGTTCTTCGGCTTTTATATTATTGGCCGTTGTCGTCGGGAGGTTAATGTCTAAGCCCCGATGTAGCATCGGGGCGGTAACCATGAAAATCACCAGGAGAACCAAGACGACATCGACGAGAGGAATGACATTGATTTCAGAGAGAAATTGCCGAGGCTTTGATCCAATGTTCATCGGGTTACTTCTACCTCAAAGGCTTTTTCCGCTTCTTCTATCGTATTGAGAAATTCAATTGTAAAGGCCTCAACTCTGAAGGCCATCTTTCGAATTCTAGAGAGAAAATAGTTGTACGCCATCACAGCAGGAATTGCGGCAAATAGCCCGGCTGCAGTAGCCACAAGTGCTTCAGAGACGCCAGGAGCAACTGCGGCAATGCTTGCTGAACCTTGAAGACCGATTTCATGGAAGGCATTGATGATGCCCAAGACGGTTCCGAGGAGACCAATAAATGGAGTCAGATTTCCTGTGGTTGCCAAAAAAGGCAAATAGGCTTCCTGTTGGCCGATTTGGTTCTGGATGATGTATTGAGCGACCTTTTCCAAATACTGTCGATTAGGGGAGCGCTCTGTGTGTTTTGCCTCCATGGGAGGTCTCGAGGTAAAAAGATCGGAGGATTCTGGCAAGCGGTCCGTAATGCCCAAATAAACCGCTGAGCTTGGGCTATAAGCTAATGCTTGAGCCTGGCTTCTTAAGGTGTGCTGGTCGATGGGATTTTGTTCATACAATTGTAGAAATTGTGATTCCTCTTGTCGAATGCGATTAAATCGCCTGAATCTGTTCACGATGATTCCCCATGAAATCACGGAAAAAATTGACAGGATGAAAAGAATGACAATGGATAGCAGTCCCAAAGATCCAAAAAACTCAGAAGGATTGGCAGCAAAGGTCATAGATTGTGTTTCGACCTCCTCTAGGCTGGTCAGAATCTAAACAGGGGATAAGTGATACAGAAATAAACCACTGGGAGATGAGGTATGGCGGGGCCGACGGGATTTGAACCCGCGACCTCCAGATTGACAATCTGGCGTCCTAAACCTAGCTGAACGACGGCCCCGAAAAATTTTTTTGATCTTGGGCAAGTAGCCCACACATTCATTCAAAAGAGGAAATGGAGTCGATGAAGAATTCGGTAATATATCAGATCAAGAAGACCATAAGCCAAAAAAATATATTTGGTAGGCGGAACAGGGATCGAACCTGCGACATCTGCCGTGTAAAGGCAGCGCTCTGCCAGCTGAGCTATCCGCCTAAAAATAAAAATACTACAATTATTCTATTATAACAGTGAGTTAGGTCTTGTCAACTTAAATGGAATAGTGTGGAATACAGTTTGACATGATAAGGGCACGTGGGTATAAGGCATCACGCCTTGATCAATGCGTATTGCCCGAAAAAATATGTGGTCGTCCTAGTGACGAGAGGGAAAAATAATTATGGGATATAAAATTAAAGACCTTAGCAATAAACCTCCAATGGTGGAGCAAGCTCAGTTTTTGTCTAGTAAAGAACGGTTTTTGTTCTTTGTCGAAGAGAACCGAGCTTTGGTATGGGGCGGGATTTTTCTTGGTTTGGCCGTGATTGTGGCGATTGTGACATTGAGTTGGCTCAATCAAAATAACCAAGAGCATGCCTGGGAATTAGAAGGCCAGGCGCAAACGGTCTATTTGGATCGTCCTCTGGATGATGTCAAAAAGGGCCAAGAGAATATTCAAAAGGCTTCAGGCATGTTCAAAGACATTCTTAATCAATACCCAGGTACGCCTAGCGCGGGAGTTTCCTCATTTTTATTGGGAAATAGTTTGATTGAGGAGAAAAATTACCAAGGCGCTATAGATGTATATACTTCATGGGTCAAGGAATATGGGCAAAATCAGATCCTTCTCGGATTAGTCCAGCAACGATTGGGGTTTGCCTATTTACTTAATGGCAATCGAGAGGCCGCGCTTAAAGCTTTTGACGCAGTGTTGGCCAATCCACATGCGTTAAATAAAGACCAGGTAGTTTTTGAGCTGGCGAAGATTGCAGAGGCGGATGAAAATATTACTGAAGCAGTGGAGCAATATAAAAAGGTTATCCAGGAATTTCCTTTATCTCCGTTTGCCTCTGAAGCCGCTCTCCGGATAAAGGTATTAGCGCCCGAAGACGCCAAAGATTCTCCTTCATCTGAAACAAATGGTCAGGGTGAAATTGAGAAGGGCAGTCCTGAAACTCCACAGGTTCAGGATAAAGAAGAAGGGAAATAGAATGGGTCCAGTCGCCTAACCTGATCAGGTAGGTTATTGGCTCACCATTAACATGCGGCCAGCCTGGATAATGCTGGAAGAGAGATTGTTCAGTGCTCGCAAATCGTTCACGCTCATACTAAATTGTTGAGCAATCGTCCATAAACTATCTCCCCGTCTGACCTTATACCATTTAGAGTTGTTTTTGCCCGAAGGGCTGACGGAAGGCTCCCCTTTTACGCGTAACCGATCTCCTGGATGAATGATATGGCTGGAGAGATTGTTCAGTCTCATCAGTGAATTAACTGATTGTCTAAATCGAGTGGCAATGCTTCCCAGGGAATCCCCTGATCGAACGCGGTACCAGGTGATTTCAGTGTCAGTATCCTCGTCACCAGCCTCTCCACGAACCCGGAGTTTGGTTCCGACTCGTATTATATTGCTCCGCAAGTTATTCATTTCTTTCAGTTGACTCACTTTCATCCTATATCGTTTGGCTACAACCGATAAACTTTCTCCTCGTCTGACCGTATGCCATTCGGTTGGTGGCGGGGGAGGTTGGGTCCAGACAGCGAGTGTCGGATGGAGTTCCTCAACAAGCGAGGCCATTCCAAGGGGTACCTTGAGATAATAACCAGGAGCCGTAAGATTGGGTACGATACTGCGTCGAAGTTCAGGGTTTAGCCGTTGAAGTTCCTCGACCGGAATCCCTGTTTGTTGGGTGACGGCGGAAAGATGCACGCGTTTTGTAATCAGGACTTCTTCAAATTCATGGCGCTCACCGTCTGGAGTTGTGAATCCATAGGCCGTGGGATTTTTGGCAATAAGGGTCGCCGCAATAAAGCGAGGCACATAGTCTTTAGTTTCCCGTCTTATGTAACGTGACCGTCGAATCTTCCAAAAGTCACGGGTGCCCGTTTTTTTGATGGCTCGCGAAATCTTTCCGCTTCCTGCATTATACGCCCCAAGGGCCAGAGGCCATGAGCCAAATTGGTCATATAAATCACGAAGATGATGAGCCGCAGCAACTGTGGATTTAATTGGATCCCGCCGTTCATCCAAATACCAGTCGACATCGAGGCCATACACACGACCCGTCCCTTTCATAAATTGCCAGGGGCCGGAAGCACGGGATCGAGAAAAAGCTCGTGGGTTGAACCCGCTTTCAACGAGTGAAAGATACATGAGTTCCGGCGGGAGACCCAGTTCACGAAAAACGGGTTCCACAAGATCTTGGTAATGATGAAAGCGGTCAAGATACGATTGAAATCGTTCATGAATGCCATACTGAAAATATTCAAGATTTTTTTCTACAGAATCGTTCAAGACAAGGGGAATGCTGCCATATGCCCCAGGTTTTCTCTGCTGGGGTGCTTCCCAGGTTTGATCGAAAACTTTGGCAAATCGGGCTAGGGCAACTTGCGACCGTTGCTCAGATGAGTCAGCAGGGTAAAAGCGTAATTTCGTAGAGGAGTTAGTTGAAAATTGTGTTTGAGTGTCGAGGGCTTCAAACTTGTTCTCGTCAGACAAAAAAATCCGCTGGTCTTGGGTAGCGTTAGATTCCTGAGCGACATCAACGGATAAGGGAACAACAGGTTTTCCAGCATCCGATGATTGAATCTGGTGTTCAGGGGTTTGAGCTAGGGTTTCTGCAGAAGACGGACTCGGGTTATCTTCGGTAGATAACCCCGGCGTGTTTGGTGTTTTCCCCCCGGTTTGATCTATGAGAATAGACGATTGTTGATTGTTATGGTTGGTGGTGGTGCTTGTCTCAAACGTTTGAGCCTCAATCGAGGTCGCTGGGCGAGAGTGGCTATTCGCAATTGCATAATTGAAGGTAAGAGTCTCGGGGGAATCATTTGGAGGTAAAATAGAGTTTTCACCGAGGGTTGGTTGAGGGCCGAGAGCTAAGGTGATCAAAGTCACACTGAAACCAAGCAGTAAGTTGCGGGCAAGACCTGTAGCCCGCGGAGTCAGGAAGGAGCGTTGATCTTGTAATGTTTTATCTAAGTGGCTCATTTTATAAGATTTTTCGGCAAATCTATGCATAACTTGATAGGCTACCCTCGTAAGGAAAAATTGTCAAACATATTCATGAATTTTTGACATTTGCCCATGGGTAGAAATCCTGCACGAAATGCACCAAAAAATAAGTGTATGAAAAGAAGAAAAAATATGGTGGCCCAGTGAATGAGAGCGGTGTTTTTTTTCCGCTTATTAGGCAAAAATGTCAACGATGAGGGTTGACCGGCAGGGCGAGAGTAAAATACCGGCCCCTTTCCTCATGCAATAGTCTTTTCCCCTGCAATGTCGTGAGGATATCCGTGATGGGCACGACCACGTCTTCCTTCGATCCTGGAAAGGAGCAACCCTGCAAGGCTTTACGAATCTGTTCGACGGACTTGGGTTGCTCATTGCAAAATTCTAATATGAAGGCATGGGGTCCTTCAAAACGTTCGCTCGTCGGAGTTGAGCCTCGCCCATCGTAAACGGTGAGATAGCTTAAGGCTTTTGCAAAGAAGAGAAAGGGCCGATTGGAAGAGTGATATCGCTGTTTCCACTCTTCAACAAGTCTGACAAGTTCCTTATAGAGATGTGGATCGACTTTCCAATCGATTGTGTACTCAAAATCATAAGCGATCTTGTTGAGATCAACCTGCCGTTCGTCATACACATAGGCATAGGCTAACCCCGGTCCTGTTCGGCGAATCCCATAGCGTTCGGGCCATTTAAAATAAGGACTAAACCGTTCCAGCCAGAGTTTGGCCGTGGATTCCGGAGGTTGCAGGTGGATCAATGAGGGAATGAGTTCGATTTGTTGTTGGTAATCGGTATCTGTTTCCTGTGGAAAGCCCAATAAAATATTCCAGGAGAGGTCAATATTGTAATATCGGCTCCATTTTAAGCATTCAATGTTTTGAAGCGGGCTAACACCCTTATCCATTTCTTTTAGTTGTGCCGGACTCAAGCTTTCGATGCCCGGTTGCATGCATTTAACCCCACCCTTTGCCAGTGTCTGAATTTGTCGTTTATTGAGATTGCTTTTCGTCTCCATAAACACGTCAAGGTCCACGTGTTCTTGGGCCAGTTGCCCGAAAACACCGTCCACATATTTCATATCAATAATATTATCGACCAAGCGAAAACGGGTGGTGTCGTAGCGGCTGGAAAGATAGTCTAATTCTGATGCGACCTGAGCAGGATTTTTTGCGCGGAATTCCATCGCTTGAGCATTTAATCCGCAAAAGGTGCAATGATGTTTTTCTCCCCACCAGCAACCGCGAGATCCTTCATAGAGGAGAATCCGGTTCAATCCAGTGGATCCCTGCTTGGCTAATTCCTGGAGTTCTGCAAAATAATCGTCGTAATCGGGTGGGGGCGTTTCTGAAAACTTGGTGAATAAGGTTTCCTGAGGGGTAAAGTTGATCTGTCCTTCCCGTCGAAAGGCCACTCCCGGAGGAATATCCGTTTCATCGTTCAGGAGGATGCGTTGAACCAATGGAGGAAAGGTTTGTTCACCTTCTCCGATCACGACGTAATCAATCCAGGGAAATGCCCGAAAATGTTCCAGTCCCATTTCTCCGTCGAAATTTGCCCCCCCAAAAACAATCCGAACATCGGGATATACGTCCTTGATCAATTTGGCCAGACTCAAGCTGGCCACATTTTGATCGAACGTGGAGGTGAAGCCCACCACTTCGAATTGACTCCAATCCACTGAGGTCAGGCACCAGGTTAAAAATTGAGGAGCGATCGACCGGGCTATCTCTTCTAAATGACTGATCGAACAGCCGGCTTCCCGAGCCGTGTCTTCAAAAATCGGTTTAAACACAATAGGATATTCCCTGTGTTTCGGATTGTTCCGAAACAGGAGTGCTGAGAACAGCCATTCGCCAAATAGCCCACGTTTTTCGCATAAAATTTCATATAATGGCACCCCGATTTTATGGGCGAATTGGAGATTGAAATGATAGGTTTGGGTACCAATCCCTTGCGCTTTTAGTAAGGAGGAGAGGGTCCCTAATTGGATCGAGGGAAATTTCGAATAACTAAACGGCATGGTTACCAGAGCAACCTTCGTTCCGAAAGATCGGAAATCGGTGGTGCCCTGAGAGACCGCAGTCTGGGTTCGTTTTGTTTCTGAAGCGACCGGGTGAATCAAAATCGGGACAGTGGCCATAGGAGACTTCAATCGGAAGGAGGAAGGTGAAAGGCGCGATCGGCCTTGGCGGCTAAATAAAAATCGCTTTCGGTGAGGCCTTGAATCTTGTGAGTCCAAATTTCCACCTTGCATTTGCCCCAGGCCAAATATATATCAGGGTGATGGCCCTCAAGTTCCGCCACATTCCCTACTCGATTAGTAAAAGCCAAGGCATCTGCAAAGTTGTCAAAAGAATAGGTTTTCTCAATATGACCTTGAGCATTGAGCACCCATCCTTTTTCTAATTGACCAAGCAGATCCTGAATTTTTTGAGGTTCCAAGGGAGGTACGCCCCCACGACAAGGTACGCATGTATTATCGGCTAGACTCATATGCTTCCTCCTTACATTCTGAAGATTTCTGGTGGATTGCCTTTTTCACCCTGCTCTCGACTTGTACCGGGGATTACCGGCTTTCTTCCCATTTCTTTCTTATGAATGATAGGAATGATATGGGAAACTCCAGGGGCAATCGTGAGGAGGTCATCCCATACCCATGGTCAAGCCACTAATTATAGACATCACCAAGTTCGGTGCACAATTACAGAGCGGAAGTTGGAATAAGCCAATATACAAAATGGGGTATCTGTTTAGGGTGTGAGGTGATTTGGGCTGATCCGGTTGACCACTCCATAATATAGTGACCCTCATAGAAGTTTTCAGGGGACCGGTGCTCAATCCACATTGGTTTCCATAGGCAAAGAAAAAGCCAATTTCTATTGTATTCAGAAGAACATGGTTGCTGATCAATCGATGGCGATCAAGGTCTTTGGTGGCTTCAGGCCAGCGCCCCCATTTCCTCGCCATGATTGGATGACCAGCTTTGGACGAGAAGGCCCTAGGGTGACAGCCTTTGGAGCCTATCTTTCCTTGCCAAAAGATCATTTGACAATCTGAATCCTAGACAGGTAGAAAAATACCCCAAAAGCTTAGACCCATCTGCTATTGGGCATACTTTAAAGCCGCCTTGTAAGCGATTTCCTTCCTTTTTGAAATGAGCCTTGGAAGGTCTATGCTATACGATCATGGAGTTGTGCAATGCCGGTGAATGCTTTGCGAAAACCTGGGGCGAGAATGAGTCTGCAAGAAGCCCTTGCACGGGTGGAGAAACTCAAACGGTTGTCAGAGAGCAGCAATCCACACGAGGCGGCCTTGGCCGCCATGCGATTGAAAGATTTTGATGTGGAGGTGGCCCGCTTTCCACGGCCGGAACCCGCTGCTGAAGATGTCCCTCCCTCTGAGGACCATGCTTACCTCAATAAAGTTGTTGAAATACTTGATGAAATCCCTATTGTTCCCTATGAAACGTTGGATGAGATAGAGGTACAACAATCTTCTGATAAATCGAAGGTCAATTGGGATGAACTCCATTTTGCCCTTGTGAAGAAGGCGCAGCGTATGGGGGCAGATGCCTTGATTCATATTCAATTAAAGGGCACTACTGAGCAAAAGGTGCTTGGAGCGACGGCATTAAAATATCTCACTCCCAAAGAGGTCCTGGAAATTCAACAATCCACGGCACTAGAGGATGCCGAGAAAGCCTATAAAGAGGCTCAAAAAGAGCGGCTTGATGAAGATCTAGCCCCTGGCATTGGCTAACCCGAAAATTTTTGTCAGAGTGAAGAAGACCTGGTAGGCTTTTAAAGAAAAGGGAATATGCAACCACATTCATATTCTGGATGGACAGCCTCAAAAGAAACGGAAAGTTTATAGGGTATGATTGCTGCCCCCCAAAAAAAATACAAGGGGACGACAGGCACATGAGAATATGATATATTCCCGTCAGTGTTTGCCCTCTCATCGCACCCTTGGCATTCTTTTCTTAATCCCTTCTTGTAATTTTTTCTCATAGATTTCGGCTACGAGCAGAGAGAAATTTCACGTGTGGAAAAACCGTGAAAGCCGTTGCTATGGCCACAAGTGGCGAAGTGTGAAGGGAAGAGACCATGCACTACTCAAGTCAGAAGGCATGCGGTTTATTGTCAAATGGTGGAGTGATTGGCCATTGTCACAACTCAACAAAAGGACCAACTGTGGAGAGAAGCAAAATTGTGTCAAAATTCCCAGTGACGATAGCCGGTATCCTGGTGATGACAGTGTGGCTTTCGGTAATCTTTTCGGGCCTAGCCCACACAAAAGAGACTGAATTACTCTCTGTCGGGATACGGGGAGGGGCCAATTCTGAAACGATTGGCATCCCGCCCACCGAAAAAGAAGATTTTGAGCAATACGATGTGTTTGCGGTTGTCGGGACTCCTTGGAGTTGGGACTTTTCTTCTGGATGGGATATCCGTTTTAGGCTGAATCTTGCCGCAGGGACGTTGAGAGCGGCCGGAGACTCCGGGTTTATCGGGGAGCTCAGTCCTGGAATTGCCTTTTCAAAGGCAAGCTGGAGACTCACATTCGATATTGGTGGCGGTGCGGCGTATCTGAGCCAGGAGAAGTATGGTCGCCAGGATATAGGAGGGCCCGTTCAAATTATTGGGCATGGTGGCCTTACCTATCATCTTCCCTGGAACGTATCTGTCGGGTATCGATTCCATCATATGTCAGATGCCGCAATATACGGGAGTAATAATCGCGGAGTGGATCTGCACATGATTGAGCTCAGCTATCGGTTCTGAAGGTATTTGAGAGGATTCCTGCCATCATGGAGGTAGCGCTCCGCCGTTAAGGTCGTCCCGCCTCATCGTGTTTTTCTTTCAATGGCCGAATGATTCATCATCACACTGATGACGGCTTCTACGCTGGAAAAATAATATCCGAATATGAGAAGCCTGCTGTTTAGTGCTGACGTTGTTTGGCGATATCGAGTGCGGCGACCCGATAGGTTTCGGCGAGAGTCGGGAAGTTGAAGATGTTATCAATGAATCGGTCGATAGGCATACGGTGAAGCAATCCCATTTGCCCAATATGAATCAGTTCGGTTGCTCCTTCCCCGACGATATGAATACCTAACAGGTGCTCGCCTGTTGAGTCGGCGACCATTTTAAGCAATCCATTGGTCATGCCGGAAATCTGTCCTCGTGCAATTTCATGAAACCTCGCTCTTCCCACTGTCGCACCCCCATACTTGGCCGTGGCTTCCTGCTCGCTTAATCCCACGCTCGACATTTCAGGGATGGTATAGATTCCCATGGGTATATGCTCCGGAGCGCCGCCGGGGTTGAGGCCCAAGGCATGACAGACGGCACGTCGCCCCTGTTCCATGGAGCAGGATGCCAGTGACGGGGGGCCAATGACGTCACCGACAGCATAGATATGGGGAACCGTCGTTTGGCAGTGGGTATTGACCGGAATGAGCCCACGAGTCGTCGGGTGGATGCCCGTGGCTTGTAAGTTTAAATGTTCCAGATTGGACACTCGACCGAGAGCTACCAGCACCTTTTCACTTTCCAGCGTTTCACCGTTTGCTAAAATGGTGGTCACCTTAGAGCATCCGTCCCACTGGACTGTGGCGATTTTTTGTTCACCCCGATAGTGCCCCCCGGTTTTCTCAAACGCTTCACAAAATTCATCGGTGAGTTCTTGATCCAAGAATTTGAGCGGGCGGTCCGCCGTATCCACCATGGTGACCTGCACTCCCAGCAAGGTAAAAATTGAGGCGTATTCACTTGCGATGACGCCACCTCCCAACACGGTCAGGGATTTCGGCAAATACACCAGGGAGAGAACGGAGTCGCTATCCAGAATATGTTCATGGTCGATGGGAATATTCTCAGGGACGCGTGGGCGCGAGCCGGTGGCGATGATGATAATCGGCGCGGTGATAAGGGCGGCCGTGCCATCAATTTTTTGGATTCGTATTTCATGGTCGGTCGTAAAGCCCGCGCGACCATGAAAGCAGTGGATACCATTTCGGGTGAGTTGGTCCCTCATGAACTTCCCATGCGCGCGCACGACCCGGTCCAAGCGGGTCATCAGGCTGGTGATTTTGACATCGTCGCGCATGCGGAATTCAAAGACTTCAGTTGCCTGGAGAAATCGCACCATTTGGAGGGCGCTTTCCCGTAACGTTTTGCTGGGAATGGTGCCCTGATAGACGCATGCCCCTCCCACCTCCCGGGTTTGCTCGATGAGGGCCACCTGCTTTCCTGCTTTGGCGCCTTGAATGGCGGCTTTTTGTCCTGCCGGGCCGCTTCCGATCACAATGAGATCAAATCGGGTCGGTGATGTCATGGCAAAAAACACTCCACGCTTGCCTTGATGGGTTTCCGCAATTCCAGAAGGGCCGTCATGTCTTCAGGGTAAAAATTCAGATCCTGTACGATGGGAAGTGTGAGCAGGGTATCTTCGTCATGTGTTGAATTTCCAAGCATGAGAGAGGCTAAATGATGAGCAAGGCAGGTGATCATGGCTCCCTTTGTGGGGGAAAGTCCTTGGTGGTAGTGGTCGTCCTGGTAGTAGCGGATTGTTTCCTGAACCGGATCGGGCAGTTGCCAGACGGCCGCCAATTTAGAGCCTGCCATGACGTGAAACTCTTCAAAGAGAGATTCAACCGTAGTCCAGGGAACCGGTTCCGGTGATTTGTCTGGGGATTGGGAGAGCAGATGTAGAATGGCGGGTTTTCCGATGGTATGCAGAAGCCCGCACAAAAAGGCGTTTTCCACATTATGACGCATTCGTCTGGCGATTTCCTTTCCGAAAAGCCCCGTCGCTAAGGCGTGCCGCCAGAGGTTCCGTACTTCTTTTTCATAGCCGGTCGTTTGAAATACGCCGCTTTGTACCGACACCGAAAATGCTAACCCGGCCAACATCGTCAACCCCAACCATGTAATGGCTTGTTGCAGCGAGACGATCGGTGTGCGCGTCGCATAGGAAGGGGAATTGGCAATGCGGAGGATTTGTCCCGCAAGGGCCTGGTCTTGTTGAATCAATGAAGACAGCTTTGAGGCGTCCGCATCCGGATCATTTGAAAGCAGAAGAACCCGATTGGCCACCACGGGCAGAAGAGGGAGATCCAGATTGCCTCGTTCCAATTGACCGGCGAGGAAGGAACGGAGGGTTTCCCTTTCTTCTTGTGCAAGGGGCGTGATCGTAGAGAGAGCCATGTCTCAACTTGTCGGTTTTCGAAAAACAACCTTGAGAATTCTCTAGTTAGGCCGGGTATCGGGTTTAAAAAATGAAAAAGGGAACCGGGTGAGGAGGGTCTCCGGCTTACCGTGTCGGGGGCTGGCCAATGAGCGACAGGAATAACGGCCCTCTTTGTTGGCCGAAGAAGTCCTCTCTCATCCCTTTCCGCTTATGGTGGGGTTGCGACCAAGTCTTTCAGCTAAAAGACTTCTCTGAAATGAAGGCCATTCTCTCAAGGAGGTTTCCGTATGTCTGTCGAGACCTGAATGAGATCTCATTCTCACCGTCGGGGTAGGAAATGTTGAATGAAACCAATTTCCAAGGGCATATTACCCCACAGGCACGTTGTATATTAGAGGCCTCGGGGCGGTTCAAAAAGCATGCCCTGAGTCTTCCCGAAGGGTCCGTCCAGCAAGGCCGCAGTCATTTTTGCGCGCAGAGCGTACTTCCACTACGCGAACACGGAAAAATGGCGAAAACGCCGCTGGCGGCTTTTTTCAACAATCCCGGGTATGGTTCATCATGGTTGGCCTTTACTGACGAGGTGGTCTACAGTCAATCGAAGGCTTGGTCCGGCGAAAGGGGCTGAAACAGTATGGGGAGGAGCGGCCTAAAGAAGGAGAGACCTATGAAACGGTTAGAAGGGAAAATCGCGGTCGTCACGGGAAGCAGCAGCGGGATTGGAAAGGCCATTGCCCTTCGATTCGGAGAAGAGGGAGCAAGGGTGGTGGTGGCCGCCAGGCGATTCGATCTATGTCAAAAGACTGTGGCGCAGATACAAGAGGGTGGCGGAATCGCGCATGCTCAACAAACGGATATTTCGCAGGAAGAACAAGTCGAGGCGCTCATGCAGGAGACCATGAGGCGCTTTGGGCGCCTTGATATTCTTGTTAATAATGCTGGCGTGGTTGGAGGAGGACGGGTGGCTGACACATCTACAAAAATGTTTGATGAGGTGGTGGGCACCAATTTGCGGGGGACCTTTTTCTGTTGTCGAGCCGGGTTTCAACACATGAAAAAGCAGGGAGGCGGGCTTATCATCAACATCTCCAGTGTCGCCGGCGTTCAGGCCTGGGCAGGAACAGGCACTTACAGCGCTTCAAAGCATGGCATTATGGCCTTGACCAAGTCGCTGGCCGATGAAGGGCGTGCCTTTCATATCAAAGTGAGTGCGATCTGCCCGGGTGGTGTGGCCGATGAATTGGTGGATGCGACGCCTGAAGAAATCCTCAACAGTGAAAAGATCAATCCCTATGATGTGGCCGAAACCGCCATATTTTTGGCGACATTGGGATACCATACGGTTGTGCATCAGGTTGTTTTGGATCGGCTGGGGGCTGATTGGTAAAGAACGTTGGTTAGGGTTGATTTGAGAAAACATGTTCCATAAAAAACGACCTTCCGGGATAAGCCCTGGAAGGTCGTTCTTCAATCAGACTGAAAGAAAATTTATGTAGACCAGGCAAAAAACTACTTCTCGCCTTTTTCTCCATCCTTTTCATCGTCTTTTTTGTCGTCCATCTTCTTGTCGTCACCTTTATCGCCATGGTCATCCTTATCCCCATCTGAGCCCAAGGGAAAGGTGTTCTGAATGGACGAATTGTCAGCCAAGGACCCGGCGAAGGTCATTCCGCCAAAGGACAAGGCAACAAGTAAGGTCAATAAAGCAGTGAATAATTTAACCATGATTCAGCCCTCCAAAATTAATAAAGGTTAACCACGCTCTCCCTAGATCATCCTGGGAGAATAATTCTAACTACCCACAGGACCGCCTTAGTGAGCAAAAATCATTCCCTGAATTAGTGGAAACTCATTCGCATAACACATTGTTTTTGTTGATGAAATGTAACCGTTCTGCCTGGTGAATTTATGAAGAATTTCTAATAATTTCACCAAAAGGAAAATGACTTCCAGGAATAAATTAAAAAATTCACAAAAAACAATTATAAAACAATTACTTGAATGGTCATAGGCCAGGAGATTCTTTTGAAATTCCCATAGCCATAAACTGTAGGGTTTGCCCTCCATGAGTATGGTTTTCACTTCATCTGTTTTCATCCATAACCACTGGGAAGGAGCAAAAAAAATTTGTCTAAATGACTCGAGAGCGGATCCCAAAAAAAGCGAAGAGTAAAACTCATCTAATTGAGGTGACTAAGGAGAGGAAGAATAGAACTTACAAAGTGAGGGTGTTGTGGTGCACCTAGCAGGTCACATTGCCGCATGTGCCGTGAAATACGGGGAAGGCAGGGTCGGATAGGTACGATAGATATGACGGAAAACTTCTTCAGTCTTGACCTCCACATCCTGTTCGGCAAAGCAATCTATCGGCAGGCCGGTATTTTCGTTCCAGAGAAAATCATATATCGCCTGGCGAACGGCATCCCGGGTCGCTTCTTTCTCGCGCCACTGATCAACCCGTAATTTCTCTTCCTTTAACCGGGCCAGTAACTGTGTGGCCACCGCCTTAATGCGTTGGATGTCGGGTGGCTTCAGATCCGGCTTTTTCAGCAGGTCGAAGATGGCCAGTGACTCCTCATTCAGCCCCTCGCGCACGGCGCGGTGGGCTTCATCATCGAGTTCCTGCACCAGCTTGAATAGGGCCTCGAAGGTGTGCTCGATGGTCACCCGGTCTTTCTCTCGGTTGTACTCTGCCACAATATTCTCATAATGCTGCTGAAAGTTGGTGCGCAAGGGGTTTTGCCGCAAAAGCCGTTGCAGACGCTGCTCGACCGCCTCGCGCAGGTTCTGCACCGTCGTGTTCTTTTTCGGACTGCGGTCGAACTCTTGCCGCAGTCGCTCAAAATCAATCTTGCTGATGTCGTAAGGTCTGGAAGGTTCAGCCGCGCGATCGGATCGCACCTCGATGGCCTTATCTACAACCTGGTGCAGCTGGCGGATGATATCGGTGATATCCGCCTGCTCACGATCCTGTTGCAGACTCTTATACACGATATTGATCGCATCCCGATCCGTGCGGCAGGCGTTCACCCCCGGCACATTGATACAGGCTTTGAATTTCTTGAACACTTCGCGGCACATGACCTCGAAGCGCTTGCGGGTTTCGTCATTTTCATTAGCCGCCTCTTTGCAGGCAATGATGGCGGCATTTCGCTCAAAGCCGCTCTTTATGATCACGTCATCCAGCGCAGCATGCCGGTCAGACAGAAAGACTCGCACCAAGGTGATCGCTTCGGCCAAATCGGCTAGCAACTCTTCCTCGGGCCGAGCTGGCTCGGTCCCGCCGCCTTCGCCTTCCGGCCGCATCCCGGCAAACGTGGCCAGCGCCTGGCGCAGGTGCTTGAGGATACCGCAATAGTCCACGATCAGGCCGTTATTCTTTCCCTCGGCCACGCGATTGGCGCGTGCAATGGCCTGCATCAGCGTGTGAGCCTTAAGGGGCTTATCCAGATACAAGGTCGACAAGGTTGGCACATCAAAGCCGGTGAGCCACATGGCGCAGACGATGGCCACGCGCAACGGGTGTTCCTCGGCCTTGAAGGCATCATCCAGCACCATGGTCTGCATGTTGCGGTATTCGGGCTTGGCACGCATGGATTCCGGCAGATCGATCCCGTCTTTCATCAGCTTGCGGTGCGGAGTAATGTCCAGGTCCCACTTGTTGAACTTGGCGACCTCGCCCTGTTCCTCGCTCACAACCACGGCCATCCGGGTCTCGCGCATCCAAGCAATCTGACACTGGCGAAACAGCTCGTCCTGTTCATCGGCCGCGGGTGTTTTTGCCAGTTCTTGAATGCGCGCATTCCAATAAAAGCCGATCAACTTGTACATGCGCACGCAGGTCACCTTGTCGATGCACACCAGCATGGCCTTGCCCGTCTCCCAGGCGGTGGAATAGTGCTGCACAAAATCCCGCGCCACCTGATCCAGGCGCTTCCCGGCAGTGATGATGTGATAGTCGCGCTTCAGCTCCTTTTCTAGGCGCTGCTCCACGTCGATGCAGTCGGTTTCAATCTCTTCAAGCTTTTCGGCAAGGCGTTCATTGAGGTCGCCAATGGCAATGCCCAGCTTCTCGCCGCGGGCGTCGTAATAGAGGGGCACCGTGGCGTGGTCATCCACGGCGCGTTGAAAGTCATAGGTTGAGACATACTCGCCGAACACACGGCGGGTAATCTCGTCGTCTTTAAACAAGGGCGTGCCGGTAAACCCGATATAGCTGGCGTTTGGCAGAGCATTGCGCAGGTTCAGCGCCAGCGTACCGTACTGTGTGCGGTGCGCCTCGTCGGTGATGACAATGATGTCGTCGCGTGGATTGTAAGGCTGCTCCGGCTCCACCTTCTGGTTGAACTTTTGAATCAGCGAAAACACATAGGCTTTGTGTTCGGTCAGCAGCGCGTTCAGGTGATGGCCGCTGGCGGCGCGACAATTCTCATGATCGCTGATCACCCCGCAATTAGTGAAGGTCTTGTAGATCTGGGTGTCGAGGTCGTCGCGGTCGGTCAGCACCAGAAAGGTAAAGTTGCCGCCCAGCTTGCGGTGGACCTTCCGGGTGAACATCACCATCGAATAGCTTTTCCCCGAGCCTTGTGTGTGCCAGAACACACCCAACTTGCCCAGCCGTGCCTTGCGGTCGCGTACCGAGTCGATCGCCCGATTCACGCCGAGAAACTGGTGGTTGCGGGAGATAATCTTTTTGGGTTCCCCTGCGGACTCATCAAACAGGATGAAGTTTTCCACCAGGTCGAGGAAATTGCGCTTGGCACACACACCTCTGAGCAGCGTTTCCATGTCCACCGCGCCCTGCGTTTCCTCGGCCAGCCGCTTCCATTCGTTGAAGTGTTCCCAGCGGCTGGTGATGGAACCGATCTTGGCCTGCTGGCCGTTGCCGAACATCACCATCGCGTTGTGGTGAAACAGGTGCGGAACGGTGTCGCGATAATCGGAGAAGTTTTTCTCGAAAGCGGTCTTGAGATTCTTGTGGATGTTCTTGCACTCGATAAACAGCAGCGGCAGGCCGTTCACGAAGCCGACGATATCAGCCCGACGCCGGTACAGATCGCCACGCACCCACAGCTCGCGCACGCAGAGAAAATCATTGTTCTCCGGCTCTTTGAAATCAAAAAGCCATAGCCGCTGGTGTACCCGCTCGCCCTTGTCGTTGCGGAAGGTGATCAGCACGCCATCGCGCATCTGTGCATACTTCTCGCGGTTGGTGGCAACCAGGGTTTGCGAGGCGACAATGGCCGTAATCTGTCGCACCGCATCGTCATAGGCGGCATCCGGGAGGCCAGGATTCAGCGCCACCAGCTTTGCGCGAAGCGGTCGCGTCAGCACCACCTCACGGTCGGAGGCCCGCCCGAGCAGACTGTCCGGCCCGAAGTCCTCGTTATTCCAGGCCAACAGCGACTGCCACCCAAGCTGCTGCTCAAGGTAATTGGCGGTGGTTTGCTGGACAAGGGTGTCTTCGGTGTAGGGCATCGACAAACCGATTAAACGATTTTTTTCAGTTTTGGAATCAAAGCGGGTAGGTCATCCTGGATAATACTCCAGATCATATCGTCATCAATTCCCAGATAAGCGTGAGTCAATCGGTTACGGGTGGCAATGATCATCCGCCAGGGAACGTCCGCATGCGCCGCACGGATGTTGTCCGGTACTCGGCTGGCCGCTTCGCCAATGAGTTCCAGGTTGCGCAGCGTGGCATCGTACGTGATACCGCTGTCGACAAACTGTTGCTGGTCCATGCCATCGGTATACGATAACCACTTCTCCGCAAAACCAATCATATCCTGAAGATAGAAACGCCATTCTCTCTGCGAGTCACGCGAATCAGACATGGATGGCATTCTTTTCCACATACGGGCGCAGTTCCGGCCGTGGCGCCTTGTCTGTCACCAGATCCACCGGACAGCCCAGTAGATCCTCCAGATAGAACAGTACCCCGAAAAATCGCTTCGAGTTGGCCGGCCCATCGAATGAGACCAGAATATCGACATCGCTGCCCTCGTCAGCCGTATCCCGAGCCATTGAGCCGAACAGGGCGAGAGCCGTGACACCGAAGCGTTCACACAGGGTCCCCTTGTGCTCCTCCAGCATCGTTATCACCTGTTCTCTTCTCATCTGTTGCACCTTATCGCCTTCGTGTTCATGGGTTACCGTATCATAGCGCCAATTTTACCCAACATTCGCATAATTCCTGACGAATTCCGACTATCACCCGAGCTGCTGCTCCAGGTAATTGGCGGTGGTTTGCTGGACGAGGGTGTCTTCGGTGTAGGTGCTCACATTTTCACCAGTATCTAATTATTCTCCTGAACAATGGTAGAAATGGCATCAAAGGCATTTTTTATCTTTGGCACCAGCAAGCCTCGCTCCCTCTTGGTTAACCACTTGTTCCTGGCTCCACCCTTCTCATCGTAAGGGTGGGATCCAGGCAATTGGTTCCTGCGCCGATGTATGTCTCGAAGATCTTTTGCGAAAGCGGGATATGTTTTATCCAATGGACTGTCTGTTGAAATCAGTTGCCCATATTTCACCAATTTACCGTTCTTATCCTGAATTTTCGAATAGCCAGGCAACCCTTTCCGCTTTAGGAAATCGAAAAATTGTCGGGTAACAATATCAGAAAAACTGTCCTGCCAACCAAGCCACTCTGAATAGGCTCCAGGAAAGTGTGCTTTGGCATTTATAAGAACCTGCCAAGCGTGTTCATACTCAGTCCCAAGCAGGTCCCGCCAAATCAAAGTACGCCTACAACCATAGAGCGACGCCAGGGCCTCACCGATCCAGTCTCTCGTTATGCGTCGATGTTGTCGCCGTATGACACCAAGAGACTTCAGTGTACGACTACAAGTATGCGGCAAGTCTCTTTGCCTAAGCCCGAGCGAACCAAGTGTTACCTTTCTTCTCTGCAACTCACGGCAACCTGCCAGTTGTTCCATTAGGGTACCTTTCAGCAAAGCAGCAGCATGTCCCCCTTTTGCGAACTCCCGATTCTGGAAAACAGGTGTAAGCAGGCTCCTGCTGATTGGGTGCTCTATCCCTAGTTTGCGCCTATCACAAATCAATTCTTTTGCCTCGCAATTTATCAGGAAATGCATCACCCCCCAGGACAGAACCACGCAGCGCTTCCTAGTTCTGGCATCTTTACGCGCCAACGGAAGGGCGCGTCGCATTTCCGCCGATCCGCCGAGGCGCGCGACGATATGCCAAAGCTCACCCCGGACGTAAGAATAAGGAACCCCGCTCTCCAAGTAATCGATCGCTGCCCTGGCGATGCGGAGACTCCTGCCATAGCTTGAAAAGTAGGCGACAAATGCATCGATATGTTCAGGGTGTCTCGGCAATAACTTGAGTACTGTATCCAGTATTTGCGTGTCTTCAGCGGCACGATACATCACATAGCGAAACCTGGATTTATTCCTGACTCGCTGCGGCCGCCCACCTATCGCTGACGTCAGAATATTTCTCGCCTCGGCCGCACCCATGACCTTTTCTGCGGCATCTTTTCCGTCAGATGGCGCAATACTTGGCAACGAACCCATCGCTTCATCGGCGGAATTAAGTTCACGCACCGCAAATTTTGAACTTTGTGGGATCAAGCCACGATGGCGGCATTCCTGTTCGAGCAGAATTGCCGCTTCACGCACTTCGTTTTCAGAGCGCCCGAACAGTCGTATGTCATCCACATAACGGAGGTAGCTAAACGAGGCTTTCTGCAATTGAATGTCGATCGGCAAGAAAAATATCTCAGCAAGAAAATCCGATGCTATAGGCCCTTGGGGAATACCATGCCCTGTCATGGCCGCAATATTGTCCGCCGACCAGACCCGAAGCCAGTCTTTTATGATGGATAAAGTGCCTGGTTCATTGCAGCTGGGAGACACATTGGACAACAACAGGTCATGGGAAATTGTGTCGTAATATGCGGACAGATCGAAATGCGCTGACCACTTTAGCCCCTTATTGAATGCATCGGTACATTTAACCTGGAAGGCACTATAGGTCGTTTGCCAACGTTCTATAAAGAATATGGAGTCTTGAGGACTCGTCTGCTTGTTGCTGAATACCGTATCCAGCTCGACACGCTGCCTCTTTTTATACAGTTTTGTGGCGAAATGGTTGGCGATGGCTTGAAGGACAATCTGATCTTCGATTCCAAGTAGCGATAGCGGCCTCTGTAAACCAGAGGGTTTGGGAAGATATATTCGTGTTGCATGACTGGGCTCCCACGCCTTCGCCACTAATGCCTTGTGAAGCTCCTTGAGGTGTTCGTCGACGGAACTTTCATACACCAGATATGAATCGCGAAAGAAACGCTTGTATTGAAGGTTGCGTCCGGTATTGATGCGCCGCCACGCGAGTTTGAGATTCTGCGTCGATATTAATGATTTCCATTTCATCTTCGACGCTCCATGCGGCTAGGTTAGAAGATCAGTTCGCCGTTCATTAGGCGGGGCAGGAGCAGGTCGCGAGATTTGGCGAGTCGCGCATTGCTGATCGTCAAATTTTCAATTTGGTCAAAAACTGGCTTTGCGAAATCGAAGTAAAGCTCAAGTAATTGCCGAGAAGGAATAACGATTTTGATTCCAGAAAATTTTGACTTGTTCACGTTTGCCATGGTTGCACCGCCACCCATTCCTTCGAGCAAAGGCCTCAAATCCTTAGCCATGAAGTAAGCCCAATATGTAACTGAGTCGCTGGCAGGAACGATGCTATTAATCTGCTGGTTAGTCTGAGCTGGCGAAGCGTTGAATGCCACTGCTCCAACTGTGCCAATGCAAGAAATAAGAATCGAACGTGGCGGTAATGTCTTGTTGGCCTGGGTTTTTGCCCCTTCCTCAGAAAGCGACTCCTCTGTATGAACAACAATCGCATTTCCATGCATGTCTGGAGTTTTAATAAAGGGCAAGTCGTTGCCGTAATTCTCTGGCTCTTTTTTACTAGGAGTTTTTCCCGTTATTACTTCTCCTAGGTCACCTATCGTCCCAGCTTTCCACCCCTCCGGGATGCCGTTTTGGATTTTGGTGTGTTCGTGGCCGGGGAAGCGGAGGTGGACGAACCATTCCTTGTAGAGGAGCCGTGCGGCCTGTTCAAGCAACTGTATCCGCCGCCGGTTATTTTCGATCAGGTCGTCGTAGGCGGAGAGGATGAAGGCGATGCGGCTTTGTACTTCTAGCTCAGGCAATGGAAGGACATATGGAGTAAGCGAATCAATCGTTATCTGGGCTTGGGCTGCCCCCGTATTCAATTTGTCTTTCAGTGGCTCAATACCAAGTCGATATAGGAGAAATTTTTTATCTACAACTTTTGGGTCGTGATCTAAAACTATAGCCAGATTAGTTATCCATGATTTCTCTGGCGACATTTTTACGTCACCAGTTCCACCAACACCACGTGCAACTATGATGACTCTAGGCTCGTCAAATAAATACTCTTTAGCATATCCAGTTATTCGATAGCCGCTAAAAACAGGAAACCCTTCCTCAGAAAGAATTTCTTTTGGTGGCATCTTACCGTACTTCATCCGACAGAATTCCCCCAGCTTGTATGGAGTGAACTTCATACCCCCAATTCCTCAAAATTCTTTTTGATGGTGGCGGCCAGGGTGACGGCTTCGGCGTTGAGGTCTTCCAGCTCGACATGGATCTCGCGCAGGGTTTCCTCGAAGTCGAAGTTTTCGTCCACTTCCTCGGGGGCGACGCCGACATAGCGGCCGGGGGTGAGGCTCCAGTCGTTGGCTTCTATTTCTTTTCGGTCAACCAGTTTGACCAGGCCTTCTACGTCGCGCAATTGGGCGTCGGGGAAGCGTTCGGTGAGCCAGTGGGCCTGTTTCCAGAAGTAGCGCACCTGTTTAAGCTGTTCGATGGCCAGCACGCGTGCTTCATCGGCGGCCTTGCGGGCGCGGGTGATGTCGCGGCTGACCCAGGCCTCGCTCTCTTTGGTGTTACATTCCTTTTCACACGTGTCGATGAGGCGTGTGGCGAGTTTGTAGATGAGGTCGGTCTGTTTGATGAGGTCGCGGCTTTGTTCGGCGATGGGTTCGAACGTCTTGGCGAGCTTGAGTAATGCGGCGTTAGTATCGGGTGCGGTTTCCCATTGTTTGGCGGCCTGCCGGGCGGACTTGCGGAACTGGTCGATGTCCTGCTCGAACAGGGAGGTTTCCTTTTCCAATTCCTTTAGCACTTCCGTCTGCGGCCCGGTTTTGGGCTGACTTTTCAGAAATGGTTCGAGGGTGCTACGCAAGGCCTTCAGCGCCGTGCTGAAGGCGGGCAGGGGCTGGTATGTCTGGCCCAGGTCGTCCTTGATTTCGAAACAGGCTTGCGCTTCGTCGGCGACCTTGCCGAGGTACTGCGAGATTAATTGCAGGTAGCGATCGGTCTCTTTCCGGTAGAGCCAGACGATGGCTTGCAGGTTTTGCTGCTGCTCGGGCGAGAAATCGTAGATCTTGCGTGTGACCTTGCGGTAGACGTTGCGCGCGTCGATCATCAGCACCTTGTCTTTGTGGTCCTTGGGTTTGTTGCGGTTTAAAAACCACAGTTCGCAGGGCACGCTGCGGGTGTAGAAGAAGTTGGAGCGGATGGCAATCATGGCATCCACGTCGCCGGTCTCCACCAGCTTCTGCCGCACTTTCGCCTCACCGCCTCCGGCACTGGAGGCCTGCGAAGACATGACGAAGCCGGCGCGGCCCTTGTCATTTAGATAGCTGTAGAAGTAGCTGATCCAGATGTAGTTGCCGTTGCTGACCTTGCCTCCCTTATTGACGCCGGGCAGGCCGAAGGGCAGGCGCGGGTCGGATTTGACCTTGTCGGCGTCGATCTCATCCACGTTGAAGGGCGGATTGGCCATGACGTAGTCGGCCTTGCCGACCAGTTCATGCGGGTCTTCGTAGTAGGTAATGGCCTTCTGGATGTCGCCTTCCAGGCCGTGCACGGCCAGATTCATCTTGGCCAGGCGGATGGTGGTGGCGTTTTTCTCCAGGCCGCGGAAGGTGAGTTTTTCCGTGGGGCTGTCGCCGTGCTCCTCGACGATGCGGGCGCTCTGCACGAACATGCCGCCGGAGCCGCAGGCTGGATCCAGCACGGTGCCGCGCTCCGGGTCGAGCACATGGGCGATGAGCGAGACCAGGGAAAGGGGGGTGAAGAACTCACCGGCATCATGGGCCTTCTGGTCGGCAAACTGGGTGAGGAAATATTCGTAGATGCGGCCGAAGACATCGCCTTTGACGGTTTTCAGCTCCTCGGGGTTGAGGGTGCGCAGCAACTGGCCGAGCACCTGCTTTTCCAACTCCTGGTATTCGCTCTTGGGCAGGATGCCGCGCAGGTTGTCGTAATCCTTTTCGATAGACTCCATGGCCTCGATGATGGCCTTGGCCCGATCGGCGCTATCGGGCAAGGACACGAGGTAGTCGAACTGGGCCTGTGGCCGCAGATAAATGGCGCTTTGCTGGGAGAAGTCTTCCTTGGTCAATGCACGCGTTTTGCCGCCCCGACTGGGAAGCGTCGGCTCGATCTTGGCTTTTACCGTGAGATAGCGGCTGTAGGCATGGCGGAGGAACACCAGACCCATCACGGGCAGGAAGTATTCATTGCTGGCGTAGTTGGAGTTGGCGCGCAGGTTGTCGGCAGCGCTCCAGAGACGTGTTTCAATGGCTTCGATGTGTTCGAGTTGGGACATGGCGGTTTGGGTTCTCGTTACGGAAGGTTGAAAAAAGCCGTCAGCGGCGTTCTCGCCATTTTGCCGTGCTCACGTACCGAGAGTACGCTCCGCGCGTCAAAATGGCTGCGGCCTTGCTGAACGAACTTTTTTGAACCTTCCATCTCACTGATGCAGGGCATCTTCCCTGTCGTCTTTATGAGGCCAGGGCATGAAATATTCAACAGGCCTCGTTATGTTGCGGTGTGTTCGTGTCCCCATGGAGCTCGTTATGGGCAGCTATAGCCAACGCTCTGGGGCGTCCAGTTATCGGGTTCTTACCGCATTTGTCGGTGTTGGTTTCTGCTGCCATAAGTGAACTGTTTAAGGGGTATCCACGCTGTATCCTTATGAAATGTTTGGGGAACTATAGCATTTAACTCTTATTGTTCCACCAAAAAATTCGATCTGGACATCCAGAAGGCTTGGTGGGATGGGCGCTTTTCGTTCACTTAATTTAATTGTTCATGTTTCGTGAACAAGGTAATTTCATGAACATGAAGGTAGGAAAGGAAACTCAGCTTATTGCAGGTTTTCATAGCAAATGTTCCGGGTCGTCTAAATATCGGGTCTACTCTGGAGTTTGTCGGGTCTTGTTTCTGTGGCCTCCATGAGAACGCATGGTTGGGGTATGCCCCGCTGTTTCCTTTTTACAGGTTTAAAGAAATATGCCACTTGACTGGTCTGGTGCCATCCAATCCGGGCGATTTTTTTGCATGGTCAGGGAAATGGGAGGGTGATGGGTGTAGTCGCCTCCGGGGAAAAATTTTCTAGTCCTCTAAGGCAATGCTCTCACAGTATCTGCTCGTATGGTCAAAAATTTTTCAATAAACTGGGTTCGTTCTTGAAGCTGGACGGGTGAGTATCGGCCATTTCTTGGTGTGAGTCGGGTATAGTCTTGAAGGGCTAGGCGGGCACGATCAGCTTTATATGATCTAAGATGGGCCGCGATTTGTTTTAAGATGTCCAGGGCCTGGCGATTGGCGACTTGGTAGGTGAAGCTGGGAGTGTGGTTGGCTTTGGTAACTCGTTTGTTGGTGATTTTCCCTACTCCAGTGATTTCTTGGACATGCTTGAGAATGCTCATTTCCGTACTGCTTACCGTTACGACCAAACCTCGCTGTTTATTTTGATTTCTTTGCGTGAGGGTGATGGTGCCTTCTCCATCGATTATTCCTGCGAGATAGCCCGCATCCAGGGGTGACAGTGTTTTTACAGTTAGGTAGGTCATGAAATTTCCCGTGCCATTGTAGGAGGTGGGCTGGACAAAAAAAAGGCCTCCGGATCGTGTGATCCAGAGGCCGATTGGTGGAGGTGAGGGGACGGATGTTCCATGCTTTTCAGCGTGGGCCGGACTATGCCTTCATCCACGTGGGATGCGGGGCGTCTTAGCATCAGATGATGCTCCGAGTGCCCGCTCATCTAAGGACCAGCGGGTCTCTGAGTCTCTACAGGGCCAAAGAAGTTAGCCTCCTTCGACCCCTCGGCGTTGCCATGGCCCGGTGTGTCCAGGCGGTAGGGTTCACCGAATGAGCCCCGTGTTCACCCGAGGATTGCTCCCCGGGGCGACCATGTTTGTTAATCGAACCCCTGTCCGAGAACATTCAGCGCAACAGCCCTACGTGTGTAGCCGATGATTTGTTATTCGCAGTTGCCCACGCCCACCGACCGGCTTAGAGCACCCGCTAGCCCAGAATGTTCTCGTCCGCCGCCGCTGAGCACCGGCCTTGGACCAGCCTGCAGTGTGACGCCCCTTCCTCACCCGCAGGCAAAGAGAGGAGGGACGTCGCGGTCAATTAAGCCGCGAGAGCCAAGTTATCGTTGGCACTTAATGTTTTCCCGAAGGTTTTACGAGACTCCGAGAGCTCGACACGCTCTGTTGACCTCTTGATTCCCGTCGAAGCCAGTCACCCCCTTGTTAACGTTCAACCTTTTCTCTCTGACAATCGGAGAGTCTTTTTATTATACACTGATCCTCCCTTTAAATTCATAAACATTATCTTTGGGAAGGTTGTTCTCTTGATAAGATAGCCACTATAGAAGAAAGATCAAGCAAATGTGTGGCAAGCGGCCAAGACCTTCAATTCCGTCCTGATTTTTTTGCTGCTGCAACCCTGGAGCCCGTTGAAGTTTGAGGCACTCTCACGCTCCGTTCATTCCAGGTTAAAATTTTTTCAGTGTTCCGGGATCCTTCTTTTGGGATAATCTCCTTCAGTTGTGATTTTTCTCGTACCCTGTGGGATGGGGTGGAGAATGATTTTTAGGGTGGGTGATGCCATTCAATTTCATGAGCGGAGAAGAGGAAGGAGTAGAGACCTATGGCGTGGACGTTGTTGGTGGTGGCAGGAATTTTTGAAATCATCTGGGCCACGGGATTGAAATATACGGATGGGTTTACCCGGTTATGGCCGAGTGTTGGCACCGTGGTGGCCATGGCCGTCAGTATGATTTGCCTGTCGTTGGCTTTCCGGGTAATCCCGATGGGAACCGCTTACACGGTATGGACGGGAATTGGTGCTGTGGGCACGGTTCTCTTGGGTATTTTGTTATTTGATGAGCCGAAAAATGCTGTCAGATTAGTCTGTATTACCCTCATTATTGTGGGCATTGCGGGATTAAAGTTGTCTGATCCTTCTTGATCAAAGAAGCTTTTTGGGTTCTTTTTCTTATCGCCCTGTGATTTCAGATGTAAAGGGAGGCGGCTAGGAATATGTGAGGGGTGGGTTTCCCGTTTTCGCAAAGAGCCCGCATCGGAAGAAAGGGGGTATGTTTACCATTTTGCCGGTAGGAAGGCTGAAAACGGGAGATGCTTCGGTTCGGGTGGGGGGGTGCTTAAATGGAGTACTGAAAGTCGGCACGGCCCCTGGGAGGTTCAGTGAGAATCCCCCTGGATTTGAGTAAATCAATGATTTGGTGAGTGCAGTCGTCGAAATTTTCCGGCCCTGCAAAGATCAGATCGGTATCCGGTTGAGGCCCTTGTATATCTTTGGCCATGTGGATGGTGATGACCGGGATCGGGTTCACCAACGTTTGCACGGTTTGTACGATGTGTTTCATCGGTTCTTTGAGGGCATTGGTTGTGGAAATCACCAGTGAGCCTGTATCGGTCAGCAACCGCACGACTTCGCCAAACCGTCGAATGATTTCATCCGGTTTCGTGTCAACGAGATCAGCATCAAGTCCCCGTTGCAGGTTCTCCGGCGCGAGAAGGTAGGCATGCCGGCCTTCCGCGACGAGCACGGTTTCCAGTTTCCGAGCCAGAAATCCTTTCGCAGTCACATCGGGCCCGGTGAGTAAGACCACAGCCGCTCGATGTCCATAATGTTGGGCCCGGTCTTCGGCTCCCACATCTCCCTTGACCCATGCGGAATCCCGTTCGCGTGCCTCCGTTCGAAAATCTTCCTGGTCATCCTGGACCAGTTCCGTGATGATTCCCCCTCCTGCCACATCGTATTCGTCCACCAACACAAAGCGGCCGGTTGTCTCGAACTGCGCATAGAGATCAAAGGCGAGGGGAGATTTGGTCCGAAGTGTGATATCGGCTACTTCATTCCGCTTCACGGTGGTCTGCGTCTGTCGGTCGTCTAAATTGGTGGCGTCCACAATGCGATGAATGTTTGCCACTTCGCAGGGGACTTCCCTGGTGGCCAGTCGTAAGACATAGGGCCGGCGGGTTTCTAAAGGACGCCCTCCTAACCAGAATAAGTTGGCACGAATGCGGGTGGAGACCAGCGGCCTGGCATTTTCGTGTGTCGCAATTTCCCCTCGTTCTACAAAAATTTGTTCATCCAGGGTAATGCCGACGGATTGGCCGGCTTCGGCTTGAGTTGGCGGTGGATCGATATTAAACGCTTCAATTGTTTCGATATTGGCGGACTTGTTGGAGGGGGAAAAGACCAGCCGGTCCCCAATTTTGAGTTTTCCTGCCGTGATCCGGCCGACTAAAATCCGGCGGGCATCGAACTTATACACGTCCTGGATGGGAAGACGAAGCGTGAGTTCGGCACGTTTGGATTCCAGATGGAAATGTGCCAGGGAATCCAAGACGGATGGTCCGGTGTACCACGGAGTTTCCGGGCTTGGTTTGATGATGTTGATCCCCTGTTTGGCGCTCGCGGGGATGACGTATTGGGGAATGACGTTCAATTGGGTGAGAAATTCCCGGTATTCTTTTTCGATGGCGTGGAAGGTGTCTTCCCGGTAATTGACCAGGTCCATTTTATTGACGACCACCGTCACCTGTTTCACTCCTAACATGGAGAGCAACAGCCCATGCCGTTTAGATTGGTCGCGCACGCCTTCCAGGGCATCAATGACCAATAGCGCCGCTTCGGCACGAGCGGCCCCTGACACCATGTTTTTCAAGAATTCCTTATGTCCTGGGGCGTCAATAATGATGTATTGTCGTCCTCCCCAGGAGAAAAAGGTCCGGGCCGTGTCGATGGTGATTCCCTGTTGTTGCTCTTCTAAAAACGCATCAAAAAGAAAGGCGTATTCGAATTCTTTGCCTTGTTGCTTGCAAATGGCCTGGATTTTTTCGATCTTGCCGGTTGGTAAGGTTCCGGTGTCGGCATAGAGACGACCCAACAGCGTGGATTTGCCGTGGTCGACGTGACCCACGATCACGATATTCATTCTCTCCCGGATGGAATTGTCCTGGGGAGTGTTCTGAGATTGGCCTATGGCTGGTGTGACCGTCATATTCACATGTATCCATCTTTGCGTAATTGTTCCATGCCTCGTCCTTCGTCCTGTGCGCGTCCTGCCCGCTCCGCCACCTTGGTGTTGCGTAATTCAATGATGACCTCATCCACATTTTTCGCGGTGGAATCAATTGGTGTCGTGCATGGGGCGCACCCCAGACTGCGATAGCGTTTGCCGGTGCCTTGATCCAGATAGAGATTATCCAGAAAGGGAATATTTTCTAATTTGATGTATTCCCAAATATTGATCTCCGTCCAATCCAACAAGGGATGGATCCGGATATGGGTGCCGGGAGGAAACGAAAGTTTATATTGATCCCAAAGTTCGGGGGGCTGATCGCGAAAATCCCATTCATTGTTTTTGTCCCGCGGGGAGAAATACCGCTCCTTCGCCCTGGTACTATCTTCGTCCGATCGCACACCCAAGATGACCCCCGTGTAGCCCTTTTCTTCCAGCAATTGTTTTAACCCAAGGGTTTTTAAGGCCGTGCAACATTCCACTCGTCCCTTCGTGTGATTCATCCCTTCGGCCAGGGCCTTTTTGTTTTGGCCCACGACCAGATTTAATCGCCATTCGCGTGCGAGGCGATCCCGATATTCAATCATTTCGGGAATTTTATAGCTGGTGTCGACATGGAGTAAGGGGAAGGGCACATGGCCAAAAAATGCTTTTCTGGCCAGCCACAATAACACGGTAGAATCTTTGCCCATAGACCACAGCATGGCCAGGTTGTCAAAGTTTTTGTAGGCCTCCCGCAGGATATAGACGCTTTGATCTTCTAACTGGCGGATATGGTTCATGCGGGCACCACCGCCGGTGAAGGGGGAACAACGAATTTGGACTGTGGAGGGCGCCCTTGGGCCAGGGCGGTAAAGAACGCTCCGGCTTTGCCGGAATCCAGTGTATCCTGGGCAAGTGGTGTGGCTTGGGCGAGAGAGGAAGCCAACCCTGCGGCATACATCAGTAAGGCGGCATTCATGATTACCCAGTTCCGGCGGTCGCCTTTCTGGCGATCGACGAGTAATTGCGTTATCAAGTGGGCTTCATGTTGCGGGTTCCCGGATCCCGGCCCATTGATGGTGGAACTCATGGCTTGAAATGGTCCGGATCGGAATCCGGCATCATCGGGACGAAAGACTAACGATGAAATATGCCCGCTTCGTAATTCGCGCGCCATGGAGGGGGCCGAGAGGGACAGTTCGGGAAATCCTTCGACTCCTTGAATAATCAAGGCCCGCTTCGTGCCCAGCATGTCCAAGGCTTCCACCATTTTATCCAGGTATGGAGGATGGGAAATCCCAATGACTTGTGAGCCGACCCTGGCCGGGTTCAGTAGTCTGGACACCTGATGGGACAGATTTTGCAATCCGAATGCCTGACGCAGATCCAGTAATTTGGTTAATGGTGCATGATATCCTGCTAAATCCATGTACACCCAGGGCGATTGTGTGCCATGTTCAATGGCTTCAGCCGCAGTATTGGCGATAGGAAGCTGTAAGTGACGGAGGACTTGCGGAAGATCGTAGGGAAGGTCGGGGTTTTCTACGCCATGCATGAAAAGACCTGCGCCGGCTGCAGCCGCGACAAGACTTGCGGCGATGACCACATGGATGGTGTTGTGCTTTTCTCCATAGAGAGGAAGATCCACAATGTTTTCGGCATGCGGGAGAGGAATCGGTGGCGCCCACCTGCGGACCGTTGTGGTGAACGCGGCGAGTTCGCTGATGGATTCCGTTTTGATACGCATGGCCATCAAAAACGCTCCCACCTGAACGTCAGTGGCTTGCCCTTCAATGATGGCGTTCAGAGCAAACTTGGCCTCGTCCCAGGTCAAATCCTTGGCACCCTTCAGCCCTTTTCCAATTTTTGCAATCAGATGATCCATGCCATGATTCCGGGTTAAAAGGTCAAAACCTGGTCAGCGGGAAGAACCGCTTCTTTCCAGAAGGCTTCGGCGGTTTGCACTTCATCTAATTCCGGAATGAGTTCTTCGACTTTCACTCCAAAATATTTGAGAGAATCCTTACACACCGAAAATTTGACGTTTCCTTTTTCTTTAGAGGTTTGCATGAGTTTGGAGAGGTCCGCTTTATCCTCCTTTTTCAAGAGTTCACGAACAAAGCCTTCCCGCCCTTTAAACTCCGGGGACATGGTCAGTTCTTTGATCTTGGTTTTGGTCATTCGACCGGCGGCTTCGTCACGGAAATAGCCACTCACCTCGGTGCCACTGGCTGCTGCCAGGGCGATCCACTCACAGGCTTGGAAAAGGTTATTCCAACCCCCTCTCGTAATAATGACGGCAATTTTTTTCACTGGCGGTCTCCAATAGCTACTTGATTGAGAAAAATAATTATGAGGTTATGAATGACGGCATGGTCACGTGGCCGGATGATCATCGATGAAGCCCACATTCGGTTTTCTCCGAATTTTTCCATCGGCCGGAGCGTGGGTCTTCTCCTGGCATGACTGGTGCCGTGCAATGGGTACATCCAATGCTGGGATAGTGTTGATCATGTAATACATTATAGGGAACGGCATTCGTGCGAACGTATTCCCAGACCTGTTCCCATGACCAGGCGGCTAAGGGGTTGAATTTTACAAGGCCAAACTTTGTATCCCACTCGACAATAGCGGCATTGGCACGAGTGGGTGATTGATCACGACGAATACCCGTCATCCACGCCGCATACTTTGCCAGGATGCATGTGAGAGGCTCAACCTTTCGGAGTGCGCAACATTGATTGGGGTCCCGAAGCCATAAGGCTTCCCCAAATTTTGTGGCTTGTTCGGAAGGACTGAGCGTTGATTTGACCTGGATAATCTGATCATCCTTTAACTGATAGTGTTGAATTATCCGATCCCGAACCGCATGGGTTTCAGGAAATAAAAAATCGGTATCCAAATAAAAGAGTGTGCTGCCCGGATTCGAGCGAAACATCATATCGGCCAGAACAACATCCTCGGCCCCAAAACTACAGGCCAGAATAATCGTTCCCCCATATTCCGCAATTGCGGTCTCGACAATCTTCCGAGGAGTCTGGTCCTCCAGGGATCGATTGACGGCGATCAGTTCTTCCGGAGTCGGATGGGTATTGAGGAAAAGAGCCATGTCGTTTTACAGTTCCACTTTCTCCACTAACACTCGGAAATGCCGCTCGTCGGGGTCTATGGGTTCCTGTTTGAGTACATTGTGGCCATCGTTTCGAAGACTCACTGGGACGTTGCGAATCGGATCGCCGCTGTCCAACCATACTTCCAACTGGTCACCGTGGTCCATCATTTCTAATTTCAACTTGGTCTTCACGTAATTCATGGGGCAAGCCACGCCCCGCAGGTCGTAGACGGGCACGCCTGATGGGGAGGATCCCTTTTCAGGTGACGTGGGTACCGTCCTGGTTGATTCAGTGGGTTTTTGTTCCGGTTCAGCAGGAGCCAACTTGAGGTCCTGGCCGATTTGGTCCGAAACGGTCCGGCAGAGGTCCACGAACCCTTTGGTAAATGCGATTTTTCCTTGTGTCAGGTCAGCCGAGGCGTCTTTGTTCCCCAGATCGCCCACGGTCATGGCCAGATTGTGGTATTCCGCCGGCATGAGACCCTTGGCCACAATCAACTTGTCAAATTCCGCTAAGGTGTCGGCATCCGTATTCGGATCAATCCCTTCTGTGACAAGGATGGCTTTTGCTCCTGCCACCACGGCTCGATAGGCTTTGTTGATGGCAAACGCGTATTGGTGTTTTTCAGCCAGCAGGCGTGCTTGATAGAGTTCTTGTTCCGCTTCTAGGATCCGATTGTCGATCATCTCCAATGCGCCCCCGGCGCATTCGCCGGGTCCGAGGTCCTCAACCGAAAATTCCTCATCGCCTTCCCAGTCAACATAGAATTGTGGATCCTCTTGATATGTGGGAAGAATGGTGTAGGGGATCAGTTCATCTTTCAGTTGGAGTTTTCCGGTGCGATCAATGAAGGTCAGGAGGGATTCCCCATTTTTTCTATCCCGGCGGTAAAGATCGAGCAGATGCTGGACGGCAGCGGGGACATTCTTCGCGGGAACCTTCACAATGAGTTGGGCAATTTTGGCTGTGCCGTTGACCCGTCCCCCAAGGTGCAATTCATACACTGGCGCCACATGGTCTCCAATGCGTTTGCCGACTCCATGCAATCCGATTGTGGCGATATGATGTTGAGCGCAGGAATTGTGGCAGCCACTGATTTTTACGTTCACCCCTTCAAGGTCTTCTGCGATTTTTCCGGCAGGGAACACTTCTGCCAGCGCTCGGGCCAGTCCCTTAGAAGAGGTGATTCCCAGTCCGCAGGTGTCGGTCCCTGGGCAGGAGACGATATCTGCGACGCCTTCAGCTCCAGGGTCGCCCAACCCATGAGCGACTAATTCGTCATAGAATTGCCGGAGACGCAGTTCGGGAAGCCATCGCACCATGATGTTCTGATTGATGGTGGTACGAAGGTTTCCGTTGGCATACCGTTCGGCGAGATCGGCCAGTTCAAACATTTGCTCAGACGTGATATCACCGGAGGGAAGTCTCACTACCGCTGTTCTATAGCCTGACTGGCGTTGCGTAATCACATTGGTTGCACACCAATGATCGAACGCCTCTTGAGATGAGGGATCTTCATGTGTTGATGAGCCATGAGGGCGGTTGTTCCCATTGCCATGGGTGGAGGTGCCGTTCCCGGATTTCGTCGGCATTACTAAGGGAGGATCATCAGGATACGGGGCTGTTTTCAATCCAAGTTTGGTGGCGCCGGATTGCAACATGGCATCGTAGGTCTCTTTCCATCGTTGAGAAAATTCCTCAAACCCTAATTTGTCAATGACAAATTTCATCCGGGCTTTGCTTCGGTTTTTTCGATTGCCTAAATTATCAAACACCTTGAGCATGGCTTCGATGGCGGGAATTAATTCTTCCATGGGCACGAATTCATGAAGCACCTTGGCGAGGCGCGGAGTGGACCCCAATCCGCCTCCAACGACCATTTTGAATCCCGGAACCCCTTCGCTATTGCGAGCAGCCAGAAGTCCGACATCGTGGATGGGGGTGAGGGCGCAGTCCTGCTTGCAGCCGGAAAACGCAATCTTAAACTTGCGGGGAAGACTTTGGTTGAGAGGATTCCGTAATAAATGATAAGCCACGGTTTTCGCATAGGGGGTCACGTCAAACACTTCGCCGGGGCATACTCCTGCCAACGCACAGGCTGTGACATTCCGGACGGTATTGGCGCAGGCTTCCCGAGTAGTGAGTCCAACTTCCGCCAGTTTTCGCATGATGGTCCCAACGTGGCGGAGTGGAACAAAGTGCAGTTGAATATCCTGCCGCGTCGTGACATGTCCCACGCCGGTGGCAAAGGTATCCGCAATGTCTGCCACTTGGCGTAGTTGATTGGCATTCAGACCCCCAAAGGGAATCTTGATTCGGACCATCTGAACATCCGCCTGGCGCTGACCATAAATGCCGTATTGGAGTCGAAACGGTTTGAACACGTCGGCTGGAGTGTCACCTGATTGCAGGCGATTGACCTCATCTTCGAAAGTTTCTATTTCTTCAAGAATTTCCTGGGGTATCGGAACCGTGTGAACAGGAGGGCGGGTGGTGACCGGTGAGGTGTTCATGGTAATTCTCCAAATCCCGTATAGAGGGGTAAATTTCTAGGGTGGCAAAAAAAATGCCCTGATTTCTGTCCAACCCTGGAATGGTCCGTCCTTTGCCAAAGCTAAATATGATACATCAGGCAGCGCTGGGTTTCGAGCGTTTCATACTGTTCGACCAATTTTTGTAGGGAAATGCCCCGCAGAACTGCCTGCTCCGCCTCTTGAACCTGTTGCCAGATATTTGAAAGTAAGACGTTCGGAACCTGGCGGCTGTCCGAATGGCCGTTAGTGTGCCCATGCTGCAGCAATGGTTCTGTCGCCCACCCATTCATTGAATTGACTAAATCCGCCAGGGAAATCTGACCGGGGTGTTGTGCCAGGGTATACCCTCCTTGCGCACCTCGAAGGCTCCTAATAATCCCGGCTTGTTTCAAGTGCTGAAGGATTTGCTCAATAAAGCGAGATGGTATCCCCTGTCGCTGAGCGATGATTTTGGCTTGAAGGGGAATGGACCTGTCCTGCTTTGCTAGCTCAATTGTGGCCATAATTCCATAGGTGACTTTGATCGGAAACTTGTTCATTCTTTAATTCATACTAAAACGATAGGGATAATGGGCAATATAAAATTTGTAGAAAACATTTGTCAAGAAATATGAGTCGTTCTTTTACTCAAAAAAGATGGGGCGGGTAAAAAAGGGTGTCTGAAGTTTTGCCTCCTGGAGGGATTTAACAGCAGGGAGGCATTAATTTAAGCTAAAAACTAAACAACAATCATAGTCGTAGGGCCACTAAATATTGGGCAAAAATAGGCCGATACCATGACTGGGGAAAGCCCCGGACAAGAGTCGCCGGTTGCAATGTTTGGGAGCTGTGAGGACGGATGAGATGAAAGACCTTTCTGATCTGCTTGAAGAAGTCCATACCATTGTGCAGTCTATCCGGGAAGAGAAGATGATGCTTGAGGATCGGCTGAAATCGTTGGAGAATGACTTATCGACCATGGAGAAAGCGAAAAAGTCTATTGCTTGTGATCTACAGGAAACGAAGGAAAGACTCGAACGGGAACTACAAGCTACAAAAGAAAAGTTGGATCAGGTGCATCCGGCGATACAAAGTTTGCAAAATGAGCTGCAGAATACCAAAGTGCAGAATAATCTTCTGGTTATGGATCTCAAGCAGAAAGACGAAGTAATAAAAGCATTAGAATTGCGCCTTCGAGAATACACTTCCTTAACTTCTTCATCCTTCCGAGCTGAAAAGCCCATCGGCTAAGCTCGGGGGATACCTTCCAACTCAAATCCTCCGTTTGTGGAGAGATGTCTTGAAACCCCGATGCTGCGTTGGTTCTTTCCTGAGTCTAATTGTTAACCCCGGTCAGCATTTTCCTTCCTGGTATTATGGCGCCTTTAAAGGGCCAAAAAGTGGGGATCCCTCCACTTTGCCAATGCCCGATAGGGGCTGGTGAGCGATAAAGAGTAATACGCATAGGTTTGAAATTCCAAGTCTGAGCGCGGTGATATCAAAATTAACTGTCAGAAAAAATCTAATGAGGTGGGGGTTCAAGGGATAGTCTGCCCAAAGAATTCGAAGGACATCAACCCTATCTGCGATCCATTCCTCCGCAGGGATGGGGGCCATGTGGCCCGCTTCCTTGAAAAAAAATGGAGGAATAAAACCTCTTATTCATTGTACACTAAACCTCTTTACCAAAACGATGCGAAGATTGTCCTGTATTGAGTCAAGGTAGTTTCATTCAGCAAAAGATTTATCACGGCACGTTTTACCCACTAGTCATGAGAGGAGGATCCTATGGCATCCAAAGTGAAAAAACCCCAGCCTAAGAAGAAGGAATCGTTACCATCAAAACCAAAGGTGGCTACAAAAAAGAAGGCAGCACCCAAGCGTTCCCCATCAAAGAGTCAGGGGCTATCAGGGTCTCGAAATCCATCAACAAAAATCAAAACGGCATCTACCCCTAAAACGAAAAAACCCGCGCAACAGAGTCCACGCCCAGCGGCGACGTCTGAATTGCAGGTTGGGGATCCTGCTCCTGCTTTTTCTCTGCCCGATGATACTGGACGCATTGTGAATTCATCTGAGCTTCGAGGGAAAAAAGTGGTTGTGTACTTCTACCCGAAAGATGACACCCCCGGATGTACGACAGAGGCCTGTTCGTTTCGGGATGGTATTCAGGAATTGAGAAAGAGCGGTGCCATTGTGTTCGGAGTGAGTGCGGATTCAGTCTCCTCCCACCGGAAGTTTTCCGATAAATTTCAACTCAATTTTCCCTTGTTAAGTGATGAATCCAAGGCCATGATTCAGGCCTATGGGGTATGGAAAGAGAAGTCACTTTATGGCCGAAAATATATGGGGATTGAGCGAACAACAGTGGTAATAAATGAGGACGGGACCATAAGGAACATTTTCCCTAAGGTCAAAGTGAACGGGCATTTTACGGAAGTGCTTCAAGCCCTCAGATAGTGTGGCCCTGAAAAATGAGGAACAGATGAAGGAAAACCTCCTACCCATGCATTTCATGGGCGTCCCCGATTTGGGAAAAAGTCTCTTCCCCGAAGATGGCATTCGCATTGAGGTAATATTTGAATTCAAGCAGATTATGCGACGGATCTTCCAGAAAAAACGTTAAGTGTTCGAGAGGGGTGCCAGAAAATCGTCGACGGGGTTCACGGAAAAATAGGAGGCTATTCGTTTGGGCCCGATTCCGGAGTTCATTCCACTCCTCTTCTGTCCGGCAGATTAATCCGAAATGTCGGGGGTAGATACTGGTTTGTTGGGGGCCAAGGTCCTTGGTCACATGGGCCACAATTTGGTGGCCATGAAAATTTAATGTGATGGCGACGGAAGACTGGCGGCCCGAGCCGCATCCCAGGCCTTGAACATAAAATTCTTTGGTGGAATCGATATCCTTAACCGGAATGGAGAGATGAAAGGTGGAAGAAGCCATATTATTACTTCCTTTAAGGAATTATCCCATGTTTCGGATGATCAATGAAAATATGTTGCTGTTTATAGATGGCTAAGGTTGAGCGGTCAATAAAAAATGGGCACGAAGCACTTTCAGGAAAAGCGATTTTTGACTACAGGCTTACCACGGCCATTCCAATACCCGGCGCTCATCCATGGAGTGGTATGCCGAATCGCAAACCTTCCAGTGCGATCGAGGACGAGGCATCCGGCCTCTCCCTGTACTCGGCTGACGAGTGCCTTCAGTGCATAGTTAGCAGCTTTTACTGGCGTCCAGCCTAGCCCGAGCAGGATAGCCAAATGTTTGGCCATGCCGGCTCGTATGATGGATTCTCCTAAGCCCGTCATGGAAATGGCCCCGGCGGTATCATCGGCATACACGCCCGCGCCAATTAAGGGGGTATCTCCAACACGGCCAGGTAACATGACCGCCACTCCTCCTGATGAGGCCCCTGCGGCAAGATGGCCGGCACAGTCTAGAGCGGCCGCCCCGACGGTGTCATACAATCCTAACTGACGGTAAAGCGCTTGGGTTTTAGGATTAATCCTGTTTCGTGAACCCCGTTTGTTCCTCAGTGGAGTCGAACTTTTCAGATGGACCAATCGGGCTAAACCAAAATGCCCAGCCAATCGATTGGCATGTGGGCCAACTATCAATACATGGTCGGTATCGGTCATGATCCGTCGTGCGGCGCAGATTGGATGAAGATATCCTTCCAGCCCTGCTACACCGCCAGCCGATAAGGTCTGCCCGTCCATGATCGATGCATCCATCCGTTGAATCCCGTCGAGTTGTCGAAGCGATCCTCGCCCGGCATTAAACTGTCCCGATTCTTCCAGGTAGAGGATCATGGTTTCTACCGCATCTAATGATGAATGCCCTGCCTTGAGGCATTCATGTCCCTTCATGAGTGCCTCTGTCAGGCAAACTAACTGACTGTGGGTTGGTTGCCGGGAGCCTGCACCCCCATGGATCAGGACTTTTGGAGTCGGAATGATGGTGGGATTAGCCAAAGGACGAAGGAGTTAAAAAATGAAGTGGACTGACGGGTCGATGCTGCTTCCAGTGTTAAGCCGGCTGTTCAATTCTTATCTTCTCATAATAGGTGCACTGGTTGCGACCGTGGGATTTAGAATGATAGGCGGCTTTGTCTGCGGCAAGGAGCAGGGCGGTGATATTGGTATAGGGCATATCCGGGGTGTGTGTTGCGACTCCCAGAGAAATGGTGACCCCAATCTTTTGATTTTTGGCTATTTCATGGGTTGTATTGCGAAATGCGGAGAGAATTCTTTCACACACTATTTTAGCGGCGGGTGATGAGGTTTTCGGGAGAATGAGCACGAATTCTTCTCCTCCGTATCGTCCGACCATATCGGTGGTGCGAACCTGTGCAAGCAGTAGACGTGCTGTGGATTGAAGGATGCTATCCCCCGCCTGGTGTCCATACGTATCATTGACGGATTTGAATTTATCAAGGTCTCCAAATACCAGGGTCAAACATTCTTCATTGGCGAGCGCCTGTTTAAAAGAGGAGTCTAAGTATTGATCGAGGTAAGCTCTTGCCACGGTGCCGGTGAGGGGATCATTACGGTGGATTTCTTCCAAATTTTGGAATTGGGCTTCCATCGTCGCTTTGTTGATTTGGAGTTCCTGAACTTCCTTGATAGTCTGAAGGCTTCGGAGGAGAAGTGCCTCCCTGGCTTTTTCCAGAATGGCTTGAGGTTCGGTCCACGTCTGTAGGTCTGTCTGAAAGATTTTCTCCGTCTCTGGAATAAGGACTTCGGTCTTTTCCAGCACCTCCATAAGCGCCTCTGGAGTGAGATTCAGTAAGTTATGGGCTTCTTCTTTGACAACCTGGAGATATTCGCTATGAGACTCGCGTAGAAATATTTCCGCAATTTTCCCTGACAGCGACACACAATAGACAAATTTCGCGCGTTCATCTTGCGGGGGAATGCGGGAGGAGTCATCGCTCCCGGCTATGGCTAATCGGATGCGGTCTGGAAAGTTCCACTGTGTCAAGAGCCAACTTCCCACAGCGGCATGATTCACCGCTAGACATTGTTTTTCGTGAGCAATAATGCTGGCATGGCATGTTTGATCCAGCTCCGGGGGATTATAGAGGTCCAGGAACACCTGATCGAGTGCGAGCATCCCCAGATCTTGTATGAGACTCGAAAGATACAACTCTTCGATTTCAGCCAACCCACAGGCCGCTCCAAGGACACGACAGGCTGTTCCAGCTAGGATGGCACGTTTCCAATACAGCGAATAGTCCAAGCCAGACCTTCGATGGGTCTGAAGCGATTTCATTAACGAAAAGGACAGGGCAAGAGAAATGGTCGCGTTGAGACCAAGGACCATGACCGCTTGATGAAGATTCTCGATTTTTTTGGAATAAGGATATAAGGGAGAATTGGCGATTCGTAGAATTTTGCTGGCCAGCGCCGGATCACAATGCAGAATTTTAATGATACGGTCGATGTCGACTTCGGGTTCGTTGGCTAATTTGATGATTTGTATGGCGACGTTAGTCGGGCTTGGAAGACTTGGGCAGGATTGGAGTTTCTTTTCAAGTTCTGGTGTCATACAGGACTCTTGGTCACAAGACCTTCGGAAGTGGCTCGAAAGACTCTGTTTCCGAGGAACGACAAATCCTCATACTACCGGGGTCCATGAACGCGAGGATATATTCATGGTGTTATCCGATCATTGGCATTTCGGCATATTTGTATGTCATCTGAATAGGCGGGAGAGGAAAATTGTTTTCTCTCCTTTTAATTTGGAGGGCATCCTCCTGATTGACCCGCTCGAAGCCAGAACGCGAGTTCAAGGAAAATGTAAGTGAAAAACATAGAGCCTCGAGATAGAGATCATTGTGATGTTCTGTCACATTGATTTTGATTAGGCTGTTTTTGTCGGGTTTGCAAATTCTCTGGAAGATGAGACGTGCCATCCCGCAACATTCAGCGAGACTGCGAAAAGGGCTGGTGGGTCCCCATATTGCGGAACGAGCTTAGAAAACAGCCGTAAAGGCTAGCGCCTAGTGAAAAAGGTGGCTTTTCGCCTGTTTCAGGCTAGGATCCTGAAAACGATCCAGGTCTAATCGGACAAAACCAAGGCCCGCGACACAGAGTTCAAAATTGGTTGAAAGCGTTTGAAAGAGTGCGGGTGGGTTTTTGCCCTCAGGATCCTGATGGGCAGCGACAATACTGTAGGAGCGTTTGCCGGCTTTGACGTAATCCACCAAAAAGTCTTTATGGTGAATAAGTCCGGAGCATTTTATCCGCTTGCAATATTCGGGGAAGAGTCCGGCGAGGAACAAAGTCAGGTCTCCAATATGACGATGAATATCACGCTCCTTTTCAGCGGAAGACTGTAGGTTATGGGATTCGGCTGCATATAGGAGTTCCACCACTGTTTCGACGGGTTCTCCCTCATGGTCCTTGATGCGGGAGAGTTGATCGATATGGATAAATTCGAGAAGCAGGTTTGAAACATATTCCGTCACTTGAAAATCCGGCCATCCCAACGCTTCGGAAAAGTTTCGTTCTGTCAACCGGCCAAATAACTGCCTTAGAGGATGTTGTTCAGGGATTTGTGTCATCAATGCCCTTCCCTCTCTTTCCACCGAATGACCCTTCTTCTGGGTGTGTCGGTTTCTATGTATGTCTATCGGCCTGATGTAAGAGGTTCTTAACCTTATTTACTCCTTTGTCTGCCCTGCTGTCCAGGATGAGGGTCATTGGACCGTCATTGTCCAATGACACGACCATTGTCTTACCAAACATTCCTGCTTGTACAGACAGATTGAGGGCTTGGAATTGTTCCAATAATTCATGATATCGCATGCGTGCTTCTTCAGGAGACGCTGCCGATTCAAAGCTTGGGCGTCGTCCTTTTTCGGTATTAGCCAGTAAGGTAAATTGGGAGACTAGGAGGAGTTCGCCATTGATGTCTTGAAGGGCATCAGTCATTTTCCCTTGCGGGTCCGGAAAAATTCGTAGGCGAGGAATTTTCTGGGCCATGAAGGACACGTCTTGTTCGGTATCGCCTTGGGCCACACCTAACAGAATGACAAGTCCCCGGTTAATGCGGGCGATGACTTGGTTTTCCACCGTGACTGAAGCCTGTCTGACGCGTTGAATAACGGCAATCATGAGCCCTTTTCTGATACCGCTTAACTTAAGGACAGCCGGGCATGCTGAAGGGAGGCCTGTCAGTCCCTATGCTTAGATTGTAGAAGTTGGTTTGCGCATCTTTCGCCGCAACATGAGCGTCAGGTGCATGAGCTCCTCTGACTTGAATACATGGTGAACGGAAAAATATCCAATCGTGCTTGCAACAAGTGCCAGAGTCAACCAGGCAACTTTTTCAGGCGTCCCTCCTGTTGTCTGCCATAGCGGGAATCCGGCAATCCAGAGAGAAACGGCGATGAGAGGGAGAAGAGCTATTCCTGTGCGGACCAGGGATATGGCGAGTGTCTTCCACAGTAACCCTTGAAGCCGGTTTCCTAAAATGGTCAGTAAGATCAGGGTATTTCCCATTGCGGCACATGCGGCCGCCAGGGCTAATCCGGTGTATTGAAGCCATTGCATAAGCCATAATGACAGCCCGATGTTGAGGCCAACCGAAACTACAGCCACGATGGCGGGTGTCTTCGTATCTTGAAGGGAATAAAACGCGGTTGCCAAAATTCGATAACTGGCAAACGCCCACAATCCGATTGAGAATCCGAGAAGGGCCGAAGCGGTTCCAATCGTGTCCATGGCCGAAAAGGCGCCATGCTCAAAAAACACGTGAATAATCGGTATGCGTAATAGGATCAGCCCAACCATTGCTGGAAGGATGATAAATAGCACCATGCGTAACCCGAAATTTACCGTCTCCCGTAATTCATGAATGGCTCCACGGGCTGCCTGGGCGGATAAGGTTGGCAAAATGGCTGTAGCCATTGCCACACCAAATATCCCTAATGGGAATTGAATGAGGCGCATTCCATAAAACAGATACGTGGGGCCCCCTTGAAAATACGAAGCTAAAATTGTGCTGATGGTGAGATTGATTTGTGTCACAGCTAACCCTAATAAGGAAGGAATGAGCAGAAAGCCCATTCGTTTCACTCCGGGATGGCGCGGATGAAAATTCCAGGACAATGGGAAGCCGTGCTTGTGTAAACTGGGTAATTGCATGAGGAATTGAGCGAGTCCTCCCACCACAATGCCAATGGCCACAGCGAGAATCGCCTGATCAAAAAAGGGCGAAATGGCCACTGCAAAGAAAATGACGCACAGATTGAAAAAGACAGGAGCCAGGGCGGGAACGGCAAACGAATGGAGAGAATTGAGTATGCCCATGGCCAGGGCCGCCAGGCTCACGAAGAGTAAGTAGGGGAACATGATCTGCGTGAGGAGGGTGGTCGTGGCGAGTTGATTTGCTTGTCCACGGAGGCCTGGGGCAAGAAGCCAGACGAGACTCGGAGCGGCAACGATGCCCATTAAGGTGACAGCGGTCACGAGAGTCAGGAGCGTGGTGAATGCTGCGCTGGCTAATTCCCAGGTTTCCTGCTTGGAGCGGGTCGAATGATATTCGGTGAAGACCGGAATAAAGGCGGAAGACATGGACCCTTCCGCAAAAAGTTCTCGCAACAGATTAGGAATTCGATAGGCGATGTAAAAGGCGTCTGCTGAAGCGTTGGCGCCAAACAAATTGGCGAGAGTGACATCTCGAATAAATCCGAGAATCCGACTGCAGAAAGTGGCTCCGCCGATCAGCCCGGCCGCACGGCTAATACGATGTGCCTCTCCTTGAGGAGATGACGGCGCTGGTGGAGGTGGAGCTGATTGAGACATCCGAATCGAAATGTTACCGGAAGGGGTGAGTTATTTCATCTGTCAGAGGGCGATTGTCTTGCTCTAGTGTTATAAAAGGGCACGGGTCTGCACGGAGAGCCTGGATACGGGTTTTTTCGTTTGTTTCTGAATTGACACCCTTTAAATCATGCTTTAGCATCAATTCCCTTTTGTCCATTCAATTCTCCATCTTATGACAAGATCTTCGTTGACTCAATCCAGTCTGCCACGATGGTGGTGCTTTGCGACAGCGTTTTCGACGGGTGCGGTAGTAATGGCGCTGGAAATTTTAGGAAGTCGACTTCTCGCGCCGGTTTTTGGCAGTTCGCTGTTTGTCTGGGGCGCGTTGATCGGGGTTGTACTTGCTGCCATGAGCAGTGGATATGCCGCTGGAGGCTGGCTGGCTGATCGTTATGCTCCGCAGCGGGTTTTGGCTGGGCTGTTGTTGCTGTCCGGCACTTGGACCTTGTTATTGGCATGGGTAGGGCAGCCCGTCGTTTTTGGAGTGGCCCAATGGATTCAGGATCCTCGCTGGGGGCCATGTTTTGCAGCCAGTGTGCTGTTGGCGGTTCCGGCATTTGGATTGAGCGGGGTTCTCCCGGCCCTTTTGCGTTTGGCTATCGGCGATATGGGGCATCTCGGACGTCATACCGGTGGCATGATTGCAGTTTCAACCATCGGAAGCCTCATCGGAACCTGGGGGACGTCCTTTTATCTTTTAACCTGGCTGGGTAGTGCTGCATTGGTCGCTATCCTTGGCGTAGTCCAGGTATGTCTTGGTCTATGGTGGACATTCAGAGTTGGAATACTCCAGCCGAGTCTCCAGGCCCTGCTTCTTGCGGGAGTAGCCGGAATGACTTGGATGGGGTTTCATCCGGTCAGCATTTTGCCACCGGCCATTTATCAGGAGGATAGCCCGTACCAACAGGTTAGAGTGAGTGAAAATGATTTATTCCGCTATCTCATTTTGGACAATACCTTCCACGCGGTGATGTGGAAAGCGACGCCGGAATCTCTTGCCTTGCCCTATAGCCAGGTCATGATGGGTGTGTTGCCAATTGTCGAGAATCCTAAGCGAGGATTGATTTTAGGCCATGGAGGAGGATCATTGGCAAAGTGGCTGGGGAAGAACTGGCCCGATTTGGAATTAGATGTGGTTGAAATGGACCCTTCTGTTGTCCGGGCCGCTGAACGGTATTTTGGTTATTCGGCACCGCCCAACCATCATGTGTATGTGGAAGACGCCCGCACGTTTTTACGAAACAATCCCTTCCAGTATGATGTGGTGTGGGTCGATGTATTTGCCAGGCATCTCATTCCGTTCCATGTGACGACTCAGGAATTCTTTGAGGAATTGCGGAAACATGTGCACCCTGAAGGCGCGGTTGCCGTTAATCTGGCGTCTTCCGATTCGCCCGCTAATGTTCGCCGTGCGCAAGCGGTGTTGACCACGATGCGCCTGGCATTTCCTGATGTGGTGTCCTACGGTGTCGCGGGCCCTGAATGGTTAGGTACAAAAAAAGGATCTGTGAACCTGATTTTTTTTGGTGGAAAACCTGTCTCCGTTATGCGTGATTCGAGCTTTTTGGATCTTCTGGTTCGTCAGATGAACCGTGATCGATTTCCACCCGAGGGGTTGGCATTTTTCATGTCACAGGAGCCGGTCCTCCTCGCTCCTGGCCAGATTCTGACCGATGATTTCTCCCCGCTAGATTTACTTCAAGGGGAAGGGTAAGTATCACTGTCGCTTCGGGTTAGCAGGGCCCTTCCTTCATTCATGAAAAGAAAACCACAATAATAAGATACCTCTCCGCATGGTGAGGAGAGTTTCACGAGAAAGGTGACCAGTTCCTGGTTGTTACGGTGGGAATTATCCGGGTATTGTTAAAAACGGAAAGAGGCCACCCTAACAAAAGAAGGGATCCACTCATGTGGCATCTGGGGTGGGCTGCTTTGGCCTTTTTGATCGCAAAAAGTTATTTTGGCTTAGGCGGTTTTCACTCCCCCCGTGCGCCAGGTGTCTGTATCTCCAACATTAGGTGAATACCAGAATTGCTGGTTTGAGCCATCCACCCATAGCTTGATCCTAGCCGTCTGGAAGGGCTGTTGCTCCCATTCTGATCCTGAAGACAAGGATTGTCGTGGAGACAGGCAATCGAAGGAGATGACAATTTGTTCAAGAGGTATGGGGCCTAGATCCTAGATATAATCCTAGTTTTAACAGACAGCCGCTGGCCAAAACTTGTAACGGATTTGTGGTAACTGAGCGCCGTCAAAATTCGGGAGATCATAAAGACATCGATCAACCACGGCTACCTCATCTTTGGTAAATTCGAAGACTTTTCGTGTTTTCCAAAATTTATCCAGCGTAAAATAGTCTCCTGTGGCCGGCTTCTCCGCTAGTGCAGCCTGTAGTGCTTTGAAGGCTGCGGTATCAGTTCCTGGGATACGTCCGTTGTTGCGGGTAATGCACCATTTTATGATTTCGGCTACCCCGTACATGCTTAGATCAATTTTCTGCTTTTCTTCGGCCATGATTTCCTCCTTACAGACAGACAAAAAGACAAGGGGTCTCTATAACATAATGAGAGTCGTGTCATCCAGTGGGCTATGGCCTCCCTTTTCAAAATTGTCTCCGGCAAAATTTTTTTAGCTTGTTAGAGGAAAGGATTTTCTCTTACTCCTAGCCGGTTTTACATCATTTGGGAAAATCCGTATACTCGAGGCGCTGAGCATGGTTTATCCTGCGTCTATATTTGCACCCTCTCAACCCACATAAACTGGAGAAAGGCAAGAAGAATTGTATTCCAGTCAAACTTTGTGGGCTCGGCTTGTTATTCCTCTGGGCATTTTGGGCCTGCTGTCTCTGTTCGGTTGTCCTACGCGTGAGGAGTACCATCCTCCTGATCTGATTTATCATTATTTGGACATTCCGGTCGGTAAAAACCCTACCTCAATCCATGCCAGTGATTTTAACGGCGATGGATTTACGGATTTGATCACTAGCAATATTCAGGGAAATTCCCTGTCACTGCTTCTAGGAAAGGGGGACGGGAGTTTTCAGGACCAAAAAACGATTTCTGCCTGTCAGGAGCCCAGGAATGTAGCTGTGGATGATTTTAATCTTGACCACGTTCCGGATTTCGTTGTGGCGTGCTCCGGGGATAATCATGCTCTGGTGTTTTTGGGACAAGGCGACGGTACTTTTTTGCGTGGAGCCCAATACCTGGTTCACCGTACGCCAGTGAGTATCGCCACAGGAGATTTTAATGAAGATTTTCTTCCTGATTTAGCAGTGGCCCTTCGCAACGACAAAATCCAAATCCTGTTGGGTATGGGGAACGGAAAATTTCGGTTGGGACCGTTATATGAATATGGAGATACGCCTACTTCTGTGGCCACCGAGGATTTGAATGGGGATAAACATTTGGATTTGGCCGTGACCAATGGAGGGCCGATGAGTCATGCGGTGTCGATCTGGCTGGGTTTGGGGGATGGCACTTTCCAGGCTCCAACTGACTATCGAACTGGCAAACGGCCATTGGGGGTCTCCTTTGGAGATTTCAACACTGATCGAGCCATAGATCTTCTTGTGATTAACGGTGAAATGAACACGATTACCGTGTTTTTAGGAAATGGGGATGGGACTTTTCAAGAGGGAAGGGAATCGGGGGGTGATGCCGGTCCAAATTTTGGAGTGGCGCAGGATTTTGACGGCGACAAAGTGCCGGATGTGGCTGTAGCCAATATTCAATCCGGAAGTATTTCGTTGTTATTTGGAAAGGGCGATGGGACCTTTCATTATCCTCCAAGAGATTATCCCACTCCGCATGCCCCCTTTGCATTAACCACCCTATCGATTGCAACCGGTCGAGGGGAAGAACCGGGATTGGCGGTCGTGAATAATGCTTCAAGTAATGTCTCTATTTTTTTACATCATGGGTTAAATATCCGGAAAGGCCAATCTCCGGCCACTCCATCTTGAACACTTCTTCAAATATGATTTTCTTGACACCCGATTTCTGCAATGTTTACAGTTACTTTGCCTTTCAGAAAGAGGCGTAACGCCAGTCCAAAGCGTGATTCAGCCTTGTGAGGAGAATGTGCGAACTTTTGGCTGGTGGTTTGGAATGGGGTCTCTCTTGACCTTAGCTGTCTTGCTTGTTCAGGGAGGCATGAGAGATCTGATTTATGGTTCATCATATTCTGGGACATGGGAAGGGATACTTTCCATGGGACTGACGGTTTTGGGAGGTGGAGTTCTTGCGGGTTGTGTGGCGGTGATTCTAAATCGACTTCGCTAGATAACTCGAAAGCTTCAAAAAAAAGGTTGAAAGGGGCTGTAGTCTTTTTGGGCTTCGGGGTTGACGAGGGAAAAGTGGTGAGATGGTCCTATCCGCCCATCGTGAGTCTCTTATCCGAAAGTAGGTCTGTATTGATATGACGTGTCTCAGATGCCAAGGAACCATGCTGGTTGAACGTCAGTACACCCTAGTGTCACGCCGGTTCAATGCAAAATGTATCAATTGCGGATTTTGGTTTGATTTAGCAGATGTGTTGCGCTTTTTTAAGCGGGTTCTTGAAAGCGGCTACAACGGTCAAAAAATCCGCGAAACCCTCTAGCCTGTCTAAGGCCTCCCACCGTCCTTTCAACTCTGTAACTCAAAAAAAATAGACACGATTGGGTACCTGTCGGTTTCCTATGGGATGGTAAACATCTGAGTGAATTCTGAGGATTGCCGTGGGGGTATTGGATTTGTATTTCTGAGGGCATCACTTAATTGTCTTGGTTTCAGGAATAACACTCCTTTGCTCTCCCAATATCTGATTCAACATTATGATCACAATTTTTGATCAAGAATTTCATGGCCTTTGCCCTTGGCCAATACCCCAATATTCCTGTGAGGCCAAAACGTGTGGTTCCTTAAAAAAGGAACTTTTTTAATTAACCTTTAGCTAACTCCTTAAGAGTGGTGCGGATGAGGTCTTCGAGTTCGTAAGCTTCGTCCAATTTGGCCGTTGCGAGATTCATGGCATTTTTGACCTCTGGGGCGCGATATCCCAAATTGATGAGGGCGGAGGCGGCTTCTTCCCGGAGAAAGTTGGTGGATTGGGTCGGGGCTGGTGAGGGTTTGTGGGAACCCGGAAGCATGATCCGTTGGGTTTTGTCTTTTAACTCCAGAATGATTCGACTTGCCGATTTTTTCCCGACTCCGGGAATGGAGCCTAGGGTTTCAAGGTCACCGGTTTCAATAGCTGTACACAAATCAGGGATGGAAAGGGTCGATAACGCACTCAAGGCGAGTTTCGGTCCGATGCCGCTGATGGTGGTAAGCAGTGAAAAAGCTTGTTTCTCTTCCATGGTGGAAAATCCAAAAAGCTGAATGGTGTCATTCCGCAGGTGGGTGGAGACAAAAACCTGCACTGTGGAATTGATTTCAGGAAGGCTGAAATACGTGGAAAGGGCAATAAACACATGATAGCCCACGCCCTGTACAGAAATTACAGCCTCCTGCGGGGTTTTTGAGAAAAGGGTTCCTGACAGGGAGGCGATCATGATTGTGCGAAACTCAAACTTTCTGCAAATCGTGAAGGGATTTCAAAGACTGTGAAGGGGCAGAGTAGAAATTATTAAGGAGAATGCCAAGGAAGAGCAGAGTGGAACCCGGAAGGCAGAGAGCCTGCCCGAGATTGGCGCTCATAACGACGCTCTGTTTGTTTGAGTCAGGGGTTGTGAACTTTTGAGCCGAATTGGTCGAGACGGATCTGAAAGGCTGGATAAACCCAGCGTTTCCCCAATAGGTCAGTCGAGCGGTGGACGGCCTCCTAGGCACTTTCGGCAGCCATTTTCTCCATCAATTCGTCAGATATCTCAAAGTTGGCATGGACCTTGGACACGTCTTCGTTCTCCTCTAGGAGATCCATGAGTTTTAAGGCTTGCTCTGCATCTCTGCCTTCAAGTTGAATATGGTTTTGTGCAATAAAGGTCAGCTCGGACAGACTGGTTTCAATCTGAGCCTTCTGTATGGCTTCCTTGACGGCTTCGAAATTTGCCGGTTCCGAAATGACCTCAAATCCTGTGGGAGTTTGTTTTACGTCTTCAGCTCCGGCTTCCAGTGCCAGCTCGAAAAGTTGGTCTTCAGTCACCCCCTGGTTCTCGATGACCAGTAACCCCTTTTTTTGAAATTGCCAGGCGACGGCGCCGGCTTCGGCCATCGTCCCATTATTTTTGGTGAGAATATTTCGAACTTCGGCTACCGTTCGATTACGTTTGTCGGTCGAGATTTCGAGAAGGAGTGCCGTGCCTCCTGGTCCATAGCCCTCCAACATAAACTCTTCGAATTGCATTCCCGGAAGTTCTCCGGTACCTCGCTGAATAGCCCGTTTGACCGTATCGGCAGGCATATTCACTTCTTTGGATTTCGCAATAGCTTGGCGTAAGGCCGGATTGCCGTCGGGATCGCCCCCGCTACGAGCGGCAATGGAAATTTCACGGATCACGCGCGTGAAAATTTTCCCCCGCTTGGCGTCTTGTGCACCTTTGTGGCGCTTAATTGTTGACCAATGACTATGTCCACCCATGCTCGCGATCCATTTCCTACAGTTTAAGTCAGCGAAAATATCGAAATGCGCCCCCGCGTGGGCTTCTATCACAGTAATTGAAAGGGAGTCAATGCATGTGGCTATGGCCGTTTGAGTGGTTTGGAATGGCGCGCAAGGTGGATAGTTGTTGTCCTGAAGAGTCAGCAAGCTATATTCTGAGCAATTGATTTTCTTCTTTATCCGGTGTTAAGGAAACTGGTCATGCGCATTGTGTTTATGGGCACCCCGGCCTTTGCGGTTCCAACGCTTCAGCAGTTATTGCAGACAGAATTTTCCGTCGTCGGTGTCGTGTGCCAGCCTGACCGACCGAGTGGGCGTGGGAAGAAAGTTCAAGTGGGGCCGGTAAAGGCACTGGCATTGTCACAAAATATCCCGGTGGTGCAGCCTGAAAAAATGAAGGATCCCAAATTGCTTGAAACTCTTCGAGCATGGGAGCCTGAAGTGGTGGTGGTTGCTGCGTTTGGCCGGATTTTGCCAAAACCCATTCTTGATCTTCCCCCGAAAGGATGCCTGAATGTTCATGGTTCCCTTCTCCCGAAATATCGGGGGGCTGCTCCCATTCAATGGGCTGTAATCCAGGGAGAGGAGAAGACCGGGGTTACCATTATGCTTATGGACCAAGGAATGGATACGGGGGCCATTCTTCAACAGGAAGAAATTTCTATTGGTCCGGACGAAACCTCAGGAGAGTTAGTTCCACGAATGGCTCAGGTTGGCGGAGCCCTACTGGTCAGGACTCTGCGTGGATGGGTTGCGGGCACAATACCGCCTATTCCCCAAAATGATTCAGCGGCCACTATGGCGCCCCTCTTAACCAAAGAAGATGGGTTGATGTATTGGGATCGGCCGGCGCGAACCCTTGCCAATCGCATTCGCGGGCTGTCGCCCTGGCCAGGTGTGTATACTTTCCTGGAGGGCGAACGATGGGGGATTTGGAAAGTTCAGATTGAAGATCAGGAGCCAGGTATCCGGCATCCTGCCCCTGACATTTCTCAGGCCCCAGGCACTATTACTGCCGTCACGAAACAGGCCATCCGTGTTCAAACTGGTCAGGGAAGTTTGAATCTTTTGGAGATTCAACCTGAAAATAAAAAACGCATGCAGGTTTCCGACTATGTAGCCGGGCATCGAGTTACCATCGGCATGACCTTTTCAATGGGGAAGCAGGACGATTGTGCGGTGTAATTGCGTGGTAAAAATGTGTGGGACCGGAAGGTTCTGGTATCAGGCGTTTTCGTATGACCTGTTTTGATGGAAAAGGATACTATGATGACTGATCAGACATCAGAACTATTGGCCTATATACAGAGCCAAATAGAGGAAATCACGACTATTCACGCACAGGCGGAGAAGGCCCTCAATGCGGTGCAGGGGAAAGACCACGTCACCAAATGGAAGAGAAAAGTGATTAATGGTCTAGAGCCCTACGTGAGCGAGGCATATCTTCAGCACATTACCAAGGAATGGTTGGAGACCACCTATTTTGTGGGCGATGTGTTTGATGAATTAGCCGATGAAGTGGACATGTGCCGTCGGCATCTTAAGAAGTTAGTTAAGGATATTCAGACTACCGGTATACCCTGATGCCTCCTTCCTATATGAAGCGCCGGTTTGACCCTTTTCATTTTCTTCCCTGCCTATAATGGCACCCCTCCCTCCTTATCCGCGCAAACGGCTCGGTCAGCATTTCCTTATTGACCAAAATTTGCTCCGAAAAATTATTCATCTGGCGGACCTCCAGCCTGATGATTATGTCTGTGAAATTGGACCGGGTGGCGGGGCGTTGACCAGATTGTTGTGCCAATCGGCGAAGCAGGTGTTAGCCTTGGAAGTCGATCCTCGGATGGTAGTTTTTTTGAAGGAAGAATTTGCTGAGTATTCGAACCTTGATATTCAGGAGCATGATGCGCTTCGCTTTTCCTTTGATCAACTCCCAGAACCTGCCGTGGTGGTAGCTAATCTGCCCTATAACATTTCAACCCCCATCATGTTTCGGTTGTTAGAAGCCCGGCCCAGGATCCGTCGAATGGTCTTAACCGTACAACTGGAAGTTGCCAAGCGGTTAACCGCCCGGCCCAATACTAAAGATTATGGAGTGCTATCCGTCATGGCGCAACGCCTGGCTGATGTCCGTTTCGGTTTCCCGGTGTCTCGGAAATGCTTTCGCCCCGTTCCTGATGTCGATTCGGGAGTGGTACGATTGGATATTTCTGTTCATCAGACTTATTCTACTCAAGAAGCAGAGGCATTTGCTTTAGTGGTGCGGGCAGCATTTGCGCAACGCCGAAAAACTCTTCTCAACGCACTACGAGGAGCAGGTTTTTCTTTGACCTGCCTAGAAAGTGCTCAAGAGCGCACAGGCATCCCATTAACTAGGCGAGCAGAAACGCTTTCAGTGGGGGAGTTTCAGCAATTAAGTGAAGCTCTCAATGACCCAATGCTGCCCTCCGCTTCGTAACATCTACAGGACTTTGTATAATCTAGTCATATGCGTAAGGGTTGTTTGCTCGATAGAAACACTTATGGTAGGATTTTTTGATGAGTGTCTTCCCTAGTTCAAAGAGCAAGCCAACTAAAGACCAACCTAAGGGATTTTCTGTCTTAACCACACAAGTTGTAGGAATTTTAGTCGCGACTTTGGGCATTCTGGGGCTGCTCAGCCTAGCCACATTTTCTCCTTCCGACCCGATCCTTTTTGCCGAGCAACCTTCCTCAAATTCAATTCCCGAAAATGCTGTAGGTCTGATTGGGGCTACTCTCGCGTTTTCCCTCCTTACTATGGCGGGAGGGGGGGCTTATGTGGTGCCCTGCTTGCTCATCGTGTTGGGTTTAAGCGTCCTATGGGGCGAAAAACTTCGTATAACGTCAGGCAGTCTTCTGGGATCGCTGCTTGGTGTTCTATCTTTCAGCGCACTGCTACATCTTCGGTTTTCAGCCGGGCCTCAAGTATCTGAGATGGATGTCTTAGGGGTAAGCCAGGGTGGAGTCATGGGGCAGTGGGTAGCGGCCGGACTCGGGTCCTATCTGGCGGTCACCGGTGCCACGATCATATTGGCGGCCCTGTTACTGATTGCCTTTCTTTTGCTTGTGCCGGTATCGATTGGGCAAATTGTCCGAACTCTCTTGAATTTTATGGGGCGCCTCAAAAATACCGTGGTGGAATCGGTGAGAGAACGAGACTGGTGGGTCTCGGACTCCCAACCAAAAATGAATAAATCAATTCGAATTAATCGTCAATTGGCTGCACGTGGTGGTATTGGTGCGCTGGTATTGGAAACTTTGGAGCCCAAGTCTAAATCATCCAAGATGAAAAGAGATGATTTGCCAGCCACAATTGAGATAGCCTCTACTCTTCCATTTATTGAGGAAGTCGACGACAGCTTTATCTCTCGCACGAAAATTTCCAAGTCCTATCAAATGCCTTCCCCCACCGACCTGCTGGATACCCATGCTGCGCGGGCGGCTCATCAGACTGATGCGGTGTTGAAATCTCAGTCCGAAGTTCTTGTGAACACCTTGGCAAGTTTTGGGATTGAGGGGGGCGTCACGGATGTGCATCCCGGACCGGTGATTACCATGTATGAGTTTGCTCCCGGTCCCGGCATTAAGGTCGCCCGTATTGTGAATTTGGCTGATGACCTGGCCATGGCCCTAAAAGCATTAAAAGTTCGAGTAGTGGCTCCTCTCCCAGGGAAATCCACCGTAGGTATTGAAGTGCCCAATCCTCAGCGGGAAACGGTTGGATTGAAAGAGATGTTGACATCAGAAACCTTCACGCGGGCCCGCTCAAAGCTGGCATTGGCCTTAGGGAAAGATATCTTTGGGCGACCGGTTGTGACGGATCTCCGTACCATGCCCCATTTGTTGGTAGCGGGCGCTACGGGGTCCGGGAAGAGTGTGGGGTTGAATTGCTTGTTATTGAATATCCTTTTTACCGCCCATCCCGATGAAGTAAAACTCCTGTTAATTGATCCCAAAGTGTTGGAATTGCAGGTGTACGATGGGATTCCCCACCTCATTCGCCCGGTCATCACAAATCCCAAGGAGGCTGCTCGTGGGCTTGGGTGGGTCGTACAAGAAATGGAGCGTCGTTACCAGGTGTTAGCGGAATTGGGGGTTCGAAATATTGATGCTTATAATAAAAAGGTTACCGATTCTCAAAAGACCGGTTCTCCACTTCAGACTGTGAAGAAGCTGAGCAAAGGCCAATCGATGAATGTGGAGGAAGGGGCACCCCTGTTGGAGTCTTCACATGAAGAGCGGGTTCTGTTGCCCTACATTGTTGTGGTCATTGATGAGTTTGCCGATCTAATTATGGTGGCTCCTAAGGATATTGAAGATCGCATAGCCCGACTTGCTCAGATGGCCCGTGCATCAGGCATTCATCTTGTTTTGGCGACTCAAAGACCATCAGTTGACGTCGTGACCGGATTGATCAAGGCTAATTTTCCTGCACGTATCGCTTATCAGGTTTCTTCCAAAATTGATTCCCGGACCATTTTAGATGCAAATGGAGCAGAAAGTCTTTTGGGAAAAGGTGATATGCTGTTTTTGTCCTCGGGCACCGGTGGAATAAACCGACTGCACGGTCCTTATGTCTCGGATGAGGAAGTGCGGGGGGTAGTGGAATGGGTGAAATCTCAAGCCACTCCCGTCTATGACCCTATGGCCTTAGAGTCCGTTCAAGAACCCTCGGTGGATGAGCAGGATCGCGATGAGACCTATGAGCGAGCAAGAGAATTGGTAATGACCACAGGGCAAGCCTCGGCCTCGTTTATCCAGCGTCGCTTGCGTGTGGGGTATCCCCGAGCAGCCCGGATGATTGAGCAAATGGAGGAGGAAGGTCTGGTGAGCGCTCCAGGGCGTGATGGGAGACGAGAGGTCCTCGCTCGAAGTACGGCTATCGCGGAGATAGGATGATGTTACTGCTGTTCCTGCGAGGGGCCATCTTTCTAGGCATTGCTTGCTTTATGATGCCTGTATTCGACGCCTCGGCTGCATCGGTATCCGTTACGCAGGAAATTGTTAAGAAAGTCGATGCTCGTTATGCTCAGACCAAAGATTTGCAAGCTGACTTTGTTCAGGAAACCATTCTTGAGGGGTTTACGACGGGGTTTACGTCTTCAGGGCGGCTCTATTTAAAAAAACCTGGATTGCTTCGATGGGATTATCTTCACCCATCGGAAGAGCAGATTTATGTGAATGGTGATCAGGTGATGATGTATGTCCCTGAGCATCAGCAGGTGGTCAAAGGGGTCCTTACGCAAATGGCTGCGTCCAAGGGGCCCCTAGCTCTTCTTCAGGGGGCAGGAAATCTCTCTCAGCAATTTACGATTCTGGAATCCGCAGATGGCTCGAAGGATAATGAAAAGTTCCCAAGTCTCACCCTGGTCCCTAAGCCTGTCGACCAAACCCCACCAACTATCAAGAAGATTGTGCTCAAACTCTTTCCTGATACGTATTTTATTCAGGGTATTACCTTGTTTGAGGTGAGCGGGAATATCTCCCACGTGATGTTTGACCATATTCAGGCGAATACGGGCCTTCCGTCCAGTCAGCTGACTTTCGATGTCCCGCCGGATGTGGTGGTGGTCGAATTACCCTGATTTCAACAATTAGGTCTGTCGTTTTTAGATGGAGTTCTCTGATAAGGAAAAGGTGGAAAGAAATGGCTGAACGCATCTTGGTTGTGGATGACGACAAGGGAGTTCGGGAAGCCTTGTCAGAGTTCTTACTATCGTTGGGTTATACCGTCGTCATGGCCGAAAATGGAGAAGAGGCCTTGAATCAATATCGGAAGGGTGACTTTGACGTGATAATGGCGGACTTGATTATGCCCAATATGGATGGGATGGAGTTGTTGAGGCGTATTCGGGACGTCAAAAATGATGAGGTGATTTTTCTGATGATCACTGGACATCCTTCCATTGGCACAGCTGTGGAGGCTATTAATCGTGGGGCCGATGATTATATTACCAAACCCTTTCATCTCGAGGACGTCAGGTTGCGGATATCGAAAGCGTTGGAAAAACAAACCTTAAAAGGCCGCTTAAAAACAGCGCAAGGCTTGGCCTGGGGTTTAATGTTGTCCATACCTCTTTGGCTTTTATTGGGAATTATTCTGGTTATCTTGTTTAAAGGATAAGTCGCTGTTTCTTCCAGTGGTTTTTGTGTGGTCATGGCTCAATCGCCAATCCCAAATTCATTGTGAGCCTGTTGTCGTGGTTCATGCGGGTTTTACTGTGTGTTTTGGGTATTGTGGTGTTCAGTGCAACCTCTCTTCAGGCCATTGGCGGCCACATCACTGAAGATCCCACCAAAATTTTACTGAAATATCTTTCCCTCGATAAAAAAGGCGTTCGGTTGGAGGCGCATTCCTGGCAGGTGGTGAGGCCCTTTGTGGCTTGGCTGGAAGAGCCGGTCTGGGGGCATGTCGTCGTGATTTCTCGGTATGAGGTGGTGGATGATGTGTCGCAATGGGAAGTTATTAATGGGTTAGAGGCAAGAATTCCCGTAATTTTTGAGGTGTTAGGAACGATGCACTGGGAAGGCGTAACGTTTGTGACCAGTCCACACCGTGAAATACAATATTTCCATCTGAAGGCGGTTGGGGACCGGTGGCAAATTGTTGGACCTCAATTGCCTCCCCATGTGGGCCGTCAACGTCTCGTCGATTTTGTTCGTTGGGCGGAGTTAAATGAATCTGAGCCGGAAAGAAAATTTCTGCTCAATTCTTTGAAACTACAATTAGAGCTTACAAATGAGAAAGATGCTCAGAAATGACTACATGGCGTGCGGAAGTGCTGTTTTTTGATTTTGACGGAACTTTGATCGATTCGAAAATAGATATTGCCACCTCGGTAAACCTGACGCTGAGGGATTTGGGATTGGCCTTACGAACACGGGAGGAAATCTTTAGCTTTGTGGGTGATGGAGTGAAGCGGCTATTGCGGTTATCGGTGGGGGAAGAAAACCTTGATCAATATGAAAAAGCCTTGGAGATTTTTCGAAAACATTATTTAGAGCATTGCGTGGAAACCACACGGTTTTATCCCGGGATTTGGGAAGTGCTTCATCATTATCAGGACCGAAGAAAAGCTATTGTGACTAATAAATCCTTAGAGTATACGCTTTCAATTGTGGATGGGTTACATGCACAGGATCTCTTTCATCATGTCGAAGCTCCTCGGGATACGATGGAATTGAAGCCCGAGCCTGTGATGTTGTTGCGGGCACTTGAGGGATTGGGCGTCGATCCCTCTGAGACGGTGATGATTGGGGATAGTACGAATGATGTTCGAGCAGCCCAGGCGGCGGGCATTCGAGCTTGTGCCGTGGGGTATGGGTATGGGAATCGAGAAAAAGTCGCAGCATTACGGCCTGACTTTTATTGTGAAAATCCGAAAGATCTTCTTGGGCTGTTTTAATTCCTCCTCCCTCTATTGAATTTTTTTCGAGTGACGGCACCCGGTAAAAGGAGCTTGGCACCCCGTGATTTTTTTAGTTGTGGCTGCCCCGGGAATTCTTTTATGATCCATCGAGAATTTTGATGGCGAGGAACATTTTTGAATATTAACCACGAGAAGAGGTCTTGATGGCGCAGCCGGTTGTTACCTGTTTGGATATGGAAGGGGTGTTATTTCCTGAGATCTGGCTAGCTTTGGCGGATAAAGTTGGTATCCAAGAGCTACGTCTGACCACCAGGGACGTTGCGGACTATGATGTCTTAATGAAAAAACGACTGGAAGTCCTGAAAGTGCATCGGATTACTCTTCGGGATATTCAGGAGGTTGCCAGTACGATTTCTCCCCTCCCTGGTGTTCCTGATTTTATCGGGTGGCTGCGTGAACGATGTCAAATCATTATATTGTCGGACACGTATTATGAGTTTGTCGGACCACTTATGAAGAAGCTCGAATTCCCTACGATTTTTTGCCATACCTTGGGAGTTGATTCCCATGGGTTTATCACGGATTATTTCTTACGCCAACATGATCAAAAGCGACATGCTGTCAGTGCGTTAAAAGGGATCGGTTTCAGAGTGTTGGCGGGAGGAGACTCCTATAATGATGTTTCAATGTTAAAGGAGGCCGACGCCGGATTTTTTTTCTGTCCACCTGATTCGATTGTCCAGGAATTTCCCCAATTCCCGGTAGCTCGCTCGTATGCAGAATTCCAGGAACACATTGGTCGGGCAGGCGGCTTCCCTTCCTGACGTGGTCATGCTGAGATAGGCTTGAATTCCTTTCCCCCTGTTTTCGTTCAAGAGGCCTCTGGCTAATGCCAAAATTTATGGAGGTTTTTCTGAGAGAAAACCATTGTTGCGTTTCCGAATTGTACTTGTTAGATGTATGGCGTTTTATAGGTGGGTGAAGAAAAGTCCTGATGATAAAGGGAAAAAAGTGTCAAAGAATCATTTTTTGAAGAAAAGAGATGTAATCCTCAAAAAATTTCCGGAAAATTTTTCTGGATCCTCTGGGACTGTTGGCTGCAAATTTTTTATCCCAAGAGCACTGACAAACTTGAAAGGAGCATTTACATGAGGGTCTCTCGCATTCGCCTGTCTCTATTGGTAACAGCAATTCTCTGTCTCACTACCCTAACGGGCTGTCTTGGGAAACGGGAATGGCAATACCCCCCAGCCTCTACGGGGTCATTTCTGAGTGAAAAAGCCGCCGCCCCCATCCCGGCTAAAGCCATTGTTCTGCCCTTAGAAGATTTGAGGGGAAATGAGGTAAAAGAGGAATATTGGAAGGCCGCTATCCCTCTGGTTCCTTATGGGGACACTCGATATCAACGCCCTGAGGCCGCACCAAACCCTGAGGAGGTCGATGTCGTCAAATTTGATCCGACTAATGATCTTGCTCAATCCATTGTTGCGGAATTAAAGCATGCAGCAATTTTTTCCTCGGTTAGTTTTGCCAAAGACGAAGGGCAACAGCCAGCGGATGTGGCCTTTCGAGGTCGTCTCCGCTCTACTGACTGGAACCGTCGATTGTACTCGTATCTATTAGCTCCCGTGGGAGTGGTTTTTTGGATGTTAGGTCTTCCCATGAGTGAAACCACCACTGCTCTTGAGCTTGATCTTCGATTAACACCCATAAATGATCCGTCGCAGGTGTTATGGAATATGACAATGGAATTTGAAGGGAAGCAGCTTGATGGACCATATTATGGTCTTGAGAATGCTGTCGAAAGTTATCCTGAGGCCATGCAAGAAGCCTTAAAACCCGCAATTGCAGATTTAATCGGCTTGGCCAACGAGGACCCAACCCGGCTAATGCCACGCTAAGTGATTGAATTTATTGTCATGTGAAGAATCGTAAAAAATTATGAAATATCTGGTTGATATTTAGTAAGCAGAAGATTATTTTAAACTTCAGGAGCTGAAAAAACGGCCGATAATGATTAGGAAACACTGATATCTTGCAAGGACGTTCGTTGTTGTCTCTCATGAATTCATGAGATCTTTTTCTTTCATGCAAGATTTCAAGCACTTGGTGCTATGTTTAAATGGAAGAAATCGTTGTAATGGTGACGGTAGGTTCCGAAGGAGAGGCTGTAAATCTGTCAAGGATGTTAGTGAAGAACGGATTGGCCGCATGCGTTAATATCATCCCGGGCGTGCGATCAATTTTCCAATGGGATGGGCAAATTGCTGAGGAACAGGAATTTTTGCTATTGGCCAAAACTGTGAGACGGGCCTATGACCAATTGCTTTCAGCGGTGAAAGCCCATCATAGTTATCAGGTTCCTGAAATCATTGCTCTCCCAATTCAGTTTGGGAGCGAAGAATATTTAGACTGGATTCGAGATGCAATTAAGATCGAATCGGTATGACTGGAGGGTACGGGCAAGGTGTTTTTGGGCCGAATGGTCATAAATAAAAACCTTAGATGCTCTTAATTTTATAATTTTGGTGAATTATGAAAGAGTCTGAAGATACGTTGACGGTCATAATCTTTCGTGGAGCCCGATCGAATCCCTGGCGCCTAAAATTCCGAAAATCTCTTGTGAAGTATGCAATGATTGTGGGGTTTGTGTTGCTGCTCGTTCAGGGTGGGGTTATTACGCATTATGTTTACCAGTGGAGCCAACTGAGTGAGTTAGGAGAAATAAAACAAGAATTAACGACCTCGCGTGCTCGAACCAGCAATTTTTCAACAGAAGTAGATGGAATGAAAAAGCGGATGTTGGTGTTGGAGACCCTCAATCGTAAGCTACAAACCATGTTTGGTCTTGAGGCGGATGAGATTCAGGGGTTGCCTTCTGGTCTGCCTGGTCAGGGAGGAGAGGAATTGCCTTATGAGGAGATGCCATACGATGGGTTACAGGAAGAGGGCTCCTCGGAGTTAAAGTCTTCAATTGAAAAAACCGGGATATCCCCAGAGGTCTCTGGTTCAAAATCAACCATGGATCGAAAAATAAGCGAGATTAAGGCTGGGCTAGAGTGGCTAAACCAACAAACTGAATTGGAAAGCCAAATTTTGGAAGAGCTTTCAGCCGCCGCTCAGCAAAAAGCTGATCAATGGGCCTCCATCCCTTCCATCTGGCCGGTAAAAGGTGCTTTAACCTCAAAGTTTGGTCCACGGGTCTCCCCCTTTACAGGTAAAAAAGCTTTGCATGCAGGTATTGATATCGGTGCTCCTACTGGTACAGAAGTTCGTTCTCCTGCGGCAGGGAAAGTTGTTGTCGCCGCATATGATGGTCGGATGGGGAAATTTATTCGCATCGATCACGGATATGGCATTGAGACGACCTACGGGCATTTGTCAAAAATCCATGTGAAGTATGGTGACAAGGTTCGTAGAGGTGATCTTGTCGGGCTTGTGGGGAGCACGGGGAAGTTTTCAACTGGACCCCATCTTCACTATCAAGTGGCTGTGAACGATAGAGTTGTAGATCCTGTTCATTACATTTTGGATTAGCCTGCCCTGTCGGGCCTTGGAGATTTTTAGTCATCTGCCAGGCCTGATCGTGTTCTTGCTTCACTTCCACTTTCACCTTCCCTTGAAAATTCTGGGACAAAAGACCTAAGCTGTATGATTCGAGACTGGGTCTTCTTTTATAAAGGGTGGGCCTTCTTTTGTGTTGAATTATCAAAAAAAATTGCCTAAATTAGCACGGAAGGCGTCGAAGGAATTTTGGTTTGTGTGAAATTTTGGAAATGATTAAGACATTGCTGGAAATTTAATCCTATCGGATCGGTTAAATTGACAATAATTTGTTTTCTTTGTTAGTTTCTTGTTTTGCTGGGGTATTTTACCTAGCTTAAAGTTGGTTCAAAAAATTAATGGTAATGGTTACTTTTGCTTCTAACCAAGGAGGAGGCCCGATATGAGTCTCGATTATGTAAAATTCACGCCAGGTTTCGGAAAATTTATGCCCAAAGAATATAGGGATATGGTCGAGCATGGTCCATTTGGTAAGAAAACATCTGTTTCGCAAGTGGGAACGTTTAAAGAAATCTTAGAGGAACATCCTATGTGTGCGGGATGTGCGATGACCTTATTTATCCGTTTGGCTATTATTGCATTCCCTAATCCAGAAGACACGATTACAGTTGGTACTGCAGGATGCGGGCGTCTAGCCATTTCTCAGGCAGCTATCCCATTTGTTTATGGAAATTACGGCGATCAAAATGGGGTTGCAAGTGGGTTGTCACGTGGACTTCGCTTGAGGTTTGGAGATCGCCCCAAAGATGTTGTAGTGATGGCGGGAGATGGGGGAATGGCAGACATCGGCTTTGCTCAAACTTTACATTCGTGGTTTCGAAAAGAAAAATTTACGACCATCATGTTGGATAACGAAGTATATGGGAATACTGGCGGTCAAGAAAGTGGTATGACCAACAAGGGCCAGGTTTTAAAGATGGCACCCTTAGGGAAAAAATTTGAAAAGATGGATATGTTAGGAATGGCCAAGGTTGCAGGGTGTGCGTATGTGGCAACAGTGGTTCCCAACAACCCTAGAAGAGTAGAAAGTGTCATAAAGAAGGCCGTTTTGATTGCGCGAGAAGTAGGCCCAACATATATCCAAGCCTATACCTCATGTAATATTGAATATGCGATTCCAACAGATAAAGTGATGGAAGATGCCAAAGATGTCGAGAATGATCGTTATGCATTTTCTGAATATCTTACAGACGAAGCCAAGCAGTATTTAGGGGAATTGTATGGGTACAAAGAATATCTCCCGAAGCCTGCAGCTGCAGTAACAAAAGGGTAGTTGTCTCCCAGATATTTTGCGTGCTTGGTTGTGATGCTCTTAAAGGGATGAAAATGGAGGAGGTTGAAAATGGCTATTCGTTATAACATTCGTATGGCAGGCGTTGGTGGTCAGGGTGTGGTGACTGCATCCCATATTTTTAGCACAGCAGTCATCAATGCTGGGGGGGAGAGCACCATCGTTCCGTTTTATGGGTCTGAAAAGCGAATGGCTCCGGTAGAAAGTTATGTCCGTGTTTCAAATGAACCAATTTATGAAATTGGAGAAATTACCTTTCCCCATATCCTCATGGTCTTTCATCCACAGTGCATTACTCACGGAAAGAGCTACACAAATCCATTTTACTATGGGTTAAAAAAAGAGGGAGTCGTTCTTATCAATAGCAATACTCCAATGAATCTTGAACCGGATCAAGCGGCTGAATTGAAAGACCTGGGTGCCAAAATATATTACCTCCCAGCTACCCAAATGTCCCTGGATGTGGCAGGAATCGATTTAGCTACCAATATGGCTATGGTTGGAGCCATCGGCGCAATTACGGGACTCTCGACTATAGAGGCTACGGGTACAGCGGTAAAGGATCGATTTCTCGGAAAAGGATTTGTGGTATCAGGTGGAACTGCCGCACTGGATAGTGTGGTGGAAAGAAAATTCAAGAAAAAGGCAGAATTGATTGAGAAAAACCTAGCAGTTGTAAAAGCTGGGTGGGATTATGCGGTCGATAATGGGTGGACATTGGGAGCTTCCTCAATGGCTGACCAGACAACTAATGCCGCAAATAAAGCAGCTAAGGTTTCGGTCTAAAAAAGGAAATTGAAAGGGGTGAGGGATGTATCTTGTTGCAAATATAGATATAAACATATGCGCGGCAACCAGCTGTAAATTGTGCACACAGTACTGTCCGGAAGCCAATACGATTCAATATGATACGGAAGCGGGGAAGGACAGGGGCTTAAAGTATGGATCGGCCTATGTCGCCGTCGATCGTTGTAAGGGTTGTGCGCAATGCGTATGGGTGTGTGACAATATGGCGAAGCATCATGCCATTAAAATGGAAATGATCGATCAAATCGGGGATGCCGCACTCACTGAAAATATTTCTTATGTGGAAAAAAATACCAAAGCGGTCCTTGCCAACCCGCTAAGGGGATAATTTTAAAAGTTTTTCTATTTTTTAGCCTTTTCATATTCATCAATCGGAGTCTAACGTGGAATTAACGAAAGAGCTAGAAGAAGCAATCGTGGCACCAGGGCCACAAGGTTTTCATCCACCATCGGCTGCGGAGCTTGGTGTACTGACGCCTGAAGTCGGATTTGGTTTGAAATTTGGCCATGTAGTTGCGGAAGAGCTGGCAATGGAAGCCATGGCGCGTGCAATGTTGACTCGAAAGAATGCAACCATTTTCCCTGGTCCGATGGTGTTATGGAATTGGAATGATCATGCAGCGGAAAAGGCTAAGGCTGTATTAGAGCTTGCAGCTCAATTACCCGATGTGCTCGTCATCCCAATGCCGGATTATCGCCCCAAGTACCCGAAGGTTGAACCGGAGGAAGTGATCAACCCGAATCATCCCAATTTGACAATATGGGGGAATAAGATTGAAGCCTGTATTTTTATCGGGGTCCATTGTCACTACGCTAATCTGACACTCAAAATGATTCGCGCTGGAACCAATTGTTGGACATCTGCAATTTGTGCGGAACAAGGGCATGAGGATGCCATGTTCACGGTTCGAGATTCTGATGCTGCAAAGATCCGTCGGGTTGCGGCAGTGTTTAAGAGGGTCCGAGAAGAAATGGGGATAAAATTACCAGAAAATGGCAATAATGTTCGTTTTACTGGACTACAGTCAAAGGTCCATGGTGGCAAAACACACACCAATCCCCTGGATTTTAGTATTGAAAGCCCGGTTGATGGAAATGCGGCAGCGTTTGGTCATAAAGCAGAACATATGCAAAAGGAAGCATGAGTATATTCGTGAAATTTTATTTAAGTTATAGGGGGGTCAAACCATGAGCGAAGCCCTTGAATCAGAAGTTAAAACCAATCCTCAAGGTGATCCAATTACGAGCGCACCCGCTGCACCAGCAGTTGACAGCGAAAAGGGAAGAAAGGACCCTCATGGAGAAGCCAAACGGCAGAGGATTGTCTCTCCAGAGTATATGTTTTTTGAGGCTCCTCGTGAACGCGAATTCATTACGGGGAGTGAATGTGCAAAAGAGGCGGTGAGGCGCTCAAATGTAGATATGTCCGTGGCATATCCTATTACCCCACAAAGTGAAACATTGCAATTAATCGGAGTATTGTATGGGGAAGGGTATGTGAAGGAATTCTATCGAGGCGAAGAAGAATATGGCGTCATGTCGGCAATTGCTGGCGCATCTCGCGCAGGTGTTCGAGCGTTTACTGCCACAGCTGGTCCTGGAACATTGCGAGGTCTTGAGCCCATTGTCTCGTGGGCCGGTCACCGCCTTCCCGCTGTTTGCATGTTTACGTGCAGGGTCGTCAATGCTCCCTTGGCCATCCAACCGGATAATATTGAAATTGCCTACCTTTTGAACAGCGGAATGTTGGTCTTCCATGCAGAAAATCAACAGGACCTGTTCGACTTTATTATGAAAGGTTTTATCATCAGCGAAAAAAATGATGTGACCCTGCCAGTAGGTGTCTGTTGTGATGGGTTTTTTGTGACACATGCTCGAGGATATTGTGCAATGCAGGATCGTGGGCTCAAGCTTCCACCTCGAGATCCTTACAGAGGGTCAGTGCCAGTTTTAGATGCGGAGAACCCTCCAGCTCGATTGTCTCGTGATGCTCCAGTTCAAAAATCTAATTTTATGGCCTACAACATTCATGCTGTGTGGCAACAGGAAGTATGGGCTGGCGTGGAACGATCACGGAAATATATTAATCAGTATATGGATGGATTGTTAGAAGCTCAGGATGTGGAAGACGCAGATGTTCTCCTTATTGCTTCCGGGAGTGCTGCGGCGCAATCCCGCGAGGCGGTCCGCCAATGTAAAGAAAAGGGCATCAAGGCAGGATTAATCAAAATTCGTTCCTTGCGACCATTTCCAACAAACGAACTAAGGGAGCTTTGCGGCAAAGCCAAGCTTATTGTTATTCCCGAATTTAATTATGTTGGATGGTTGGCCAAAGATGTGGCCACGGCAATTTATGGGTTTTCCAACGCAAAAATTGTGGCCGGTCCACATGTCTATGGAGGAATGTCCATGCCGGTTGAGATGATTACTGACGAAGTGGAATGTGGGTTGACCGGTAAGAAGTCGAACACTGTTCCAGAGTCTCATATAATGGGAACCGTGGATCCGGCAGCAGTTGCTCATTTTATGAAGAGCATTTAGGATCGGTACAATAGCGAAGAATAGGAAGACCAAAAGCCCGTCCCAAAAAAATTGGGGCGGGCTTTTCTTTGCCATCAGGAAAAGTTTGAGGATTGATTAAGGGGAAGGCTGTCGGTTAGTAGAAGCTCCTGGTAAAGTAACAGGTTTAAATGATCGTTTCTTCTGCCAGACCACTAATCTTGATTACCAATGATGATGGAATAAGTGCTCCTGGCATCAAGGTGTTGGCTGAGGCTCTGAGCCCGTTGGGGGAAGTTTGGGTTGTGGCCCCAGAAAAGGCCCAAAATGCCGTTGGGCGGTCTATGACATTGCATAAACCATTGAGGCTGCGTGCTCTGAAAAAACGATGGTATGCCGTTAATGGGACCCCAGCGGATTGTGTGACACTAGCCGTGTGTCATCTTCTACCGATGTGCCTGCCAAAATTGGTGGTGTCAGGAATTAATAAGGGATGGAATTTGGGTGATGACGTGACTAATTCCGGAACGGTTGCCGGTGCTATTGAAGGTATGCTTCATGGTATCCCTTCTATTGCTATTTCCCTGGAAGACTTACCAAAATGCCAATATGCCGTCGCCGGCCATTTTGCCTTTTTGGTTGCGAAACGGGTTTTAGAATACGGGGTTCCTGAAGAGACCATATTAAACGTGAATGTTCCGAGTCGTCGATTGGAGAACATTGCCGGTATTCAAATAACTTGTTTGAGCCAACGTCGTTATCTCAATCCCGTAGTCGAAAAGACAGATCCTAGGGGGAATCGATATTTTTGGATTGCGGGCCAGCGAGAATCATGGGCTAGAGGGAAGCATTCTGATCATGACGCCGTTTCCAATCAAATGGTCTCAATTTCTCCACTTCATTTGGATCTAACCGATTATTCTGCGATGCAGGCGCTTAAGGGGTGGGAGAAGGATTTGTCTGCCCCAACACAACCCTTGCAAAAACCCAAAATGGTTTCTAGGAAAGGTAAGCGACGGAGTGCGAGCAATTTTTCCTGAAAAATATGGAATTGGGCAAACAATTATACGAGTGGATGTTATCGTGGTCTGACTCTCCCTATGGAGTTCCTGCCCTATTCTGTCTGGCTTTCGCCGAATCTTCATTTTTCCCACTGCCTCCTGATGTGCTAGTCATTGCGCTTACTCTTGGCAATCCAAGCCTGGGCTGGTGGTACGCAACGGTCGCGACGATGGGGTCTGTGCTTGGAGGAGCATTTGGATATGGAATCGGATGGTTTGGGGGGCGGCCTCTTCTGCTTAAGTTTATGGGGCAAGCCAGAATGGATTTGGTGCATCAGTATTTTCAACGGTATGAAGCCTGGGCTATTCTTATCGCAGGGTTCACCCCTATTCCGTACAAAATTTTTACCATTGGGGCAGGAGCGTTTTATGTGAACTTTCGAACATTTATGGTGGCCTCACTTATCAGTCGGGGCGGTCGGTTTTTTCTCGTTGCAGGTGCTATCCAATTCATGGGCCCATGGGTCAAAGAACTCATAGAGAAGTATTTCAACATATTTTCCATCATCTTTGTGGTGATGTTGGTTCTTGGATTTTGGCTGGTCCAACATCATGGAAAAAAAATCACACATCCCGCACCCACTCGAGAACAGTAAGTTATGCCTCTCACCCTGTATAACTCCCGAACAAAAAAGAAAGAACTGTTTCTCCCGCTGACGCCGAATCAGGTTAAAATGTATGTTTGCGGAGTCACGGTATACGATGATTGTCATCTTGGACATGCCAGGAGCGCGTTAGTTTTCGATACCATCAGGCGGTATTTGGAATACAGCGGTTACCAGGTCACCTATGTCAGAAATTTTACCGATGTGGACGATAAAATTCTCCAACGAGCTCACAAAGAAGGTATTCCCTGGACTCAGGTGACGGAAAAATATATCGAAGCCTTTTATCGAGACATGGGGCGATTGGGAATTATTCCCCCTACAATAGAGCCTCGAGCGACTCACCATATCCAGGATATCGTGGACATGATTGCCGGATTAGTTGAGAAGCGCATTGCCTATGAGGTGAAAGGTGACGTGTATTTCGAAGTCAGAAAGTTCAGTCAGTATGGCCAATTATCCGGTAGGAATCTGGAAGAATTATTGGCCGGTGCTCGCGTTGAAGTCGACCATCGGAAAAAAGATCCCATGGATTTTGCTCTCTGGAAATCAGCAAAGCCGGATGAGCCAGGGTGGGAGAGCCCTTGGGGTAAAGGTCGACCGGGTTGGCATATCGAATGTTCGGCCATGTCGATCAAGCACTTGGGTCCAACATTCGATATCCATGGGGGAGGGAAGGATCTCATTTTCCCGCATCACGAAAATGAAGTGGCTCAGTCTTGTGCCTATACGGGGAAGGAATTCGCGCGGTATTGGATTCACAACGGGTTTGTGACAATTGATCAAGAGAAAATGTCCAAGTCATTGGGAAATTTTTTTACGATTCGAGAGATCTTTGAGAAGTCACCATATTCAGAAATCGTAACCGGGGAATGTCTTCGCTATTACCTCCTCTCCACGCATTACCGGAGCGATATCAATTTTTCTGACCAATCGATTTCCGAAGCCAAATCGGCTATGGATTCCATCTATGGACTCATTCGGCGACTGGAGGAATTCGATACTCAAGCGGATAATCAAGGTCACGAAGAGTGGGGGCGCGTCTCGAATCATTTTGCCAAAAAATTTCAGGAAAGTATGGATGATGATTTCAATACGCCCAAGGTGCTCGGAGCTTTTCACGAACTTCGAGGAGAGATCAATAAATTATTGGGAAAGGGGTTGTCCAGCCAGGCTAAACAAAAAGTCAAAGAGGCACTGAAAAAGTTCGGCGAACCGCTCGGGTTATTCCAGTTGAATCCTAAAGAATGGCCGTTTGTTGCATACGGTTCTGCAACGATAGGGGGTGGCGGTTCTTTGAAGGCAGAAGGAACGAAAACCGCTTACGGTTCTACAATAATAAGTGGTGGTGGTTCTGTGGAGACCTCTCGTTTCGTAAGTTCGGATTGGATCGAGGAAAAAATTCGCCTTCGCAATGAAGCTCGTGCTCAGAAAGATTTTTCTACCGCTGATACCATCAGAAATGAATTAGCCGAACAAGGCATCATTCTGGAAGACCGACACGATGGCACCACACGATGGAAACGATGAATCCCAGGCAACGGTGTACGGGTTTCATGCGGTTCTAGAATCTCTCCATTCGCAGTCTCGGCCCGTCCAACGAATTTGGACTCTTCGGGCTGATGGTCGATTTCTTCCCATTGTGAAATTGGCAAGGGAGCGTGGTATTTCCCTGGCTGTCGAATCAAGGGAACGATTAGATCGCTTAGCCGGCGATCGACATCATCAGGGCGTGGTGGCTCAAGTTTCCGCCAAGGAATATCTGGAGGGAGAGGAGTTGCTGGACCAACTTTCTCTTAACCCGATCTCTGCTTTATTAGTGGTGTTAGACCAAATCCAGGATCCACATAATTTGGGCGCGATTGTCCGTTCGGTAGAGGCGGCCGGTGGAGATGGGATTGTCATCCCCAAGCACCGTGCCGTGGGTCTGACGGGTGGAGTGGCCAAAGCATCGGCTGGGGCTTTAGAGCATATTTCCATTGCCCGAGTAGCCAATACGGGAAAGTTTCTTGAAACATGTCGGAAGCGGGCCATCAGGACTGTCGCATTAGTCCCGGAAGGAGTTGAATCCTATACAGAGGTAGACCTCACAGAACCCGTTGCGCTGGTGTTTGGAAGTGAGGGAGAAGGGATCCGGCCGATTGTCCTAAAAAAATGCGATCAACAAGTAAAGATTCCGATGTTTGGAAGGCTGAACTCGCTTAATTTGTCAGTTGCCGTAGCAGTGACACTCTTTGAAGCAGTTCGGCAACGCACTCAGAAGCTATAAGAGCCTTGCGGAAATTATTTTATCTGAATCAGGCCTTCTTGAATTGCGGCATTGAGCAGTTGGGCGGCATTAGAAACCCGAACCTTCTTCATCATATTAGCCCGGTGGGCTTCGACGGTTTTGACACTAATTTTTAATTGCTGTGCAATCTCTTTATTCTTCAACCCTGACCAGATGAGTTGTAGGATTTCTTGCTCGCGTTGAGTCAGGGCCTCTGGGCGTTTTCGCTTAATAGGTGGCATGTCCAATTTATCCGGCTTTAGTTGGTTGGTCATGGGTACCTCAGGCATTTTCTCTAGGCGAATTATCTAAGGGAGAATATCAGGTCATTTTAGGATTGTAAACCGAAAGAATACGTAAACTCACCCTAGTCGAATTAACTACGGAATATGTGACCTTTATGTCTCACTGGATTGTTTGGCCGAGCGTCTTTATTCTGGGAGCGGTCATTGGAAGTTTTTTGACGGTATGTGTGTACAGAGTGCCAAAGGGACAATCTGTGGTGGCTCCTCGGTCGGCATGTCCTCATTGCAGCAGGCAGATATGCTGGTATGACAATGTTCCTCTTTTGAGTTTTATCTGGCTACTGGGGAGGTGTCGATTTTGCCATTCGCGTATTCCGCGAAGGTATCCCGTTATTGAGTTGGCAAATGGCTTAGGCTATCTGCTGGTGGTCTGGCGGTTTGGACTCACATGGCCCACGATCGTGTATGCGGGATTGGTGTCGGTGTTCCTTGTAGTGGCTTGGATTGATTGGGACCACAAAATTATTCCAGATGTGATTACATTACCTGGAATAGTGGTTGGCTTTTTTTGCGCATCCTTTCTACTACCGACGGGCTGGGTCAATTCGCTTATCGGACTGTTGGTGGGAGGCGGGGTCTTGCTAGCTCTCGCGTGGGTCAGTCCCTTCTTGTTCGGGAAAGAAGGCATTGGGGGTGGTGATATTAAATTTTTGGCCATGGTGGGAGTCTTTTTGGGGTGGCAACAGGCCATACTTACCTTGATGGTGGGATCAGTGGTGGGAGCGGTTGTCGGGATAATCTTACTTGCGACGAAGGTCCTTAAAAAAGGCCAATACATTCCTTTCGGACCTTATTTAGCGCTTGGGGGCCTGATCGCGGTGGTATGGGGAACGGAATTATGGCACTGGTATTTTCATGGCTTGCTATAAGTACCCAACGAATTCAGGAAGGCAGGTGCGATCACACGGAGTCGGTTGAAGACCTTACTGAGACAAGGATAAGACGATTGAAGAGATTTCTTTTATGTACCAGAGGTTTTACCTTCACTGAATTAATCATCGTGCTTGGCATTATCGGGGTAATCTTGATGTTCGCTCAGACCTGGGTGGTGTCCCAATTACCTCATTGGCGATTGAATGGAGCAGCCAGGCAGGTGACCTCTGACCTTTTAGGGGCAAAAATGAAGGCTGTGATTGAGCGGAATAGGCAACGAGTCTTCTTTCAGGATAATCATCGGTATGTGTTATTGGATGATGATAATAATAATGGAAAGTCCGACCCGGGCGAACATCTTATAGCTCGCGATATTCAGGAGAGTTATCGAGATGTCATGATGACGGCATCCAACAATCCTTCCTTCCTGCCAAGAGGAACGGCGTCCAGCCTGGCATCTATTACCTTGTCCAATTCAGCCGGGAAACGGATCATTACGGTGAGCATAACCGGGCGGGTAAAAGTGAAGTCTTAATGAACATCATGATTCGTGAGGGATATCGACTGACGAGTTGTCTGCGAAATAACCGAGGGTTCTCTTTGTTAGAAGTGCTCATGGCTCTGGTGGTGGTTTTCCTGGCGCTCCTTGGATTTGCAGGTTATTCCGTTGTTGCCCATACCGGCATCACCGCCAGCGAAAAAATGACCAGAGCCGTCACCCTCGCCCAGGAAAAATTGGAAGACGTGCGCCGGGATGGAATGCCCAATTCGCTAACGGGTGTATGGATTAACACGGAACCCTATGGCTCCATTGCCGGTGCGAGTCATCATCAACGAACGCTCACTATTCAACCGCATTTTCCAATATCCGGGTTACACACTGTCACGGTCGAAGTGCGGTGGGATCACGATGCGCATACCACCACACTTACCACTTATCTCACAAAGTAAAAGTGAATGCGCGGATGTCACATGTTTCGATAGGGTCCCCTCAGGGGTATACACTTGTTGAGGTTATGGTGGCCCTGGGCCTGAGTCTCCTGACAGTGAGTGTGGTCTATGCCCTGTATATTCAAGAACTCAAAGCCCAGGGCGTGCGAGAGCATATTTTGGACATGCAGCAACAGGCTCGCGTGGTGGTGGATTTGGTGACCCGGGAAATTCTGATGGCCGGTTATGACCCTCGTGGAGTGAATCGTGATGCCGATCTTACCAATGATTTTGAGGGGATTACGTATGATCCCAAAAAGCTCTCTATCAAGGCGGATATGAATGGTAATGGCATCACCAGCGATGCCAATGAATCGATTGTTTTTGTCTATGATGCCACAACCCACATGCTTCGGCGTAATACAGGTGGAGGCAATCAACCATTTGGTGAGAACATTGAAGCGTTTGTCATAGACTACCTTGATCAGCGTGGGAGCCCGACCACAGATTCCAGAGCTATTCGACAAGTGAAAATTTCGGTTACAGCCCGGACGTCACAGCCTGATCCACAGTATGCCAAAAACGGTGGATATCGAACGCTGACTCTCCATTCCCGGATCACGATGAGAAATATCCAATCATGATCGGATTCAATAGCCAGGTAGGAAGAAGCCTTTGTCGCAATTCCAATGGTGGAGCGCTCATTGCGGCCTTGTTGTTGGTCGCTATTTCCACAATTATGGGTGCGACGATTCTGTTTGCCACATCCACCGATTTACAAATCAGTGGAAATTTCCGAAGGGCGATGGCTACGTTCTATGCCGCAGAGGCGGGCATCGCAGAAACTGTCGTTCGTTTAAGTGGATCTTCTTTTTCAAATCCAGGGTATCTCGGCGATCCTTCTCCCAGCCTGCAAGCAAATTGGTCCGCCTATGTGTTGTCCTCCCCTGAGTGGAAACTACAGGATGATCCTGAATATTCAGGGGTTTTCACCAACTATTTTCCTTTGAGTGGAAATCTCACCAATATGGCAGTTCTTCCAAATAGTGTGCAAACTGCTCTTCCGTACTGGACTAAAATTCGTCATAAAACCGAGTATGATGCGGAACAGGCGGGACACAGTTCTCTGACCCCTCACTATCAAGATGGGGATGGAAGTACCGCGACACATTCAATAGGTAACCGAGGAAGTTTAGTCTACTTTGGATTTGCATCAGAAAATGGACTCATTCCCACCTCATTTACGTCAGCAACTCCAACACCATATTCCCCGGTCGAAATCATCATCAGCCAGGGTCAGGTAGAAGGTGCCACCTCCCTGATTCAAGTGGAGGTGGCACACCCGTCTGGCCCCCCATTGTTGGCACCCGTATATGCGAATAGTCAGGTTGTATTCGCTGGCGGAACTGCAGTTATAGAAGGATTTGATAATTGTGGGCTCCTGGAAGGGGGCCGGCCCCCAGTGCAGCTGGGGCCTGCAGGTGCGTTGACAGGAACTGCCACTTTCACAGGAAATCCTCCGACGCCACAAGTGGGCACGGAAATCCTTGATTTGGTCAAGGCTTTAGATGGCCTGAAGGGAGGCGCCCAGGTCATTTCAGGAGATCTTCTCGGTCTGAATCTTGGGGTGCCTGGGAATCCTGCCCTATTGTACACCGAATCGCTTGCAGGGGGATTTTTGAGCCGACTTTCCGCTCAGAATTTCAATGGATATGGCATACTGTTGGTAATGGGAAATCTAAACATTTCCGCGCCTTTTCATTGGGAAGGGCTCATCATTGTCTCTGGGCAAGTGACGTTTGATGGTGGAATTGGGAGTTCAGTCATTCAGGGTGCGCTCTTGGCGGACCAGGTGCAGATACTGAATGGCGAGGTGAAGATGACTCTGGATACCTGTCCGATTGCCGCGTCCCTTCGGGTGCTTCCGGTTACGACCCTCAGTTGGCAACAACTTCTCTAAACACTCTAAGACTTTTCTATTTCTCGACTGATAAATCTCAAAAATTCGCTTGCAAGATTTCCTCTCCATAATTCCTCTCACATCCAGTTTCTAGTTGAGTTTACTTTTTCGGGCAAAATGTTTTCGTAAACTTCCCCTTTTACCACATCGTTTCTGAGACTTTTGATTCGTGGCGACATGGGTCCTTTGATTGATTGCAGAAGGGTAACCCCATTCTTACAATAGTTTTCTTGTCACGGCATGGGGATTGGTTTACAAATTTCAACTTAACCGCTTGTAGAATTCCCCGATGGCGTGTTTGAGACGAGTTTTTTCAGGAAAAATGTGTTCTTAGTTAACCTTTAACGGGGTAAATGCCATGAGTGTACAACCAGACATTATTTACACGAAAGTTGATGAAGCGCCTGAGCTGGCCAGCGGATCGTTTCTTCCAATCATTCAGTCATTTGCTAAAGCGGCAGGTGTGACCGTTGGCACCAAAGATATCTCCCTCGCGGGAAGAATTCTTGCGCAATTTCCTGACAAGCTCAAGCCTGAGCAACGTCAGCCGGATGATCTGTCTCTATTAGGTGAACTGGTTGAGAAGCCAGAGGCCAATGTCATTAAATTACCAAACATCAGTGCATCGCTCCCACAAATTAAGGGTGCGATTGCTGAATTGCAATCTCAGGGCTATGCGATCCCTGACTATCCTGAAGATCCCAAAAACGAGGAAGAAAAGGATATTAAAGCCAAATATGACAAAGTAAAAGGAAGCGCGGTCAATCCGGTGCTGCGGCAAGGAAATTCCGATCGTCGGGCTTCAGCCTCAGTCAAGCAATATGCCAAAAAGAACCCTCATAAAATGGGTAAATGGACAAAAGATTCCAAAACGCATGTGGCGCACATGACGGCCGGAGATTTCTTCGGCAATGAAAAGTCCGTAACCATATCCGAGAAAGCGGCTGGAAAGGGAAAAATTGAATTTGTGGCGGACGATGGTAGCGTAACCGTCGTGAAAGATAAATTAACCCTTAAAAAGGGTGATGTGCTGGATGCCAGCAAGATGAGCTGCCAGGCATTGCGGCAGTTCTTTAAAGAGCAAGTGGCGGATGCCAAACAGAAGGGAATTTTGTGGTCGTTACACCTGAAGGCCACCATGATGAAAGTTTCGGATCCCATCATGTTTGGTCATGCGGTGAAAGCATTCTTCGAGGATGTCTTTGAAAAACACGAAAAAACGTTTGCCGAATTGGGGGCCAACCCGAATAACGGATTAGGTGACATCCTGGCCAAAATTAAAAATTTACCGGAGGCCAAAAAGAAGGAAATCGAGGCAGACATTCAGGCCTCCCTCAAAAATGGACCGGCACTCGCGATGGTGGATTCCGACAAGGGCATTACCAACCTTCATGTCCCGAGTGACATCATCATTGATGCATCCATGGCGGCTGCACTGCGAACCTCGGGGAAAATGTGGGGACCGGATGGCAAAGAACATGACATGAAAGCCATCATTCCTGACCGGAGTTATGCCGGTATCTATCAGGCCGTAGTCGATTTTTGTCGCGAAAATGGCGAATTTAATCCGTCTACCATGGGTAGCGTACCCAATGTGGGGTTAATGGCACAAAAAGCCGAAGAATATGGATCACATGACAAGACATTTGAATCCACTGGGAAAGGCATAGTCAGGGTCCTGGATGGGGCAGGGAATGTTTTGCTGCAACACGATGTCGAAAAAGGCGATATCTGGCGCAGTTGTTATACAACGGATGTTGCTATTAAGGATTGGGTCAAGTTGGCTGTGAACCGGGCCAGAGCTTCTTCGACGCCGGTGGTATTCTGGCTCAATAACAATCGGGCTCATGACGCCCAAATCATTGAAAAAGTCAATCTCTACCTTAAGGATCACGATACCAAAGGGCTGGACATTCAAATTATGGCCCCGGTGGATGCCATGAAGTTCTCACTCAAACGTGCGAAGGAAGGCCTCGATACCATTTCGGCCACTGGAAATGTGCTTCGGGATTATCTCACTGACTTATTCCCCATTTTGGAGTTAGGTACGAGCGCCAAAATGCTGTCCATCGTTCCACTTATCAATGGCGGAGGACTGTTCGAAACGGGAGCGGGAGGGTCGGCCCCGAAGCATGTCCAGCAGTTTGTCAAAGAAGGACATTTACGCTGGGATTCACTCGGAGAGTTTCTCGCGTTAGCTGAGTCATTTGCCCATTTAAGCCAAAACAAAAATAACAGAAAAGCCAAAGTTCTGGCAGACACATTGGACCGGGCTACCGGAAAGCTCATGGACAACCGGAAGTCCCCCGGACGTGAATTGGGGCAACTGGATAATGCAGGAAGTCATGTGTACGAAGCCCTGTACTGGGCGCAAGAACTAGCCGCCCAGAATGATGATCAGGACTTGAAAAAGCAGTTTACCCCGATCGCAAAAGAGTTGGAGTCCAAAGTTGATACAATTCTTGAGGAGATTAAAGCGGCAAAGGGACGGGCTCAGGATATTGGCGGGTATTATCGTCCGGATCCGACCAAGGTAATGGCCGCCATGCGTCCCAGCGCGACTTTCAATGCCATCTTAAGTCGCTTAGCCTAGGTTCTCAACGTAGGCTGATCTTCCGGTATTATTCCTGTACTGGGGGTGTGTTCAACGAGCCGGGTTCCAAACGGAGCCCGGCTCGTGCTTTTTGCAGTGGGAGATATTTCCGGTGAGTCATGTGAAAGTTGTGACCCTTCCCAAAATCGGAGATGTTCCCATTGTCCGTAAGACCAAGCGAGACATCTCTCTTGAAACCCCATTAGATGCACGAGATGACGAATCCCTCGGATGGGGATACTGGGATCGAATTTGGCCCTCTGAGGTGGCCTTATCCGAATGTCTCATTCATCAATTTTTCCCATCAAAGCTGCAAGGGGGCAAGGTCCTGGAAATTGGCTGTGGAACAGGGTTGGCCGGAGTGGTTGCTGCTCGGCTCGGGGCATTTACCATGTTTTCAGATATGGTGCCTATTACGCTTGAAGCAGCAAAGGAATCCTGTCGTCTGAATCATATCAGCAATTTTGACACATGCCTGTTGAATTTGACGGAAAAGATTGAACCCAAAAAATGCTTTTATGATTTGGTAATAGGCAGTGAAGTATTTTATGACGAGGGAATTTTAGCCGGTATTTCTCATATTCTTGGGCAGGTGCTTACCCAAAAGGGAAAAGCCATGTTTTGTGATCCAAATAGACTGGGGCTCGATACCGTCGAACGTGAATTTAAAGAGAAATTTATTGTGGCAATAGAAGAGATCCCGCTCAACTGGCCATTCCGAAAAGAAGGGGGAGTGGGAAAGAAGGGGTTTTTTTACCAATTAAGTCGCAGGAGTCAGGAGGCATTTTGACAAAGAGGAGGGGCCTCTTAAACGAGGGTTGTCCGAATTTCAAAAATTTAGTGAGTAAAGTTAATGGCTTTTTAAAGCAACAAGATAAATGACTGGGCATGACAGGTGTTTTCTCATGGCTGGGGCGAGTGTAGGCTATTGCGGTTCGGTTTAAGGAAGCCTTGGGCTAAAGGCAGTGATGGGGTCTTCTCATCTCAACTAACTAATTTTAAATAGGTTTTCTCTTTAAGGGTGTGGTGGTGTTCTTATGGGCATTCCACGTGGTGGCACTGGGACTTTTGAAAGGGGTTCATGGGTCTTTTGATTGATTGCAGCGGGATAAGGGCATTCGTACAATGCACCGTTCCGCGCGGCAGGCGGGTTGTGCTACGTTTGTCCTTAACCATTATGATGGGTCCCTGAAGGAAGGGTTGGATTATGGCAAAAGTTCTTGAAGGCCCGGGAATGGGCTTATTGCGAAAATGGGGGATTTCAACTCCCAACTATGCTGTCGTGACCTCGAGTGAGGAATTTGACCAATTATCTCAGGTCAATGATTGGCTCCCAAAAAATAAACTGGTAGTCAAAGCGCATGAAGCACTTGGCTCTCGGTTTAAATTGGGGTTAGTCAAAGTGGGCTTGGATTTAGCCGAGGCAAAAGTGGCTGTCCGGGAGATGCTTGGTAAAAAACTGGAAACCCTGACAATTAAGCAGGTGATTGTTTCCGAGGCGGTTGATCACAAAGAAGAATATTATGCCGCGGCCAAATCAACGCGCGATGGAGTGGACCTCCTGGTCGCAACTTGTGGTGGCATCGAAGTGGAATCTAATTGGGATAAGGTCAAGCATATCTCTATCGAAACCGGCGAGACCCTATCGGATTCAGCGGTTTCCGCCCTGGTAAAAGATGCGGGGTTTTCCGGTGATACGGCGGCCAAAATGTCGGAATTTTTAAAGAAATTATATGCCTGTTTTGATAATGAAGATGCTCAATACTTAGAAGTGAATCCGGTTGTGCTCAGTGCACAAGGAGAACTTGTGGCGCTGGATGCGGTGACCCTTCTGGACGGTGATGCTAAGTTCCGGCATAAGGACTGGACTTTTCCGTTTGCGGCTGAATTTGGGCGTGCCTACACCAAAAATGAAGAGGAGGTCATGGCGGTTGATGCCAAGGTGAAAGGCTCGGTCAAGCTCATCGAAATTCCCGGGGGCAATATCGCGATGTTACCTGCCGGTGGTGGAGCCAGCGTTTATTATTCGGATGCGGTGGTGGCTCGTGGTGGCAAACTTGCCAATTATGCGGAATATTCAGGCGATCCACCGGACTGGGCAGTGGAAGTTCTGACGGAAAAAGTCTGCTCGTTGCCTGGCATCAAACATATTATTGTGGGTGGAGCGATTGCGAATTTTACTGATGTCAAAAAGACCTTTGGTGGCATTATCAATGCGTTTCGAAAGGCTAAAGCGGAAGGCAAGCTTGAGGGTGTCAAGATTTGGGTGCGCCGGGGTGGTCCAAACGAATTGCAGGGATTAGCGGCCATGCGTGCGCTCCAGGATGAGGGATTTGATATCCAGGTATTTGACCGCAAAACACCGTTAACGGACATTGTCGATATGGCCATGGCCGCAAAATAACCTATTAGACCTTGAGGATGTAGGAGACCGTTTCGATGAGTATTCTTGCAACGAAAGACACGCATGTCGTCATTCAAGGGGGGGTGGCCGGAGTGAATGCCGCTCGTCGTATGGCTGAGTTCCGGTACATGATTAAGCAACCATTAAATGTCTCTGCCTTCGTCTATCCTCCCGATGCGGGGAAGACCAACGAGATCATTTGTGGGACCGAGTTAATAATGATCCCCATTTATAAAACCGTCGCCGAAGCGACGGCCAATCACCCGGAGATTAACACAAGTCTGGTCTATATCGGAGCAGACCGGGCCTATGCCGGCACCATGGAAGCCTTGAACGACCCGCATATTAAAACGGTCTCCATGATTACCGAAGGGGTGCCGGAAAAAGATGCCAAGCTTTTGGGGAAGCATGCCCGTAAGCTTGGGAAGACCTTTAATGGCCCTTCCTCAATTGGGGTGGTGTCGGCAGGAGAATGCCGCCTCGGAGTGATAGGGGGGGCGTTTGATAACTTGGTGGCATGCAAACTATATCGTCCTGGTTCCTTCGGCGTGGTCACCAAGTCCGGGGGATTGTCGAACGAGATTATTTGGATATGTTCCCAATTTGCAGACGGCATCACGACGGCGATCGGTATCGGTGGTGATGCTTACCCGGGAACTGACTATGTCAGCTACCTGGAAATGTTTGAAAATGATCCGCAAACCAAAGCGGTGGTCATTGTCGGGGAGATGGGCGGAGATTTGGAAGAACGGGCCGCCGAATGGTATGGCGCCAAGAAACGACGGATTAAATTACTCGCGGTCGTATCAGGGTTCTGCCAGGAGAGTCTTCCAAAGGGTATGAAATTCGGGCATGCTGGGGCGAAAGAAGGATTGAAGGGTGAGGGGTCTGCGCGGGCAAAGTCTGAAGCTCTGAAAAAGGCCGGCGCGATTGTGCCCGATACCTTTGGTGCTCTAGGGCCGGCTATCAAGGCCACTCACGAGGAATTACTGAAAAGCGGTCAGGTCAAGCCCATACCGGATTTGTCTCCAGCGGACATGCCCAGGCTCCCCAAAACGGTTCAAGAGAGTATGAAGGAGGGGGAAGTGCTGGTAACGCCGCTGATTCGTTCCACAATCAGTGACGACCGGGGTGACGAACCGCTTTACCAAGGGTATCCGGCTTCTGAACTGATCAATAACGGATATGACATCCCCCATGTTATCGGCTTGCTATGGGACAATCGCCTTGTCTCCAAACAAGAAGCCGAAATCATTAAACGCATTATCATGCTGTCGGCTGATCATGGCCCATGTGTGAGTGGAGCCTTGACGACGATTATCGCCGCTTGTGCTGGAATCGGATTATCTCAAGCCGTCGCAGCCGGTATGATTATGATCGGTCCGCGATTTGGCGGGGCGGTGACGGACGCGGGGCGATGGTTCAAATACGCGATCGACAACAAACTTTCGGTTGATGATTTCCTCGTCTACATGAAGAAAAATGTGGGACCGGTTCCGGGAATCGGGCATCGAGTCAAAAGCTTGAAAAATCCGGATAAGCGGGTGAAGGAGTTGGTTGGATATGTGAAAAGTTTGAACATGGCCACGCCGCACTTGGATTTTGCATTGGAAGTGGAAAAAGTGACCGCTGTCAAAAAAGATAATCTCATTCTCAACGTCGATGGAACTATGGCGGCGGTATTAGTCGATATTGGTTTTCCGGTTGATAGCCTCAATGGCTTCTTCATTTTGTCGCGAACCATCGGAATGATTGGACATTGGACGGATCAAAAGCGGCAAGGGAGTAGGCTCATCCGATTATTTGACTATCTGGTAAATTATGCCTCTCCAAAGCGGCGCGAGGTGCCACCGTTAAAGTAATGAGGGTGTGAATGGACTTATTTGGTCGAATCTTATCAATCTTATCCATGTTGAACTGAACCCAGGAGAAGGTGCTATGTCCTTAGAAATGGTCCAAAAACTATATGCTTCAATGCCGGGAATTGTGGACAAAGCTCGCAAGAAATTTGGGCGGCCTCTCACGCTGACAGAAAAGATCCTGGTCAGCCATGCGGATAATTTCGATACCCAAGTCTGGGAACGGGGAAAAGCCATGTTGGCTCTTCGTCCCGATAGAGTCGCGATGCAAGATGCGACGGCCCAAATGGCTATGTTGCAGTTTATGCAAGCGGGGAAAGATAAAGTCGCTGTTCCGAGTACGATCCATTGCGATCACTTGATCCGGGCTGAAGTCGGATCGGAAAAAGATCTTCTGCGGGCATGTGATGAAAACAGGGAGGTCTATAATTTTCTGGCCTCGGCCGCGAAGAAATATGGGATCGGATTCTGGAAGCCTGGGGCCGGGATCATCCATCAGGTGGTGTTGGAAAATTATGCATTTCCTGGAGGATTGATCATTGGCACCGATTCACACACGCCAAACGGTGGGGGGTTGGGCATGTTGGCCATTGGCGTCGGTGGAGCCGATGCGGGGGAAGTGATGGCGGGTCTTCCATGGGAGGTTCTCCATCCCAAACTCATCGGGGTGAAGTTAACCGGAAAGCTGAATGGCTGGGCATCGCCAAAAGATGTCATTTTGTATATTTGTGGCCTCCTGACGGTGAAGGGTGGAACCAATAAGATTGTGGAATATTTTGGCCCTGGGGCGGAAACCATCAGTGCGACAGGCAAAGGCACGATTACCAATATGGGAGCTGAACTGGGAGCCACGACTTCTATTTTTCCGTTCGATGAAAAAATGGTAGCGTACTTGAATATCACGGAGCGGGCCGATATCGCCAAATTGGCCGCAGCCAATCGAAGCATGTTGGTTGCGGACCCGGAGGTCTATCAGTCTCCGGAAAAATACTTTGATGAAATCGTCGAAATCGATCTGTCCACTCTTGAGCCGCATGTTGTGGGACCGCATACCCCTGACCTGGCACGACCCATCTCAAAGATGGCAGCGGAAGCCAAAGAAAAAGGTTATCCCGTTCAATTAAAAGCGACATTAGTCGGAAGCTGTACGAATTCTTCATATGAAGATATCGGTCGCGCGGCGCATATTGCCAAGCAAGGGTTGCAAGCTGGGCTTAAAGCCAAAACGGCTTTTCTGGTCAGCCCGGGATCAGAACGGATTTACCACACCATGAAACGCGAAGGATTTTTGGAGACCTTTGAAAGTATGGGAGCCACCGTCCTGGCAAATGCCTGTGGACCCTGCATTGGTCAATGGAAACGCGCGGATGCCGTGAAAGGTAAAGCCGACTCCATTGTCAGTACGTTTAACCGAAACTTTCCTGGGCGGAATGATGGGGTGAGTGAGACGTTATCGTTCCTGGCCAGTCCTGAAGTGGTCACGGCTTATGCATTTTCAGGTGATCTGGGCTTTGATCCGATCACGGGTACATTAAAAACCGCAGATGGGAAAGACTTCAAATTTGAGGCGCCTCAGGGGGATGAATTGCCGGCCAAGGGTTTTGCCAAAGGGGAAGAAGGTTTTGTCCAACCTGCTGAGGATGGATCGAAGCTTCAAGTGGACATTCCTCCTACCAGCGAGCGATTGCAGTTATTAAAGCCTTTCCCAAAATGGGATGGAAAAGATTTTGAAAAGTTGCCGCTATTAATAAAAACCAAAGGAAAGACCACGACGGATCATATTTCTCCCGCGGGCCCATGGCTCAAATTCCGGGGACATTTGGACAAGATCAGTGACAACATGTTTCTTGGAGCCAACAATGCCTTTTCAGACGAGGCGGGAAAAGGCAATGATGTCTTAACCGGAGAGTCAGGATTGACTCTTGCGCAAATTGCCCGAAGGTATAAAGAAAAAGGTTTGGGGTCGTTTGTGGTGGGAGATGAAAACTATGGGGAAGGGAGCAGCCGTGAGCATGCGGCGATGTCTCCACGATTTTTGGGCGTCCAAGCTGTCCTGACAAAAAGTTTTGCTCGCATTCATGAGACTAATCTCAAGAAACAAGGCATTCTTCCGCTGACGTTTGCGAATCCCAAGGATTATGATCAAATTGAACAAGAAGACCGGATCAGTGTGAAAGGGTTAAGTGGGCTAGCGCCAGGCAAGCCAGTGCAAGTCGTTCTTCACAAGAAGAACGGTCAGGAAGTGGTCATTCAGGCCAATCATAGTATGACCGAACAACAGATCACCTGGTTTAAGGCTGGGTCCGCATTGAATGCGTTAAATTAATACCCATTTAATTGGGCCGGGTGGTTGAAACGCACGACGAGAAATTTGTCAATCGTATAAGGTACTATCTCTGAGCTATGCCGGACACATTGGATAAGAAAAATACTTTGGAGCAAGAAGAGCGTCTCCAACCCAAGATGGTTACGGTGGAGATTGAAGGGAAGCCGTTCCAGGTTCCCGCCGGTATCACCCTGATCAAGGCCCTGTGGTATGCAGGGCAGGATGTGATTCGTGGAGTTGGATGCTTAGGCGGGTTCTGTGGAGCCTGTGCGACCTATTACCGTACGAAAGACGATCCAAAGGTCAAAACCTGTTTGGCCTGTTCGATGGCAGTCGAGGATGGCATGTCCTTTTCGTTTATGCCGGCTTTTCCGGCGAGAAAAGCAACCTACAACCTTCTTGAGCTCAAAGATCCTAAGCAGGATTTGTTTACGCTCTATCCTGAAGCTCCCTTATGCCGGAACTGCAATGCCTGCACTGAAGCTTGCCCGCAACATATTGACGTGCGGGAAGGGGTGTGGAAAGCGGTGTTTGGCGATTTTAAAGCGGTCTCTGAAATGTTCATGGATTGTGTTATGTGTGGAATGTGCGCGCCCGTCTGTATCGCTGATATTGCTCCCAATCTTGTCGCGCTTTATGCCAGCCGCGCTCAAGGCGTGCATTTCACCGAAAAACCTGAAGGCCTATCGAAACGTATTCAGGAGATTACCGATGGACATTTTCAACAGGAATGGGATCGTATCCTTAAGTTGTCCGATGAGGAATTACAAAATACCTCCGCCGCCACAACCTAAGCTGTTTTTCTTGCTTTTCTCATGGAACTTACCGATCAGAGAAATTTAGTTCATCAAACCCGAGACGCCCGTCGGTCTAAAAGTTTTCCCAAGCTTTCTCCAGCCGAACGGGATAGCCTTATCAAGAAATACCATCCTGATCATCGGGCTCATGCCTACCGTCCCATAGTTTTTGGCCCGAATGCGGGTCAATCAACTGTGACCGAAGTGGCGACTCTGTTGGAAGGGGAGAGCCCGGTCCCGTCAGACCTTAATCTCACTCCGGATTACACCGTGGATGTTCTTGTCGTTGGTGGAGGAGGGGCGGGGTGCGCGTCGGCGCTCCATGCCCACGCCCAGGGAGCCAATGTGTTACTAGCCACCAAGTTGCGCCTGGGGGATTCCAACTCGGTTATGGCCCAAGGAGGGATGCAAATTGCCGTCGGCTCTGACGATTCGCCTGTCCAGCATTTCTTGGACACCCTAAAGGGCGGGCACATGAAAAATGACCACCAGTTGTTAAAGGTCATGGTGGAAGAGGGACCGTCTATTGCGAAATGGCTGTTGGAATTGGGTGTCTTATTCGATCGGGATGCTGATGGAAATCTGCATGTGAAAAAAGGGGGAGGAAGCTCAAAGGCCAGGCTGTTAACCTGCTCCGATTATACCGGTTTGGAAATCATGCGAGTGTTGAAAGACGAAGTGCTGAACCAGAAGGTTCCATTGTTGGAATTTGTCGCTGCGGTGGAATTGTTAAGCGATGCCGATGGGGCCTGCACGGGAGCGGTGCTGAAAGACTTAGACAACAATCGGTTTATCGTCGTTGCGGCTAAAACGGTGATTCTGGCAACAGGCGGAATTGGCCGGTTGCACATTCAGGGATTTCCAACCAGCAATCATTTCGGGGCGACAGGGGATGCCCTGGTCCTGGCCTATCGTCTCGGCGTGCCTCTCGTTCAAATCGATACCTTTCAATATCATCCTTCAGGTGGGGTGTATCCTGAGCAATTAGTCGGTGCACTGGTGACAGAAGGCATTCGTTCTGAGGGTGGCCATTTGGTGAATGGGAAGGGCGAGCGATTTGTGAACGAATTGGATACCCGTGATGTTGTGTCCTCGTCGATCATTCGGGAATGTGAAGAGGGGCGAGGCGTTCGAACACCATCAGGTAGGGTAGGCGTCTGGCTGGATACGCCGTTGTTAGATGTGGAACATGGACCCGGAACATTGGATAAACATTTTCCCGCGATGGTTCGGCAGTATGAGCGTTACCAGGTCGATATCCGGAAAGATCCGGTACTGATCTATCCCACGCTGCATTACCAAAATGGGGGCGTCAAGATTGATGTGAATGGAGAAACGCCTGTGGCCAATTTATTCGTGGCTGGAGAGGCCTCCGGCGGTTTACATGGGCGAAACCGGCTCATGGGGAATTCTTTGTTGGACTTAATGGTGTTTGGCAAGCGAACAGGTATTTTTGCTGCAGAGCGGTCCAAGTCTCTGCCGAAACGTGCGTTGACCTTAGACCATCTGAAGCGGTTTCGAGCCGAAGCCAAACGGCATCATGTGTCCGCTAGCATCATTTCACCGATGGTCTTGCCGGCTTACACCAACAAGTAATTGTCAAGTCGATTGATCACCAAACGGGATATTGTCATCGCCGAATGTTCCGATTTGAGCTGTAGAACCTACGAAGAGGATTTATGAATATTCACGAGTTTCAAGCCAAACAGCTCTTTGCGCAGTTTGGGATTCCTGTACCCAAAGGCAAGGAAATCAAAAACGTCAAAGCGGCTGAAAAATGGGCCTCAGTTCTTGATACCCCCGTATTTGTGGTGAAAGCGCAGATTCATGCAGGTGGACGAGGCAAAGCCGGCGGGGTGAAAATAACCAAAAATAAAACTGAAGTGCCGGAACTGGCTAAGGAAATTCTCGGGAAAACTCTGGTGACCCATCAGACAGGTCCCAAGGGCAGAAAAGTTCGGCGTTTACTGATTGAAGAAGGTGCAGGGATTGCTAAGGAATTGTATTTGAGTTTACTGGTCGACCGTGAGTCAGGCTTTCCGACGTTTATTGCCAGTACGGAAGGTGGCATGGACATTGAGGAAGTGGCCGAACATACACCAGACAAATTGCTGAAAGAGTCCATTGATCCGGCAGTTGGATTCCAGGGATACAATGGAAGAAATCTGGCCTTCGGCTTGGGACTTCCAGAGCTTGAGCCGGCAGTGGTGAAGCCGTTTTTTCAAATGTTGGAAAATCTGTACCGCCTGTTCATGGAAAAAAACGCATCGCTCGTGGAAATAAATCCATTGGTCATTACCACGGATAAGCGTCTGGTCGCGTTGGATGGAAAAGTCTCCATTGATGACAGTGCGCTATTTAAACATCCTGATATTCAAAAGTTCAGGGATCTGCACGAAGAAGAACCGTTGGAGATTGAAGCGGGTAGCAATAATCTGAACTATGTCAAACTTGATGGTGACATCGGTTGCATGGTCAATGGGGCGGGTTTGGCGATGGCAACCATGGACGTCATTAAGTTGGCGGGATCCGAACCGGCGAATTTTTTAGATGTGGGCGGTGGGGCGACAAAAGAGACGGTCGCAGCCGGATTTCGCATTCTGTTGAAAGACAAAAAGGTCAAGGGCATATTCATTAATATCTTCGGCGGGATTGTACGGTGCGAGCGTATTGCCCATGGAGTGATTGATGCGGCGAAGGAAGTCGGCATCAAGCTACCTGTTGTTGTTCGACTTCAAGGAACCAATGCGGAAGAAGGCCGAAAGCTTCTAGCCGAATCAGGTTTGAAGGTCGAAGGGGTCGCTGACCTCTGGGAAGCCGCTCAACGTATTGTCGCTCTCAGAAAAAAGAAATAGTTAACCTGATCGTGGAAATATTCTCCTTGATTGGTGAAAGGTGATGTGGCATGAGCATTTTGGTGAATAAAAATACCCGGGTTGTCGTTCAAGGGATCACCGGCAAAGAAGGGTCATTTCACGCGACCCAGTGCAAGGCGTATGGAACGAAAGTTGTGGCCGGCGTGACGCCTGGCAAAGCCGGTCAGGAAGTAGAAGGCATCCCGGTGTTTAATACCGTTCGTGAAGCCGTCAAGAAGACTGAAGCCACCACCTCATTGATTTTTGTGCCACCTCCCTTTGCCGCCGATGCAATTTTAGAAGCCGCCGATGCCGGCATATGGCTGATCATCTGTATTACAGAGGGGATTCCTGTCAATGATATGGTTCGGGTCCAAAGGGCGCTCTATGGGAAGACTACACGTCTGATCGGCCCGAATTGTCCGGGAATTATAACGGCCGAGGAGTGCAAGATCGGGATTATGCCAGGTTTCATTCATAAAAAAGGGCGTGTCGGGGTCATTTCAAGAAGTGGCACCTTAACCTACGAAGCCGTCAATCAGCTGACTAATTTAGGTCTTGGCGAAACGACCTGCGTCGGCATCGGTGGCGATCCGCTCATCGGCACCGGGTATATCGATTTGTTGCACATGTTCCAGGAGGACGAGGAAACGGAAGCGGTCGTGATGATTGGGGAAATCGGCGGCGATGCCGAGGAGCGGGCTGCGGCCTATATTCAAAAAGAGATGACCAAGCCGGTCGTGAGTTTCATTGCCGGAATTACGGCACCTCCCGGAAGACGGATGGGCCATGCCGGCGCCATTATCACCGGAGGAAAAGGCACTGCAGCCGATAAAATGGCCGCCCTCGAATCGGCTGGAGTGCGGGTGGTAAAAAACCCTGCTGAAATTGGCGAGACGGTGAAGTCGGTGCTGGGTTGATCAGTCGATATTTCTTTCCGGGCACTCTCATGTGCCCATTCTTTTAAAGGTCCGGTAGTTTTTCAATCCATAAGCTTCCTGAAGTCAGGTTTTGAGACGTGCCACGCATGTCCTCCATCAGACCGTCTGATTCTCAAATTTGCTCACCTATCGACGCCATTGATTTCGTACATTCCATTCACATCATCAAAGGCTCCTTGGTGAGTCGTCTCCTCGCGCAGGAACTGCTGGCTGGCTATTGAATCTGCGAATAGCCTTTGATTTCCTTGAAAATCGAGCAGTAGCCCTTTCTCGCTTTGCCGGGCCGGCGTCGTAGTACACACGAATCCGCATGGCCTGAAATCTGGCATAGCGGGCCCTCCTGCATTCAGGTGGATTCAATGCGCCTGATTGTCAATTCCATTGAGAAATTGGCGCACATTATCGAATATCTTAATGGGCGTATCGTTCATGATGATCATTCATCATCATGAACAAAAATCGGACACGGTTCGTGTCATCGTCACGGCAGGAACACATCATCCCTCTGATATAATAAAAAAGCGGAAGTGCAACGCTTGGTTGGGTGCCCGCTTTCTGCTTTACTGACTTCGAGCGACCAGGTGAACCCGGGAGGCCGCTTTTTCGGTATGTGGTGCATGCAATTTCGTTCACACAAGAAGAAAGTAGTATTGTTGAGGCCAAAAATTTCTTTTCAGACCGATTGATGAAAAACGCGAGAGGCTATTTGGTCATGCAAGAAATAAGAAGCCTGATGGTAGTCCTCGGAATAGTCTTTTCTTTCCTCGGATGTGCTACGAGAATGGCGCCGTTGCCTGCCAGTCTTTCAGCGGATCAAACAATCGTTTATGGGCAGGTTCAAGCCAGCCTCACCGGCCAGACGACCCGATGGTATACGCCACAGGTTCGATTTTTTGAGCTCATGAATCACTCTACGACGGAACGGTTCCGGGTGGATATCGAGTCTGCGGACTCGCCATTTTTTCTCGCACTTCCGCCGGGTGAATATGAGTTGGTGCGGCTCCAGATCAATGAAGGGGCTTTCCGATCTATGGCCCAATTGAATTTGACGTTCCAGGTAAGGAAGGGTGAATTGAATTATCTGGGGAAATGGGAAGTGAAAATACATCCCCCGACGTATCTTCGGTTGGTTGAGGTTTTCGTGGAAACTGATTTAGAGGACGCAAAAGCCGAAGTTCGTTCACTTTATCCCGATTTAGCCGGTCTTCCTATCCAATCGCAACTCCCGACACCCAAAGATTCGGAAACGCGTTTAGTGGAAATATCTCCTTATCCTCGGGTATGGTGGTTTTGCCGCCATTTAACCTGTTAATTTCAGATGGGAGAGACTTCAGGTCCTAAGGATGGATTGTAGACGGGCAATGCCGATTCAGAAATTAAATACGTAATACGCCGCCAATGAGTCTTTCCCGGTATAGGGAAGTAATGAGAGAGAACAATTCTGTCGAACCTGATGATTGGAATGTACGAGTGAAAAGATTGTCGTTTATTTTTGTAGCATTTTTAGGTGTTTTTGCCATGGGCTGCGGTCTTTTCCCTCAGGAACAACTATATGGATGGAAGGGCGTGCATCGTGAAGAGCTTATTCGGGTGATGGGGACGCCGACTAAAGAGACGGCTTTGCCTGACGGCGGACAACGGTTGGAATATATTCAACGGATAACTCGTCATCCATTGGGGGGTGAAGTGTATGGCACTTCGTATGAGTGTCATAAAACGTTTGAACTCGATGCCGAAGGTGTCATTCAAAAAGCTGTTTCTGAAACGCCGTGTTGATCAAACACCACTAACACCGCATTGTTCCTGAAAACCCAAAACAATCGTGGGATGGCGGTCGATATGATGACCTTTAATCAGGCCATCCGGTTCCATTGTGGGGAGGGTTGACGAATGTCCCGTAAATATCTGGCCTTTGATATCGAAACGGCAAAAATTTTGCCGGAAAATTTCGGTGATTTACATGATCATCGGCCTCTCGGCATCACCTGTATGGCCACCTGGTGCAGCGATGAATCATCGGCTGTGACATTTTACTCGAAAAATCCAGATGGATCTCCTGCGCCGCAAATGACCAAGGCGGATGTCACGGCCTTTGTCGAGCATCTCAAAAGAAAATTGCAGGAGGGCTATACCATCATCACCCACAATGGGCTGGGATTCGATTTTGTGATTGTGGCGGAAGAATCCGGCCAGGTTGATGATTGCCGTGAATTGGCGATGAGCCACGTGGACATGATGTATCACTTCTTTTGCGGAAAAGGGTTCCCGATTAAGCTCAACGCCGCGGCGAAGGCCATTGGTGTGAGTAAACCCGCGAATGTGGATGGCTCCGTCGCCCCGAAGCTGTGGAAGGATGGCGACTTTCAGACGGTCCTGGATTATGTGGCTCAGGATTGTCGGTTAACGTTGGATGTGGCCGAAGCCAGTGAACAAGCGAAAAAAATTAGTTGGATAACCGGACGTGGCACAACATCCCATTTTGAATTGCCTGGTGGATGGCTGACCGTTCAAGAAGCCTCCAAGTTGCCTTTGCCTGACACGTCATGGATGGATAAGCCATGGCCGCGATCAAAATTTACGGTCTGGTGGTGAGCGTGGAAGATACACCTTTGCGTGCGTGAATAGTCATAAAAAAAAATAGGAAAAGGAAGGAGAGATTATGTCTGTATTGATTGGGAAGAATTCGGTGGTCAGCGTCAATTATAAGCTCACTGACGATGCCGGTAAGGTGTTGGATAGTTCAGATGGGTCAAAGCCTATGGTATACTTGCATGGTGCGGGGAATATCATCCCCGGGCTGGAGAAAGCGCTGGCCGGTAAAGGAGAGGGTGATGTTCTGAAGGTCAGGATTGAGCCTGCCGATGCCTATGGAGAGGTCATTCCTGACGGGATCAAGAGCATCGAAAGGGCTGCATTTGAGGGAGTAGATTCGGTTGAACCGGGAATGGTCTTTGAGGCGCAGGCGCCGGATGGCACGACGCAGCAAATTATGGTGGTGAAAGTAGATGGGGATACCGTCACCATTGATACGAATCACCCCCTTGCCGGTATCGCGCTCAACTTTGATATTAAAGTTTTGAGTGTGCGGGAAGCCACAAAGCAAGAACTTGAGCATGGGCATTCACATGATGGGGGCCATAATCATTAGATCGTCATAGGCATGTAAGGGATATCATTTAATTGATCAACAAGCTCTGTTCCATGTTTCTGTTTCTAGCCGTGTATTTTTAAATGTACGGTAGATGCAGGGTTTCGCCCCTGCAGACGGCCTCCTTTTGTTTTGGCAAAAGTAGCCAAAACCAGTGACGCCACGTCCTGTCTCATCAGATATGGTGGACGCAAGTCATGGAAGAGCGGTCCAGCTCGCTGCATTCAGACAAGGCCCGCCGGTAGATAAGAGCGTCCACCATTAGGGCCTGGACGGCAGGCGTCGGAGAGTGACATACGCAGGCAAGAAGGCTTTATTCCATGCGAAAAATTGGTCAATGTGTTGGCATTTTTGTAACCTCGGGGTACCATGTTGACTATAAACTACGCAGATATCATCACCATCGAACATGGGAAACGTAGTGGGAATCCTTACATATGAGGCATGCGGATCACGGTCTCGGATGAACTGGCATACTTGGCTTCAGGGATGACCGAGGACGAAATTATCAGTAATTTTCCGAATTATACCAAAGATGATATTCATGCCAGTATTTGGTTTGCCGCCGATCGTGAGAAGAAGCTTTCTGCGCCTTGCCATGAAGCTACTTTTCGACCAGAATCTTTCTTTTAAACTCGCTCCCATTCTCGACTTCGTTTTTTCCGGCTCCAAAAATATCAAGGGTTTTGGCCTAACCGGCCAAGATGATGAAGCCATCTGGCAATTAGCTTTGGAGTAGAGTTTCATCATCGTTTCTAAAGATTCCGGTTTCTTGCATAGAAGTCTCCTTCGTGGACATCCAACAAAAGTAATTCAAGTAAGAATAGAAAATGGCTCCACAAAACATATTCACCAACTAGAAGCCTCGCAGGTTGCCTATTGGGGAGACCCTGTTTGTATTGGATTGATCAAGCTATAACTGTGCTGAACGTGTCAGCATTCATTGCTCTACTGATCTATTTTGTTTTGGGTATCAGAGACTTGTTATGGAGGCGCAAAAAAATATTCAGGTTCCAAGGTGTGGTCATTTTCGCGTTTGTCATCCCTTTTCTTGCCGCTTTTTTGTTTAGCGAAATCTTGTCCTTCTATTCCTATCGGGAGGCGAGAGATTTCCTAGCAGACATAGGAGATGGTTACCAAATATTGATAAATGACGAATTTGCGAAAGAGAAGGCCGAAGTCTTGGCTATGCTACACAACATGGATAATAGGCCTTTCCAGGCGCATCATACCCATCCAACGAAACGAATTAAAATCGCAATAGAAGAGCACGGTGAGGTTTTGAAATTGGAGTTTGGCAGAGATTCTCAGTTGCCAAAGGAATATTGGGTGTTCTATCCAAAATATGAATACACACGAGAGAACGAAATAGCCAGAGTTACGACATCCCTACTTGACCGTTATTAAAGAGCACACAATAAAGTGGAAACAGAATGAAAGTGTAAAATCCCTTAGGTTGGATTGAAGTTTCTCATGGCCCCCTTTCCCTACTAAAAACGCGGGAGAGGAGTTGGCCGTAGTGATAGAGATCGCCGCATGGCAGGTTGGCGCAAGTGAGATTTTCAAACCCTGGTTTCCCAAAACCCGCTGTCATTTCTAACTCCCGCTCTGGTGTCCGGAGAGGGGTGGGTCTACCGGCTCACTCGCTTGTATAGCTTGTTCCAAGTCCTTATTGATAGCACTGGCCGCTCATACCCGTTGATTGGCGATACCGCCTACAGAAAATCCCCTTGAAATAAGTGTAGTGTTTTTGATGCCACTTAGGGGCTTTGGCCTTGACCATTGGTTGAAGCATCCCAAGCCAGTACGTCCGCGACTCACTAATGGGAGGATGGGTCCGCTTGTATTTTACTATTTTCGGCCGTGGGTGAAATTATTTGGCTCCGTGGTACTTTCCTTTTTTGGGTAACCAACCGATGTATGATTCATAACCACACATTTGGAGGATGTTATGAATTTGGTCGATCGAAGAGGGCAAAAATCATCGGTATGGCTCAGCGCAGCTTTTGCGGGTTTGTGTATTCTAGCAACGGAGCACGTTGAAGCTGCCAAGATGCCAAAAGTGGAGATATGCCATTTTGACGCGGATGAAGGGGTTTTTAAGAAAATTTCCGTTAGTGGGAACGCAGTCCAGAATCACCTGGCCAAACACGGGGATATATTCCCCGCAAGTTCAAATGGTGCTGGAACGATCACTCTGGATGCAGAATGCAACGAGGTCATCGCACGGAACGTTTTTTCCCGGGCATACACCGACACAGACCGGAATGGAACGTACGACTCGCAAGTCGACGTTGAAATCTCGGAGCTTGTTGATACCAACATGGACGGTGTGATTAATGCAGGCGACACTGTTGAATTCGGCCAATACCCTAAGACGTTTGACCCTTGCTCGCTTCCCCCCGACGCCGATTGTCCAGATCTTGGCAATCTCAACTCCACTCCAGTGGTGGTTACCAACGTTTTTTCCGCCACACCCAATTCCGTCATCGTACAATCTGCTTCAGGTTCGCTCTTCAACTGGGAAACTCCAGGTGGACTGGAAATAGCACGGTTAGGAACAATACCCGAACAAATACTATTTGATAGTTTTCTTGATCAACCGAATGATGCTATTGCCATACCCTTGGGAGGGGAAGCCGACCCGAGTGCTGCCGTGGATACGATGAGGCCAGGAAACGGCGCCAACGACTACTTCTTCAACGTCGAAATTAACCTCACCCCTTAGTGTGATTGCTCATGAGCGAGCCCTTTTATTCTGCGGATAAAAGGGCTCGTCCTGGTATGACCTTTTTCATGTCGCAGAAGCAAACCCGGGTTCAACATAAATCAGCCCCGCCTGCCGGGGACTCTCATATGATATTTCGACTTGCAGACAACGTGAAACCCTTCCCCACTATTCTCCAATACGCTCGTGGTAGGCACCCACTTGGAATAACAAACGCCTGAAAAGGGATCTGATTGAATTATTACCCCTTTTTGCCATGAACGGCGCGGAAGAGCCGGAGTTGGCCGAAATCGTAGAGGTTGCCGAGTAGCTCTTTGGCGCCGGTGAGATTGCCAAACCCTGTTTTTTCAAAAGCCGCGGTCATTTCTAATTCCTGCTCCGGTGTCCACAGTTGGGTGAGGTCTACCCGCTCACCGGCTTGGATGGCCTGTTCCAGGTGTCCATAGATGGTGCTGGTGACTAGGCCGCGCTTAGTGGCGATCTGTTCGATGGAATGCCCCGACCGAAAAAAGCGCAACGTATCATGGACGGTATCCCCAAGCGACTTTCTTTTGGAAGAGACCGGTGGTTCCGGTGGGGGAGTCGGCTCTTTTGGAATAGTCAGGGGAGCATAATTTTCCAAGTGCCTTGCGATGACTGCCAGAAACGTAGGCCCAAATTCCTGTAATTTCCGATTCCCGACTCCACTAATCTGGAGGAATTCCTGTTCATTGGTTGGATAGTCGCGTGCCATTTGCCGTAGTGCCACATCGGAGAATATGACGTAGGCCGGCACATCACGCTCGTCGGCTATCGTTTTTCGCAGTTGGCGGAGGCGAGTGAAGAGCATCTCATCGTGATCAAGGTCCCCGCCAGAGAGCGCCTTGCGTTCCGGTGTGCTCATGGGCGTTGTGAGCATGAGCGTCTTGGGGTCTTGAAGGAAATGCTGACCCTGGTCGGTGACTTCCACCACGGTGAATGGATCTGCCGTTTGTTGGAGATATCCCAGTCGGATGAGTTCCCGGCTGATCGCAGCCCATTCGGGCCTCCGGTGGGCTCCCCCTTTCCCGTAACCGGCTAATTGGTCATGACGCCATCGACGGATTTTCTCGGTGTTGGCTCCGGTGAGTACGGCGATGACGTGATTGAGTCCGACGCTAAATCCACTTGTTCCGCGTATCTCTTCAACGCAAGAGAGTACGGTCTGCGCGGCATCTGTGCCGTCGAAAATATCCCTGGGCGTCAGGCAGTTATCGCATCCGCCACAGTTTTCGGATTCAACCTGTTCTCCAAAATATTGGAGCAAGGTGCGACGCCGGCATGTGGCACATTCCGCATAGTGCACCATTTCCTGTAATTGCCTGTTGGCGATCTGCTGCTCCTGGAAGTTAGGTTTTTCATTGATGAAGCGTTGCTGCTTGACCGTATCCCCTGCGCTGAAGAGCAGGAGACACTCACTTGGCAGGCCGTCCCGCCCGGCACGCCCGGTCTCTTGATAATAGCTTTCGAGGTTTTTTGGTAAATCGTAGTGAATGACAAATCGCACGTTAGGCTTGTTGATTCCCATGCCGAAGGCAATGGTGGCGCAGATCACCTGGATTTCGTCTCGCAGGAACAATTCCTGATGCCGCGTGCGCTCCTCGGCACTCAGGCCGGCATGATAGGGCAGTGCCTTCAGGCCATAATGCTGTAAACGATCGGCCACACTTTCCGTGGTTTTCCGGCTCTGGCAGTACAAAATTCCGCAGTCCTTGGGGCGTTTCCGGAGAAATGCGAGGACTTGTCCAAACGGGTTGTCCTTTGGCTGGACCTGATAGGTCAGATTGGGCCGGTTGAAACTGGCGACGTAGCAGGCTGGATCACGCAATCGCAGAAGTGTGACGATGTCTTTTTGCACCCGCTCTGTGGCGGTGGCGGTGAGTGCGATGATCGGGAGGTTCGGGACCTGATCTCGGAGTTCCACAAGTCTCCGGTATTCCGGCCGGAAATCATGGCCCCATTCGCTGATGCAGTGGGCTTCATCAATGGCCAGCAGATTGACCTGAAAATTTCGGATTAGGCTGATGTATCCGGGGACCATGAGGCGTTCCGGTGCCATGTAGAGGAGGCGGTAGTTTCCCTGGTGCAGACCCCTCAAGCGAATCTGGGATTCCTTCGCGGTCAAAGATGAGTTGAGATACGTTGCAGCAATGCCATTGGCTCGGAGCCCGTCCACTTGATCTTTCATCAGCGCAATGAGCGGCGAGACAACGATTGTCAGGCCAGAGCGTGCCAGCGCCGGTAATTGAAAGCACAGAGACTTTCCTCCTCCCGTGGGTAACAGGGCTACCACGTCGCGCTCAGCGAGGACATCCCGAATGATCTCTTCTTGTAAAGGCCGAAAGGCCGTGAAACCAAAATGTTCTTTTAACAGAGAGAGGAGGTGAGGTGGTGTTGAAGAGTGCAGGTGCAGGGAGTCGGTTTGTTGAGGGGATAAGTTGTTCTTCACAATTGAAGTTGTCGCAAATGTAGGAGATGTTCCTGGAGAGTGTTGTTAGGAATTTTCTGATCTGCAGCGAAGATCATTGTGTGGGGGGAACATTCCCCAATGAGCCTCGGGGCTGCCTTCCCCTTGACCACTCCGACAGCTTTCTGCCGCTCAGGCACGATATTCTGTATTTTCTCTCAGTTTCTTCGTAATTTCGGTATGTTATTTTTTGCCAGTGGACGGCCCAAGATCCGCCATAATGCTCTTTCCATCATGAGGCTGTCTACCTGTGTGTTGTAAAAGACCCTCGACATCATGAGGAAATCAGGGGCATTCAGCAAGAATCGGAGGAAATTGCCGAAAATAACAAAATAACCCCTGGTGTCAAAATGCAAGTAGCCGAACGAATGCAAGATACAACGCTGGTCTTGATGATTTCAGGACGAGTGACCGTGTACTCCCGGAAAGTGTTCCAGGGGATGGTGAAATCCGCCAGGTTCTCCGGCGCCAAGCATATCATTTTTAATATGGAGGGTGTTACGTTCATGGACACCATTGGGTTGGGGGGGCTGGTACTCGCCTACCTCGACTTGAATGACAATCATATGGCCATGAGCGTCGTCGAACCCCAACAGCCGGTGAAAACCTTACTGGAAGACGCAAATTTTCCCCAACTGGTTCCGACGTATCCCACCGAAGAGACTGCCTTGCAAGCCATTCATTAGATTTTCGGGTGCGCTTCCCTTTTTCATCGTTTAAAATGATGGTAGACGATCTTTCGTATGCGAGGTGCATGTGTTTAAACAATCGGCAGGCAGTAGCGAATGTGTTATTCTCGCAAGGGCTCGCTCAAGGAAAGAAGTCAACCCGGAAAGTTTAGGATAATGGGAAAGTTGTGATGGCATGTGAACATCTTCTGGCGCTACGAGCGGAGCTGGTCCGTCAACGATTGACGGGCTTTGTGGTGCCGCATACGGATGAATATCAAAATGAATATCTCCCTCCCTGCGCAGAGCGGCTTGCCTGGTTGACCGGGTTTACCGGTTCGGCGGGGACGGCGATTGTCTTACTGGATGAAGCCGCAATGTTTGTGGATGGCCGGTATACGCTTCAAGTGGCTGATCAGGTTGATGAGAAAAGCTTTACGCTTCACAATAGTGGAGAAATTTCACCAGAAGAATGGTTGGCACTTCGTGCAACACCAACCGATCGCATCGGCTATGACCCCTGGCTTCATACCCCGCGGGATCTCGAACGGTTTCAGACCGCAACTAAACGAGTCGGTGCACAACTCGTCCCCTGTGCATCGAATCCGATCGATGGCGTTTGGCATGATCGGCCTCAACCACCCTCAGGTATGATCAAGCCTCATCTGCTGGAGTTTTCGGGGGAAATTTCCCAGGTTAAGCGTGAGATAGTAAGCCGGAGGTTTTTGGAACACCGGATCGATGCGGCCATCATTACGGCACCCGATTCCATTGCCTGGTTGTTGAACATTCGCGGTTCGGATGTAGCTCATACTCCACTACCATTGTGCGAGGCTATTCTCTACGCCACCGGTCGGGTCGCCCTGTTTGTCGATCCGAAAAAAATCACCCCGGGCTTGCAAGCACATTTGGGTCCGGACATTTCCTTTGCACTACCGGAGGAATTTGAAGCCGGCTTACAACAGTTGGGGACCCATGGGAATCGGGTGCTGTGTGATCCGGCTAAAACCAATTCCTGGATTTTCACCACATTAACCCGGAGTGGGGCTGATCTTGTGCATAAAGATGATCCCTGTGTGCTCCCGAAGGCCTGTAAAAATCCCGTAGAAATTGCAGGAGCCTATGCGGCGCATCAACGGGATGGAGTGGCCATGTGTCAGTTTCTGGCGTGGCTGGCCCGGGAAGGTCCCAAGGAACAGGTGACTGAATTAGAGGCCGTGGACTATCTCGATGCCTGTCGCCGAAAGCAGGCGTTGTGGGAGGATTGCAGCTTTCCTACAATTTCGGGTGCAGGGTCAAATGGCGCTATTGTGCATTATCATTCGACTCCGGAGACGAATAGGCGTCTGGAGTCCGGGACATTATATCTGGTGGATTCCGGAGCGCAGTATTTGGACGGAACGACCGATATCACCCGGACCATTGCGATTGGACCTCCTTCGGACGAACATCGTGATCGTTATACCCGCGTGTTACAAGGCCATATTGCTCTGGCCACGGCCAGATTTCCTGAAGGGACCACAGGTAGCCAATTGGATGCGCTGGCACGGGCGCCCCTATGGACAATGGGGTTGGATTACGATCATGGGACAGGCCACGGTGTCGGGAGTTTTTTAGGGGTCCATGAAGGCCCACAACGGATCGGGAAGGCTGCCAATGCGGTCGCCCTGAAGCCGGGGATGATTGTGTCAAATGAACCGGGTTATTACAAAACCGGTGCCTATGGGATTCGCTTGGAAAACCTGGTGACGGTGGTGGAGGATGAGTCCTTCAAAAACTCATCCCGGAGGTTTCTGACCTTTGATACCCTGACAATTGTGCCATTTGAACGAGCCCTCATCGCCATGGAATTGTTATCGCTTAAAGAACGTCAGTGGGTGGACACCTATCATGCCCGTGTGTGGGCGGATCTCCAATCCCTCGTGGATACCGATACGCGTGCCTGGTTGGAGCTGGCGACGCAACCTCTCATCTAAATCCGCCAATTCTCTCCATGCTGTTCGCAACATCGTCAAACTGGAGCTATTTATGAAGACCCAAAAATCGAATGAAGAGATCGTGGATGCCATTAAAACCCAAATGGGGCAAAATCCTGAGATTACCAAAGTGATTGTGAAGGGCCATCTTCTCCAACTCCATGTAACCCAGGGCCTGTTTCATCGTTTGTCGGCCGATCGCGAACGAGGGCGGAAAATCATTCTGGTCCTCATGGAACAGATGAAGCGACTGACCGGATTATCGGATGTGGCGGTGTGGGTGTATTCAGAGAACGAAAAAGTGATTGAGGGAACGGTCAAAGCCTTTGGCGGGGATAATGTCAATTTCCTGTTTGACTTGTAAGTTTTAGACGAGAATCTCAGTGCAAGGCGAGTTCTTTATTCCTGATTTTTGCCTTTGGGCCAGGAGTCCAGACTAGGAGGAAGTCCGGTTTTCCAAGATCCAACGCGTTTTCCCCCAAGACCTATCCGACAGGACCACACGCCGTTTGGTGTATGATTGATCCGCCATCGTCCTCCATCGGCACTGATCCACATCCACACGGGGGGACGTTGAACGGGTCGTTGAGATTCGGATGGCACTCAAACCTCCATGTCGTCGTGCTGGAATGGTTTGTTGATAGTCACTGAAGTCAATGTAATGAGAATATTGTGGTCGATAACCATGAGGCTTGACAAGTTCCTTGCCGGATATGTCATGGTGTGCCCATGAAAAATTCAGATTATACCCCACCAGCAATTGTGTCGGAATCACCCACAGGTTTGGTGGGGCAGTATGAAGCCGATGTCTTGTGTCTGTCCGTGTATGGGAAGACCGTGATCCTGATTGGCACGGCCCATGTGTCACAAGAATCCGTGGATTTGGTCAAACTCGTCATTGAACAGGAGCATCCCGATTGTGTCTGTGTCGAATTGGATGCCAAGCGTTTTGAAGCCATTTCGCATCCTAACCGATGGGAATCGTTAGACCTCAAGGAAATCATCCGGAAACAGCAGCTCAGTACGCTGATGGTCAATCTTATTTTGTCTTCCTTCCAAAAGCGGTTGGGAGATAAATTGGGCGTCATTCCAGGCACCGAAATGCTGGAGGCCATTCGTATGGCCGAAAAGCATGATATTCCCGTGACCCTCGCTGACCGGGACGTGCGGGTGACAATGCGTCGGGCCTGGCGCAACACACCATTCTGGCGAAAAAGTCTCTTAATTTCCTCGCTCATGCTGAGTATCTTCGACACCACTGAAGTCTCCGAAGAGGAGATTCGGAATCTCAAAAAGCAGGATGTGCTTTCAGAAATGATGAAGGACTTAGGGAAAGAGGTGCCGACGCTCAAAACGGTGCTCATTGACGAGCGGGATCACTATTTAGCCAAAAAAATTGCCGATGCCTCAGGGACCCGGATTGTCGCGGTGGTTGGCGCCGGGCATGTGGAAGGCATTTGCCGCACATTGAATGGCCGGGAGCAGGTGGACTTGGAAGAGCTTGAAAGCATCCCGCCCGTTTCTCCGGCGTGGAAGGCAGTGGGTTGGAGTATCCCGGTTCTGATAGTGGGGTCCATTGCCTGGATTGGATGGCAAAAAGGGTTAAGTGCTGCGGGAGAGAATTTATTGTTTTGGATTTTGGCTAATGGTATTCCCAGTGGGATTGGCGGGTTGTTGGCCATGGCTCATCCGCTCACCATCGCCGCTGCATTTATCTCGGCACCGTTTACCAGTCTCACCCCCGTTATCGGAGTCGGGTATGTCACGGCATTTATCCAGGCCTATTTGCAACCGCCTCTGGTGCGGGAGTTTCAAACCGTGGCGGAGGATATTGCCATTCCACGAAAGTGGTGGAAGAGTCGACTCCTGCGAGTATTTTTGGCTTTTCTCCTTCCCACGATCGGGAGCCTTATCGGCACGTGGGTAGGGGGCACCCGCATTGTTTCCAATTTATTTTAATCAAGGGCAAAACAAAGTAATGCGCCGTGAGGCTAGTGTTGGGGCGCGGGGACTTTCGACGTATGCTGGAAAATACATTTCGGGCAGGTATAGTGAATAAATCTGCCATCGCCGACGAGACGTTTCAGCATAGAAGTTTGACACCAGGTGCAGAGACGGTCCGGCAGATCCGGGGCAGAAGGTGTCAGGGGAGGAATCGAACCGGTGTTGGTCATAACTAGAAGCCATTCTCAAAAACATTCAGGGGGTTTGTCAATGTATAAGACCATGAATGCCTCAAAAATATTGAATGGTGTGGTCCTGGGATTTTTGCTGCTGCTCCCGGTATCCGGGTGGGCGGAAACGAATGATGAGGGTCTTCCACGATTAACCGTGTCCGCAGAGGGGGCGATCAATGTGCCTCCGGATAAAGCGGTGTTGAGTTTTGCGGTCGAAACAGCCGGAGAAAAGCTATCCGATGTTCAAATGGAGAATCAGGAGCGGGTCGTGAAGGTCTTGGAGGAATGCCGACGGTTAAATATTCCCTCTGAGCTCATTCAAACGACGTCCTTGAATGTGATTCCTGAATATCCACCATCCCCGCGACGTCCAACCGATGGAACGTTAGAGAACAGTGTTCCCCGTATCATCGGCTATCGTGTCGTCCATCACGTCAATGTGGAGGTGCGTAGTCTAGAGGTGGTGGGAAAGATCGTTGACCGGGTCTTACAGGTAGGAGCCAACAAATTTTCAGGCATTGCCTGGGGCTTGCAAAATGAACAACCCACCAAGCTTGAAGCCTTGAAACAGGCCTCTGCCCAAGCCCAAGCCAAAGCTGAAGCATTGGCTCAGGCCTTGAACCTCAAATTGGTTCGTCTAATCAATGTCTTGGAGGGTGGCGTTTCTCCATCCCCTCCTGAGGGTCGATACCGCATGGCAATGGCGATGGATAGCGGGGGAGATGCATCGGTGTCGGCAGGTGAAATCTCGATACGTGGCTCCGTCCTCTTGGTGTATGAAATCAGTCAGAAGTAGGCAATCCTGTCTTTATCCGCCTCCGGTCCCTAGTGGGCATGAGCATTCCCTCCATGAACAATGAAAAACCAGAAGCTGTTGCACGAACTGGGAACGCTGGGCCGGACCTTGGCGTTCCGGCCTTGGTGGTGTCCGGCTTCCTTGGGGCCGGCAAGACGACGCTTGTCAAGCATTTGATTGCCGATGCCCAACAACAGGGTCTGAAATTGGCTGTGATCTCCAATGAATTTGGTGAATTAGGCATTGATCGGGCCTTGCTTCAAGAAGAAGGCGGTCCAGGCTATGTGGAACTGGAAGGCGGGTGTGTGTGCTGCCAGCTTTCCGGTGAATTACTCAACACGTTGCAAAATCTGTGGGAAACCATTCGTCCGGATCGAGTCGTGGTGGAAACATCCGGCGTGGCATTGCCCTTCGAAACGCTCCTGACGTTTTGGCGGGAGCCCGTCACGGAGTGGGTGGGTGAAAGTTTAGCGTTGGTTGTCGTCAATGCCGAACAAGTGGCTCAAGGGCGGGACCTGCAGGGCACGTTTGAGCAACAGGTATCTTCGGCGGATCTGTTGGTTTTCAATAAAGTCGATTTAGTTTCATCCGACTCAATCGGTCGCTTGGAGCACCTTCTTCAGGATATGGCCCCTGGTGCTCCAGTGATTCGAAGCATTCAGGGTGAAATCGACACGACGATTGTTTTTCCTTCCCTTCCCGGGAAAAAGGCTTCACCCAACTCTCAACGAAAGCCCGAACTCCTTCCTCACACGCATGAGGAATTTGAGGCAGAGGAACTCTCTTTTTCTGACGACCTTACACCTGAACAGCTTATTCAACAACTTCAACCACTGCAAGCCCTTCGCATCAAAGGCATCGTGAACACCTCAGAAGGTCCGAAGCTGGTTCAAGGTGTTGGTCCCCGCATTGATCTGAGTTTGCCTCCTTCGCAATTTCCTAAAGAAATGCTTGGCCGCCTGGTCGCCATCCGTCGAAAATAGAGACGTCGGTCTTACCAGTTTCTCCACGGATCGGATTCTCATTCAAGCAGGACTTGTGGGTATCATCAACTATTATTGTCGATTACCCAAAAGCACGCATGGTGTTGTCTGAACACCCTCCTGCTTTCGGCATAGCGTGAGTGTACGACGGATGCATCAATGTTGACTCTCCTACCCCTCCCGCTTCAACGTTCCTTCCTGCGTGTCTGATTCCTCTGTCTCCGCAAGTCTACGCCTAAACTCTTCTTACCAAGCGGTGCCGATCAGCGGCTGTGAACGCAAAGCTGGTCGTCAGGTCAGATTCCGGGAGATTTCATTCCTGACCCCTGGGGTCCCAGGAAAGAGGCGAGCACCATGTATCCATTCGAAGCTCCTTTAGGGAATATGTCTTGCTTTCGAGGTGCAGCTCTTTATGCATCTTTTATCGAGAGGTCAACATTGGGAGTGTTGAATAATAAAGATTTTCAAGGCCAAATTTGCCCAGGATTAGATCACTCATCAAAGCCTCCGGGTCGGTTCAAAAAAGTCCGTCCAGCAAGGCCGCAGCCGCTTGTGCGCGCGGAGCGTACGCGTAGTACGTGAGTACGGAAAAATGGCGAGAACGCCGCTGGCGGCTTTTTTCAACAGACCCACATTTGTTGTGTCGGTTCTGCCTTCCAGAAAAGTACAAATCCTTCTACATACTGGATAGGCAATCTGCCGCGCGTATGTGGTGCGTCACTGATGATCTCTGTGACGTGCAGAGCAGTTTTTTATCTTGCTGGAGCGGAGTAGGAAAAGAGAGGGTCGAGGGCTGGATTAATCTAATGGATTGGTGAAGAGTCCTGGAGCATTTGATTGAAGCTGTGCAAGGAGAGCGTGATCAAGTTTGGCCAGATAAAGTGTTTTGGCTTTGGCGAGAAGATCGATGGAGACATGGGTGGCGCCTTGGAGATTGGCTTCCTGTAAGTTCGCTCCGGTCAGGGATGTATCCTGAAGTGAGGCCCCTTCCAGATTAGCCTGTACGAGTTGAGCCTCACGCAAATCAGTTAAGTGGAGCTTGGCCTTGGCCAGGTTGGCACGGGTAAGATTTCCCCATGGAAGCGAAGCACGTGTAAGAGTGGCCCCCTCTAGATTCGCGCCCTCCAGGGTGCAGGCAATGAGCCCGGTTCCAGACAAATCAATCCTGCTCATAGTGGCATGTGAGAGATTAGCCTTGATCAGATTGGCCTCCTGCACATCGGCTTCGGTGAGATTCACGCCGGAGAGGTTGGCTTCTGTTAAGTTGGCATGAAAAAGATAGGCGTCTGAGAGGTCTGCCCCTTCCAGATTGGCATGACTTAAATCAAGTCCGGTAAAGTCGTATCCGGAAAGATCGGCTCCGCTCAGATCGGGTTGAATCGTCTGATTGGTCCGTCGAAATTTGTTCCATTCTCCAACTCCTCCCTTGATGAGGCGTTCAATATGTACAGGATTGGCCATGAGGAGAGTGTCGGGGATGAACGACGAAACGGATCGTCTGCCTGAGGGCGGTTGATTTTTAGGTGTTTACCGTTTTTTGAGGTACTTGAGGAATTCCGAATCCGGAGAAAGAACCAACGTCGTATTGCTCGCGAATGTTTTCTTGTAAGCTTCCATGGTTCGGATAAATTCAAAAAACTCCGGGCCTTGTTCGTAGGCGGTCGCATAGATTTTGTAGGCTTTCGCTTCACCGTCTCCACGGAGTTCCTGTGCGGTTTTGTAAGCCTCGGCCAGAATGATTTGCTTGTCTTTCTCAGCTTCGGAGCGAATTTTTTGGGCTTCTTCTTCTCCCTCTGCTCGATACTGCTTGGCCTGGCGTTCCCGTTCGGCTTGCATCCGTTGAAATATCGCTTTTTCGTTTTGCTCAGGCAGGTCCGCGCGCTTAATGCGTACATCTAGAACCTCAAGCCCGTACGCCGAAGCTTTTTCGTTGGATCGATCCGATACGACCTTCATGATCAATGCCCGGTTCGCGGCGACGATTTCACCGAGTTCATGGCGGCCCAACTCAACCCGCAATTCCGAATAAATAATATCGTCCAGTCGCTGGAGCGCACCTCGTTGAGTCTGAAAGGCCTGGTAGACCTTTAAGGGGTCCACAATGCGCCATTTGGCAAAGTTGTCGATCACCAGGGATTTCTTATCACTGGTAATGACATCTCGAGCGGGAGCGTCATAGTCCAAATAGCGTTTATCGAAGAAGGTGACTTGATGGTAGAAGGGAATCTTAAACTTCAATCCTGGTTCCGTGATGGTTTGGACAGGTTTTCCCAATGCGACCACAATAGCCGTCTCGGTTAGGTCGACCACAAAAAATGGAGAAAGACCTAATACCAAAAGCAGTCCAAAAACTAAGATGACACCCATGAGGAGATTTTGTTTCATCGGGAGTCCCCTCCTTGCGTGGTTGTTGCTCCGCGCGAGCCGGATTGGCGGTCTAACGGAAGGAAGGGCAGGACGTTGCCGGCCGCCTTAGAGTCCAGAATAATTTTTTCCGTGTTCGCCATGACTTCTTCCATCGTTTCAATATATACCCGTTTACTGATGACATCCTTGGCCAGTTTGTATTCTTTAAGAGTCTGGAGAAAGTACTTGGCTTCCCCCTCCGCACGTGCAATCCGTGACTGTGCGCTTCCTTTGGCCTGGTTGATGCTTTGAGCCGCTTCCCCTTTTGCTCTGGGGATTAGATCGTTTCGGTAGCCGTGAGACTGATTAATGAGCTTTTCACGGTCTTCCTTGGCGCTGGCGACATCTTTAAAAGCCGCGGCCACGGCCTCGGGAGGATTCACATCCTGGAGTTGGATTGTGGCCACTTGCACGCCCGCCAGGTACTGATCGAGGACGCCTTGAAGCAGGTCCTGAGCTTCCTGCTGAATCTGGGCTTTGCCGATCGTTAACGCTTCATCAATTTTACTTTTGCCGATGACTTCCCGCATGGCTGCTTCAGCGGCGTTGTGAATCGTCGACTCGACATCGGCGACTTTATATAAGTAATTTTTAGCTTCCTTAATTTTATATTGGACGATGAACTCGAGAGACAGAATATTCATGTCGCCGGTCAACATGAGGGCTTCTTTGGGAACGAATTGGGTACGTCCTCGATCGGTGCGGAATCCCACTTCTACCCGATGGAGTTTTTCAACCTTAGGTGTGTCAACGGTTTCCACAAATGGAATTTTAAAATGTGGTCCGGATTCAACCTCACGAACAATATCGCCGAACCGTTTCACCAGCCCTTGCTCGTCCGGGGCCACAATAAACACCGATTGCCAGAGAGCCAGGACTGCCAAGACGATGTAAATAATTGATTTGAAACCCCGGCCGGGCACGAGTCGGGTGAGTTGGTCTTGTGCCTTCCGAAGCGCTTCATCGAGGGGGTCTTGACCGCTTCCTCCCCACGGATCTTTAGGTTCCCATGCCATACGTTAGTCCTATATTTGAGTTACAAGCGGGACGTGCGAGGTGATTACTGTAGTTACGTGAACCACGGTAACAGAAATTTTTGAATGGGGCAATAAAAGATCAATGAATCCTATTCCAAATGGATAGGGAGTGCAGTGCTGCAGCGCTCTGTCGGGTATGGATTTGTTCTATTGCCTATTTTTGTTAAGTGGGCCTCATCAGGGACTTGGATTGGCTTTCAGTAATGAATGAAGAAATTTCCAAACTTGTATGGCCTGATTTTTTATAAGATATTTGAAGTGAAAGGAGGCCGGATTGAAGACCTCCATACCATAGTCAGTTGGGAGGCGATTCTTACTTGCCCATCGGTGGTTGATGTTGATCCAATAACTGCTGAGGGCATGGTGATTTGGCAACGATGAAATAGGTTTAATTTTTTTTAGAGGGATGTTTATGACGACATGGAGAAAACTATTTGTTATCTGTTTGATTCTTGTCAGTGTTGTGGGGGTGAGCCGGGCTTTTTCATGTCCTGTCGTTTCCAGCAATGAGCATCCTATAGCTGGTCGTGACCAAGGAATGAGGGTTGAGGGAGTTCAGGGAGGAATGTTTGTGGTAGATACGGCGTCCGGTAAGGTGAAGTTTTGTGGTATCACTCCTGTCGGATGTTCTCCCTGGAAAGATTGAACAAGTCAGAGGAAGTGTCATGGGGGACAGTTAGGAAAGGTCTTCTTTGATTGACCGGACGCACAGACTAATGAAATCCAAATTTCAAGCCGGGATATCCTCGCAATTACCCCACCGGCATCTGATACTGCATAAGCCTTACGGGGTCCTGTCAAAATTTACCGATTCTGAAGGGCGCCCGACCTTAGCCGACTATGTGGCTGAGGCACGGGTGTATCCGGCCGGTCGATTGGATATGGATAGTGAGGGCCTGCTTTTGCTGACGTCCGATGGAGGTCTGGCTCATCGGCTGACCTCGCCATTTCAAAAAGTTTTCAAAACCTATTTGGTGCAAGTGGAACGTATTCCGGATGACTCAGCACTCGTGGGGCTTCGGGAAGGCGTTATGGTCAAGGGCAAAAGGACCAGGCCGGCTAAGGTGCAGCTTCTTCATGAGGAGCCGGATGTCTATCCTCGTCCGGTCCCTATTCGCTTTCGCAAATCCGTTCCTACGGCATGGTTGCGGATGGAAATTCAGGAAGGCATGAACCGGCAAATTCGACATATGACCGCTCAAGTGGGACATCCGGCTCTAAGGATTGTTCGTATTGCCATCGGGCCGATTCGGTTGGGCTCTCTCGCGCCAGGACAATGGAGGGAGCTTCGAACAGGAGAATTGCGTGGTGTCTTAGGGACTTCTGAAGCGCGTGCATGAATAGGAAAACGCCATTCGGATGAAATAAATGGCAGGAGCCTGAAGGATCCCACATGTTTGACTCTGGATATGGTGATGGTGTCGATAAAAATGGTTATTAGGGTTTTTACCTTGAACATTGTTGTCCAGACAGGTAAAATTCGGCGCTCGTCATCTAATAAACATGAGTTGATGACCGGCGGAACGGCGGCATGACATATTTTTAAATCAGGCCGATGTCATGATGGTGTCTGGTCGGTCCAGGGCAACCCCTCGCGCGCTGTTTTGTCCCCAAGCTAGAACGATAGAAGGAAGGTAATTCGAAAATGGGGCATTTCTTTGTGAGCAAATAGACGGTCGGGTCAGAGGTTGTGCCGTATGGTCTTAGCTCATTTCCAGAATTCGGCGGTCTCATCCTACAGTTCCTGTTGAGCCGGTGCGAATAATTCACGATTGGTCACTTACATAAGAATGGAGATATTCCCAACATGTCGGTAACTATTATTCTGGCTCTGTCTGTTCTTGGATTAGCTGTTGCGTATTACTATTCTTCATCGGTCCTGAAGATCCCCATTGATATGGGTGTCGACGATCCGGAAACCCGGAAGCGTCTGGGGAAAATCCATTCGGCTATTGCCACCGGAGCCATGGCCTTCCTGAAACAGGAATACAAAATTATGGCCATCTTCATGGTGGTGTTTGCCGCCATCATTGCGGTGTTAATTGATGATCATCACACCGACTATGTGAATGAAGGGCTGTATACGGCTATTGCGTTCATTTTTGGCGCCATCATTTCGATCGCCTCGGGTTTCATCGGGATGAAGATCGCCACGCAAGGAAATGTACGAACGACCGTTTCTGCCAACCAATCCCTCTCCACCGCATTTAATGTTGCCCTGCATTCCGGCTCCGTGATGGGGTTTGGACTAGTCAGCTTGGCGGTCTTAGGACTGTTAATTATCTATCTTGGGCTCAAAAGTATCATGCCGGCTCAGCTCCCGACGCATATTTTGATGGAAGTCATCGCCGGCTTCGGTCTCGGGGGTTCATCTATTGCGTTATTTGCCCGCGTGGGTGGCGGTATTTTCACAAAAGCCGCCGATGTCGGGGCTGATTTGGTGGGAAAAGTTGAAGCGGGGATTCCGGAAGACGACCCGCGCAACCCTGCGGTGATTGCCGATAACGTGGGCGATAACGTGGGTGATGTAGCGGGAATGGGGGCCGATCTCTTTGGTTCTTGTGCGGAAAGCACCTGTGCTGCGATGGTGATAAGCGCAGTCGCCTTTTCCGGAATGGTTGACGCGTTGTTATATCCGATCCTTATTTCCGCCATCGGCATCCCCGTGAGCCTTCTCACCCTGATGATGATCAAGGTCAATTCCGAAGACCAGGTTGGTCCTGCGTTGAAAAAGATGCTGATTATCTCCAGTGCGCTCATGGCCGTGGTGATGTTGTTTGTCACCAAGGCCATGCTTCCGGATACTTTTGAAATTGGTGGGCAGGCCTATACCGATTTGGGTGTGTATTTTTGCTTCCTGTCAGGCTTGATTGCGGGGCTCGCCGTGGGATTGATGACTGAATACTATACCTCTCATGATTATGCTCCTGTGCGTGAAGTGGCCAAGTCGTGCGAAACGGGTTCGGCCACGAATATCATATTTGGTCTGGCACTCGGCTATCAGAGTGCCGTCGGTCCCTATCTCGCCATTGGTCTTGCCATCTATATCCCGTGGATGTTGGCCGGCATGTATGGGGTGGCCATCGCATCCCTTGGTATGTTGGGCACACTGGTGATTGCACTCACCATTGATGCCTATGGACCGGTTTCTGATAATGCCGGGGGTATCGCTGAAATGGCTGGTATGCCGGAACACGTCCGCAAGCGGACGGATGTGTTGGATGCTGCGGGCAATACGACCGCTGCCATTGGCAAGGGCTTTGCCATCGGTGCGGCTATCCTGACCTCATTGGCCCTGTTCGCGGCGTTTCTCACCAGGGCGGACTTATTGCTTAAGGAACAGCATGGTCCCGATTTTGATCTGTTAGGCAGTATTAATTTATTGGATCCCTTAGTGTATACCGGGTTGTTTATCGGTGCCGTGTTGCCCGCCTATTTCTCCGCCATGACCATGAAATCGGTAGGGTCGGCGGCCTATAAGATGATTGAAGAAGTCCGACGGCAGTTCCGCACGATTCCCGGCCTCATGGAAGGAAAGGCTGAGGCGGATTATGAGCAATGTGTCGCCATTTCAACGCAAGCTGCCCTGAAAGAAATGATTGCGCCAGGCATTCTGATCATGGGAACGCCGTTGATCACTGGATTCCTGTTTGGCATTCAAGCGGTCGCTGGTGTGCTTGCCGGGTCCCTTGTTGCCGGTGGGGTCATTGCCATCTCTTCATCGAATAGTGGCGGGGCATGGGATAATGCAAAGAAATATATTGAGGCTGGAAATTTGGGTGGCAAGGGCACGGACACCCACAAGGCCGCAGTCGTTGGTGATACTGTGGGTGATCCCCTGAAAGACACCTCAGGTCCCTCATTGAATATCCTGATTAAGCTTTCAGCTATTCTGTCATTGGTGTTTGTGCCATTTTTCGTCCAGTATGGGGGGCTGTTGATAAAGTAATTTTCAGAAAGCAGGGGCGCCCAACAGAACCGCAGTTTCTTTATGTTTTGTTGGGCCGAATGCTGGCATTCTTGTTATAATGGTGAATGTAAATGATGGGTCTTTTGAAAAAAGCCGCCAGCGACGTTCTCGCCATTTTTCCGTGCTCACGTACTACGCGTACGCTCCGCGCGCACAAGCGGCTGCGGCCTTGCTGGACGGACTTTTTTGAACCGACCCGAAGCCTTTGATGAGTAATCTAATCCTGGGCAAATTTGTCCTTGAAAAACTTAATTATTCAACACTCCCATGATGGTGTTTCTATTTTATCGTATAGAGCGAAACTGACCTTGCCTTTGTCTGTTGTCTTCATTGTTATCTTGATGTTTTGTTCGTTAATATTTCATCCCTTGTCCAGTTTTTATCCCTCTTTTCATCCCCTTTTTCTTTCCTTGATTGTGGATGACCAGGCTGGTCATTCCAATGGTTTTTCCCCTCATTTTTTGGCCTCATTACCACAAAAATTGATGTTGTAAATCTGTGAGAGGGGGATCTCTGTTTTGGTGATAATGAGAAGCCCCATGAGGCACTCCCGTTTTTCTCATTTGTGGTTGTTCCGGTAGGTTTAGAATGTGAGGGACAACACTTTCGGAGGGACATGGCGATCCCTCTCTAGTGGTCTATGTCCTGGCTAGTTCCGGTAGGCAGGTTTTCTCAAGGACTGAGATGGCCGGCGGAAAGGAGTCACCCCGTATGGAGCCACCCGAACAACCGGGAGATTTTTCATTTCAGAGGAAGAGAAACTCTGAGGCGGTTTCCCCCACAGATGTCGATTTGTTGTTACAGGTGATATCCCAGGATCTTCCTGTTTCACTGACAACTATCCAGGAGGCTTGTCAGAAAATCACGATGGCATGCAGTCGGCTGAATGCATTGTTTGAGGATGAGGTCTTATCCGATTATGCGCGGGAGGCACTCGGTCCTCTCCCCAAAGAAGATATTCCCGAGGCAGTACGGCATATTCAGGGTGAGGTGGATCATATGCGTGGTATCACGTCGGGACTTCTTCAGTTTATCCGGCTTGGGCAGATTGGCCTTCGGTGGGAGGGCCTGGATGTGAATCAACTTGTGATGGGAATCGTGACTTCCATGGAGAGGAAACTCAAGAGCAGAAAAGTTCTAGTGCGAATTGAGGATCTTCCGGATTGTATGGGTGATGAGGTGTTAGTGACTCAGGTGTTTTCGATTTTGATTGATAATGCCCAGAAATATCTCGATCCTGCACGTGCTGGAGAAATTATAATCTCCGGTAAAACAATGCATGGGTGGTCAGTCTATTCTGTTGGGGATAATGGAATCGGGATTGCGCGAGACCATCATACCGGAATTTTTGAGGGGTTCTCCTGTCCTGCTGTGGAGCCGGAGGTTCGCCAAGGGGTGGGTTTGGCCATTGTGCGTCGCATCATAGACCGGCATCAAGGAAACATTGAAGTCGATTCAATTCCCGGTCAAGGCTCGACCTTTCGGGTGTACTTTCCTCGGGCGATCATTGTCGAGGAGGGAGAAGGGAAAGAAGGATAAATCGAAGAAAATAAAGACGTGTTCTTTCCAATAATCAGTCGGCTCCTTTGCAGAGGCCTTGACCTGCTTCAAATGGTTTCCTGAAGTTGTGGTTAGTGGGAGTGTGCGTCCGGGATCTTCGTTCAGTACTCGGCGAAGCGACACACATGGTGCGGAAGCGCATGGAAAATTTCTTTGGGGCCTGATCTCTTAAGAAAGAGGCAGAAAGGTTCTCTGAGCGAAACGTGGTGGTGAATGGCAGGGAAAGGAGGATCTCTAAGGAAAGTTGAGAAGATATCGAGAAAGGCAGCAAGCAAGAGATATTGGCCGGTGGTTGAAACTGACCTCCCGGTCATGGCGCATCGAAGTACCCTCCATCGAAAAATTTCTTATCGATGGCGGCGGGATTGCCCTAAGCGCCGAAGGCGTGGTTGTGGCGTCCTCCTGATTTTTTTTATCGGGCTGATTTTCATTTTATTTTTCCAACCTAATCCTCGCAAAATCCGGCTCACATGGTCGGGGTGATACTTTACCCCGAAGCATTGGCGAATCATTCGTCCAATCAGGCGGCAGGTCCAATGATCACTCCGCATTTTTGCGGCTTGTGGTCCTCGTTTGAGCATAAGGAGGAGATGTTGGCGTTGTGTGGGCGAAAGTCGGGATGGACGACCGGTATGGGGTTTGGACTTTAAGGCATTTTTCCCCCCTTGTTCGAGAGCATCTTTCCATCGCTTGACGGACGACGGCGCCGCCCCGATCGTTCGTGCGACCTCGCGAATGCCTCGTCCTTTGGCCAAGAGACTGGCCGCCAATCGGCGTCTCGTTTCTAGTTTTGCTGCACTACCCTTTGGCCTCATGAATCCACTTCTCGGATTTCTCCCTGCAACTCTTGAGGATAAATGTGCACCATCCGTTTAAAAATCAAAAGAATGATTCCCGGGAGAAAATGACGAAAGTGCGGATGTGTTGACCGAGCAATTTTCCCAGGTCGAAGCCTGGCGAAAATCACCATCCGTATAGCACCTAATGGAGTGGAACAAAATCTGTTTAGCCGAAAGAGGCGGGGATCCCGATATCGCGACTATTCGCGAGACAGGCGCCGGCATCGGTCATTTCTTGGAGCACATTCGCGGAGCCATCCTGTTGGAGGGAGCTACCCTTTGTGGCATCAGTGAGCAAGACGACTCGAAGTCCGCGTTGACAGCCATCGAGAACCGTGTGTTTGACGCAATGCTCGGTCGGTAGTCCCAGGACAAACAATGTTTGGACGTTAAGATCTTCCAGTCGGTCGGCCAGGCTCGTACCATCAAAGCCGGATTTCGAATCTTTCTTCGGATCGGTTCCTTTAGAAATGACCATCATCCCGGGAGGAAGGACCAAGTCGGAATGAAATTGAGCTCCGCGTGATCCTTGGACTCCATGGGCCGGCCAAGGCCCCTGTTGCTCGGTGAAGGAGCTGTGATTTGCCGGGTGCCAATCTCTGGTTGCCAATATGGGCCAGCCTTGCCGGCTGAAGTGCTTAATGTAGGCGTTGATAAAAGGAATAAGGCTGTTTGCCTCGGGCACGGCCAGTGCCCCACCCGGAAATAAGTCATTTTGTAGGTCGACTAAGAGGAGCGCGGAATGCTGATCGGGTTGGGGAACGGTCGAGGTTTGAAGAGGAGAAGAATCCGATGGGGAGGAATGCTTGGAAAGTTTCATGTTTGTTATGCCAGAATTTCTGTCCCGATGCCTTTGTCGGTGAAAATTTCGAGTAACACCGCATGAGCCACCCGTCCATCAATAATGTGCGCCTTACGGACGCCACCCTGAAGGGCGGTTAAACAGGCATGAACTTTGGGGAGCATGCCTGCGCTGATGACCTGCTTTTTGACCATGCGTTCCATGTCTTTTTTGGAGAGAGTGGAGACATGCCGGTTATTGGCATCACGAATGCCTTTGACATCGCTCAAGACCAGTAATTTTTCGGCTTGAACCGCTGCAGCGACGCTACCTGCTACCAGATCGGCATTGATGTTGTGCGTTTGCCATTTGGCGTCGACTCCAATTGGCGCAATGACCGGAATGAAATTCGCCTCTTGAAGCGTCTGCAGCAAGGTGGTATCGACATGGCTGACTTGGCCGACGAGGCCGTAGTCTTCAGGGTGCAGCACGTCGGTTGATCCGCTGTAGGTGTGAATCAGGCTCTTGGGATTAAATGGTTTTGTGGTCAGAAGGCGACCATCCTTGCCGGTGAGTCCGACAGCTTTGGCGCCATGCTGGTTCAGTAACGACACGATTTCCTTGTTGATTTTTCCACCGAGGACCATTTCGACGACTTCCATGGTTGGCTGATCCGTGACCCGAACTCCATGCAGGAATTTTGCCTCAATGCCGAATTTATCCAGCATTTCGTTAATTTGTGGCCCACCGCCATGAACGATAATCGGTTGCAATCCAACATATTTTAATAAGACGACATCTTCGGCGAAGCCTTCCTTGAGTTCCTCCTGAACCATTGCGCTCCCCCCATATTTGATGACCACGGTTTTCCCGGCCAGGGTCCGAATATAGGGAAGTGCTTCAATCAGGATGTCCGCTTTTTTAATCAGTTTGTTCATGCAACCTACTTATGGGCTCCAGGGTTTTGGGTTGAATAACAAAGGCGAATTGGAAATCTGGCCATCATAACAGATGTATTGATTTTACAGAATGTACCGGCTGAGGTCTTCGTCTTTCACAATACTTTGAAGGTGATCCCGCACATACTGGGCATTGATTACGACCTCCTTTTCCTGAAGATCTTGGGCTTCAAACGAGACATCTTCCAATAACCGTTCCACGATCGTGAAGAGCCGTCGTGCGCCGATGTTTTCGGTCCGGTCATTCACCTGCACAGCGGTTGCTGCAATTTCTTCAATCCCGTCTTTGGTAAATTCCAACGCGATCCCTTCTGTGCTCAGTAACGCGTGATATTGTTTGACGAGAGCATTTTTGGGTTCGGTTAAAATGCGGATGAGGTCATCTTTCGTGAGGGGTTCCAGTTCTACACGAATAGGGAACCGGCCTTGTAATTCCGGAATCAAGTCGGAGGGTTTGGCCACGTGAAATGCTCCCGCGGCAATAAACAAAATATGATCGGTTTTGACCGGGCCATGTTTGGTGTTGACCGTTGACCCTTCCACGATCGGGAGAAGGTCTCGTTGCACACCTTCACGGGAAATGTCGGGGCCTGTGTGTTTCTCCCGTCCGGCAATTTTGTCAATCTCGTCCAGGAAGACGATTCCCGATTGTTCCGTGCGGGTAATAGCCTCCTTGGTGACTTCTTCCATATCAATAAGTTTTTGCGCTTCTTCCTGGGCCATGAATTTCAGGGCCTCTGAGACTTTCATCCGGCGATTTTTCTTTTTGCCCGGCATCATGCCGCCGAGCATATCCCGGAGGTTGTGCTCAAGATCTTCCATTCCCCCGATATTGGAAATGATTCCAACCGGAAGTCCTCCTCGTTCTTTAATTTCTATTTCCACCATCCGATTATCCAGCTTGCCTTCGCGCAGCTGGAGGCGCAGTTTTGAGCGGGTGGAGTCCTGCTGATCCTGTTTCTGTTGAGTGGAAGCCCCTGCGGACTCCTCAGTGGGCTCAAATGAGGGGCTCGACGGCGAGGGCGGAAGCAGCATATCTAAGACCCGCTCTTCGGCTAGGTCTTCAGCCTTTTTTTGAACCTTCTCCAGATAAGCCGTTTTGACCATATTAATGGATAAATCGGTGAGGTCACGAATCAGAGATTCCACGTCCCTGCCGACGTACCCCACCTCGGTGAATTTGGAAGCTTCAACTTTAATGAATGGCGCATCTGCTAATTTAGAGACTCGTCGGGAAATTTCTGTTTTCCCGACCCCTGTAGGGCCAATCATGATGATATTTTTCGGGACGATTTCATCACGGAGTTCCGGGCTGAGCTGTTGGCGCCGCCAGCGGTTTCGCAAGGCGATGGCGACCATGCGCTTGGCGTCCCGTTGCCCAATGACGTAGCGGTCTAACTCCTCCACGATTTGGCGTGGAGTAAGGGAGTCCAATTTTTTGGGTGTTGGTGAAGTCTCTTGTTCCATACGTTATGACAATAACTCCTCAATAACAATGTGATGGTTGGTATAAATGTCGATTCCGGCGGCGATCTTCATGCTCTGTTCGACAACCTGGGACGGTGGCAGTTCGGTGTGAGCCAGGAGGGCGCGAGCCGCAGATAACGCGTAAGGTCCCCCTGATCCAATGGCCAAAATCCCGTCTTCCGGTTCGACCACATCACCTGTGCCGGTAATAATAAATGAATGCTCGCGGTCGGCCACCGCTAATAGCGCTTCTAGTCGTCGAAGGACCCGATCGGTTCGCCAATCCTTCGCCAGTTCAACGGCTGCTCGGGTCAGATTCCCTCGATACTCTTCCAGCTTGGCGTCGAATTTTTCAAATAAGGTAAACGCATCCGCGGTCGCCCCGGCAAAGCCGGAGAGCACCTTGTCTTGATGCATTTTCCGGAGTTTCTTGGCGTTACTTTTCATAATGGTGCTGCCGACGGTGACTTGCCCATCACAGCCCATGGCTACTATAGGCCCCTTGCGTACGCATAGAATCGTTGTGGATCGAATCTTCATGGTTTGAGAGGGTCTCCTTCTGGGGGTACGGAGTGAGAAGAGCCGGATCGGGGATGTGCCCGGTCATAAACGGCCATGAGTTGGTCAGTGGCCACATGGGTGTATTTTTGGGTTGTGGCGAGCGAGGCATGGCCCAAGAGTTCCTGGATGGCTCGCAGATCGGCTCCTTCATCGAGGAGGTGGGTGGCAAAGGAATGGCGCAGGGTGTGGGGAGTGACCGTCTTAGTGAAGCGGTGTTCGGTCTCTTGCTTCAGCATGCGTTCGACGCTTCTGGCGGTCAACCGTCCTCCTCGAGCATTGAGAAAAAGAGGGTGTGATCCCGAGTAGGGCACCGGTGGGGCCGATGTTCCGGATTGTATAATCTTTTTCTTATGGGGTGGATGACGTTGATATTCCAGGATGGCGTCAGCTGCCACGGTGCCGATAGGCACCATCCGCTCTTTTTTCCCTTTGCCCCGCAGTCGGATCGATCGGGTTTCTAGATCCACATCCGCCCAATTTATCCCGACTAGTTCTGATACCCGGGCCCCACTTGCATACAAAGTTTCTAGAATGGCGTGGTTTCTCAGCTCAATCCATTGCTGGGAAGCTGACGAATCTAACAGGGTATTGGCTTCGTCCTTGGTGAGGACGGTGGGAAGACGTGTCCCTTGTCGAGGCGAACGAACGTTGGAGGCTGGATTACGCGAAATCCGTCCGTCTTCAACTAAAAAACGAAAAAAGCTTTTGAGGCACGCCAGTTTTCTGGCAAGGGAGGTTTTTTTTAACCCTTGATCGCTGAGACTCTTGAGATAGGATCGAATATGGAGTGAGTCAATGGCGCCAGGTTCTGAAAGATCGCTCCCGGAAAGTGTGTGTCGAATGTGCGCCATGAATTGTTTGAGGTCGGACTGATAACTGCGGCGTGTTTCAGGCGAAACTCCCCGTTCCAATTGAAGGTACATTACGAAAGCTCGGATTGCGTCATCCATGCTTTGAAATGGGTAGTGGCCCGTTCTTGGATGAGTTGTCGTTTTTTCTGTTTGTCTCGCACCGGTGTATCAAGTGGCGGGTATAGCCCAAAGTTTGAGTTAATCGGTTGAAAGTATTTTGGCTCACACGTCGTAATGTAATGGAGCAATGCTCCATGGGCGGTAGAAGGCGGTGGGGTGACCGGAGCACGTCCTGATAGGATGCGAGCGGCATTGATTCCAGCTATCCCTCCACTGGCCGCAGCTTCCACATAGCCTTCTACCCCAACCAATTGTCCGGCAAAAAAGATACGTGGCTGTTTTTTTACCTGCAAAGTGCTTTGGAGGAGGATCGGTGCATTGATATACGTATTTCGGTGAATGCTTCCACAGCGTAAAAATTCAGCCTGCTCCAAGCCAGGAATCATTCTGAAGATTCGGCGTTGTTCCGGGTAGGTGAGTTTGGTTTGAAACCCTACCAGATTATAGCAGGAGCCATGAGCGTTTTCCGGACGTAATTGTAGCACAGCATAGGGCCGTTGGCCGGTTTTGGGATCAATTAATCCCACAGGCTTTAGGGGACCAAACAATAAGGTTTGGCGACCACGGTCGGCCATGACCTCAATCGGGAGACACCCTTCAAAATACGGCACGTTCTCGAAAGACTTTGGCTGGACCCGTTCAGCTTCGATCAATGCGTCATAGAAGGCGTTATAGGTTTCTTCGTCCATGGGACAATTCACGTAATCCGCCGTTCCCTTTTCATATCGTGATGCCATAAACGTCCGGTCTGTGTTGAGTGAGTCCGCATCCACGATTGGAGAGATGGCGTCGAAGAAAAACAGGTTTTTCGATTGGGTGAACTGGATGATTGCCTCAGACAATTTTGGTGAGGTCAATGGGCCGGTGGCAATTATGCACAGCGCATCATCGGGAATTCCATGGATTTCTTCTCGAAGAATCTTGATATTCGGGTGTTCGGCTAATGCCCGGGTCACCCTGCAGGCAAATTGGTCTCTATCCACCGCTAATGCCGTTCCTGCCGGGATCCGCACCTCGTCGGCAACTCGGATGATCAAGGAGTGCAATTGCCGCATTTCCTCTTTCAACATTCCAGGAGCGCTGAGAGGATCATTCGACCCCAAGGAGTTTGAGCAGACAATCTCGGCCAGATGTTCAGTCTTATGTGCGGCTGTTTCTTCTTTAGGCCGCATTTCATACAGGGTCACTCTGGCTCCAGCGTTGGCCGCCTGCCAGGCCGCTTCCGATCCGGCCAGGCCGCCTCCGATAATAACAAGGTCTGTTCTCATGATTGTGTGAGAGTGCTAGTGGTCAAAGGGGCTGAGAAAGTATTAAGGGATGAATTCTAAGAATTGCCGGAAAAAGGTGTCAACCTTCACACGAGTAACATCGACCCGTCAAGGCTTGAATGACACGTTGATGAATCTCTGGAGTACTTCCGACCAACCCATGAAGATTGCGAAAGTTATTGAGTCCATATTGGATGGGTTTACCGTGGATGTCGGTAAAACACCCGCCGGCTCCCCGCAAAATAGCTTCAGGCGCACAGGCATCCCATGCCTTGGTATACGGACTCGGTTCAATGTAGAGGTCCGCGTTTCCTTGGGCAATCTGGCCGATTTTCAGTCCCACGCTTCCCAGCTGTTGTTCCTTATGGATGTGCAATGATTGTTGAATGATAGAAAGAATTGGGGATCGATGGGATCGAGAGGTGACGAGTGAGAGCTTATTGGGGCTTTTGGATGGGAGGGCTGAGAGTTTTTGGCAAATCCCGTTGTGTTCCATCCAAGCCGTCTGATCTGTCAGGCCGACATAGAGGTGGTCACGGGTAGGCCAGTAGACAACGCCGAGTTTGGTGTGAGTATCTATGGTCAGTCCGATCATGATGGAAAACTCCCCGTTGCGTGCAATAAACTCTTTTGTTCCATCCAGGGGGTCTATGTACCAGACTCGGCCTGTCGTCAAAGATTTGGAGGGGAGGGTGCTTTCCTCCGCCACGATGGAATCCTGTGGGAAATGGGTGTGTAATTCATCTACGATAAGGGTATTGGCCTGTTGATCGGCCTTAGTGACGGGATCGTCAATACCCTTGTACATGATCGCAAAATCATTTTGATAGATGTTCATGATAACCTCCCCTGCCTTCCGAGCCAGGTGAGAGGCGATATCAATTTCATGAGAAAAGTCGGACATTGCTTCCTCGGGTAAAAGAAGGGGATTCAGGAAACCGATAGGGGAGTAGAGAGGAAGAAGAAGTTTTCTCCCACCAACTGCCTGTAAAATTTATGCTGCCTATTGCCATTGTTCTGTTGATATTAATCATGATTTTCATGGCGACGTATTTGCCAAAATTGCGTCGCGTTCTGGGGATGATCCTGGTGGTCATGTTTGGGGCTATCGGGTTCATTATTTGGCAGGATACTCAGGAACGGGAGTTGGAATTTCAGCGGATTCCTCCCAGCCAGGCCCAACTTTCTCACATGGATGTTCGACCCGGACTGAACTCCCGGTCGTTTGTGCTGACCGGGAGGCTTGAAAATACAGCTCAAATCTTTACCATAATTTCTGTGACTATCCAGGCTACGATTGAGGACTGCCATATGACAGAATGTGAAATCGTTGGGCAAGAAGCCGCAGAGATCTCTTTGGAAATTCCTCCGAACCAGGCGAGAGACTTTTCTCTCACCATGCCTTTTCCCACGATTCCAAAAATTATTGGAGAAGCAAGGTGGCGGTATGCCATTTTGAAAGTCAGAGCCAGATAGGCCATGTTTTCCGTTTTGCCTGCCGTGGTTTTTCTCTCTCCTCATAACTTTTGGGTCTTTTCTTTTTCAAACCAACGAACAGGTTGATAGCCACGAGGACTCTCACTTTAAAAAATTGGTTTTTCCGTCTGTTATCAACAATTGTCAAATTGACAATATTTATAGCGCCTTCCTATACTAACCTAGGTTATTTAGGAAAATTTTGATTTATAGGGCAAAAGACTCATAGTATATTCTCAAAAAGTCCAATATTTTGGACAGGTGGGTCTTTTTCGATCTTGAGATTTCCTTATTGCCTTCTTACAGTAGGCAGGTGAAGCGGATAGTATTTGTCCAATTTTTTTTAATGGAGACATGAGGGTACGATGACAACTTCTTATAGGGTAATGCCAGGCCCCGAACATTTTTTGCCACCGTCTGCGGCCTCAATGGGGATCAGGCTTCCCGATCCAGGACAAGGACATATTCATGGTAGCATAGTTTCCGAAGAGGAAGCGTTGGAGGAGGCTGCCAGGCAGTTTCTTGCGGCAAAAGTGCCCACGATCTTTCCGGGCCCATTGGTTCTGTGGGCATGGAATGACAAGGCCGCCAAGAAAGCCAAAGCTATCCGTCATTTGTATGAAACCATCAAAGAATGTGTGGATTCCTCTTGTCAACATGCTATGTTGATTCCCATGCCGGACTATAGACCGAAATATCCTAAAATTAATCCTGAAATCGAAATAAATCCAAACCACCCTAATTTGACTATCTGGCATAATAAAATTGATGCCTGCATGTTTGTGGGCGTTCATTGTCATCAGGCCAATCTTTCTCTCAAGATCATTCGTGGTGGTACGAACTGCTACACGATTGCCATGTGTGCTCAAGCTGGTCATGAAGATGCGATGTTATCCGTTCGTGATGCGACAGCCGATAAGATAATCAGATTGGCGGATTGGGTGAAGAAATTGAAGGGAACGGTCGCCCCTCCAGCGAAACATTAAGTGTAATTGTTCGGGATTTTTATCATACATGAAAGAGATAAATGACTGGTTCTGATAAACTTTCATCTATGATTTTCCATATTTATATTATCGTTTAAGAAAATCGGAAGTCTTTCACCCTGAAGCAGACAAAGGAGGTCAAAATCATGGCCGCTCAAGCTTCTTTCATAGGACAAAAAAACAAAAAAGAACAGGTGTATACCGATCCTTGGCACATGATGAATGAGGCGCCAAGAACACCGTCTTTCTTTACTGGAAGTGAAGTCATAAAAGAGGCTGTACGGCGAGCCTCCTGTGACATAATGGTCGCGTATCCCATTACCCCTCAAAGTGAAGCTGCCGCCTTGTGTGGAGAACTCTTTGCTGAAGGATATATTGGTGATTACTTCCGAGGGGAAAGCGAATTTGCCGTCATGTCTCAATGCGCGGGAGCCGCTTTTGGTGGCGCCAGAGTGTTTACCACCACGGCGGGACCAGGCACCATGCGGGCTATGGAAAATTTCCCCATGTGGGCCGGAGCGCGGCTGCCTATTCAGATGATTGTGACCTGCCGTGGCATCAACTCTCCTCTCTCCATTCAGCCGGATACTTTAGAAATTTCCTACTTAATGCAAACGGGTATGCTGGTGTGGCATGCGGAAACAGCTCAAGATTTTTATGACTGGATTCTCAAGGGCTACATGGTATCGGAAGAGCCTGATGTTCATTTGCCATTGGCCTTATGCTGCGATGGTTTTTTTGTGACCCATACAAAAGATATGGTTGATCTAACTCCCGTCGACATGTGTTTGCCTCCCTACGATCCCTATCGATCGCCGGTTCCGTGTATGGATATGGAATGTCCTCCTGTTCGAATGATGCGGGATCCTTTTGTAATGAAAAGTAACTATATTAGTTATGCCACTCATGCAAGCTGGCAGCAGGAGGTATGGGCCGCTGTTGAACGGTCGAGGAAGCACACCATCCGTTGGATGGATGGACTGATTGACACCGAAAATACCGATGCAGATGTTATTGTGGTGGCCTCGGGAACCGCAGTTTCGCAAAGCCGTGAAGCGATTGCGATGTTGGAAGAGGAAGGAATTAGGGTTGGTTTAGTGAAGGTTAAAACCTTGCGGCCATGGCCTGGAGATGAGATCAGGGAGGCCACTAAGCATGCCAAGCACATTATTGTTCCTGAATTTAATGTCATTGGATGGTTAGCCCGTGAAGTGAGCGCAACGATTCCGAATAATGAACGGATTCATGCGGGCCCACATGTGTGTGGTGGAATGACGATGCCGCCTGAAATCATCGCCGCGGAAATCAAAACTGTGTTAGGGGTCAAGGCACCTACGTTGGCTGGGCGTGGGGGTTGATGGACAATCGGAAAGCACTTTGTGAAAATATGGGTCTCAAGCAGATCACGATTATAAGGAGAAACTCATGAGTAAAGAACGAATAAAAATCGCAGAGGAGTTGTTTGACATCATGCCCGCTGAATACCAGGATCTGGTCAAACGGGCAACGTATGGGAATGAACAACGAGGATGGAAGGATATCGGTAACGCAAAGGAACTTATTGAAGAGCATTCTCTTTGCGCCGGATGTCCAGAGTCCATGGCATTCCGCTATATCCTCGCGTCATTACCCAGTCCTGAGGATACCGTCATGGTGGGCTCAACAGGATGTACCAGTTTGGTATTTCCACATGTGGCGGTCCACAATATCCATTCATTGTTCGGCAATCAGAATGCCATTGCGTCCGGGTTAAAACGGGCGTTGACGGTTCGGTTCCCTGACCGCCATAAAGACGTCGTGGTGTTAGCAGGAGACGGAGCTACCGTGGATATTGGTCTGGACATGACCTTGCAGGCCTGGTTCCGTCAGGAAAAATTTACCACCATTTGTTTCGATAACGAGCTATATGCCAATACAGGTGGTCAAGAGAGTGGGCTTATGCAAAAGGGTTTTGTTGCCAAGATGGCCCCGGTAGGCAAAACCTTTGAAAAAGTTCGCCTTCCAGAAATTGCCCGGGAGTCCGGCTGCCATTATGTGGTGAATTGCACGGTCAGCAAACCAAATCTCATTGAAAAAGTGATTAAAAATGCTGTGCATATTGCGAGAGAAATTGGACCGACTTACCTCCAATTATATACCCCATGTATCCTGGAAATTGGAAAAAACAGCATGGAAGGCTTACAGGAAATGCGTGATTCTGAAAAGCCAACGGAACGGTTTGCTTATAAAGAGTATGTAAGCGAACCGGCTAAGGAATTATTGGCCGAATTGGCAGCGAAAGAAAAAGAACGAAAAGCTGCAGCCAAAAAGCAACTTGCCGGCCAAACAGCATAAACGGAGAGACATGTGAGAGGAGCTAATCCATGATTATACGTCGAATCAATATCCGAATGTCAGGTCTGGGAGGGCAAGGTGCCGTGACTGCGGCACATGTCATGGCTATGGCTGCATCCAAAGATGGGAAGTTTGCCATTTCGAATCCATTTTTTGGGGCCGAAAAGCGTATGGCTCCGGCCGAAAGTTATTGCCGAATCGGACTCAGAAAAATTTACGACAGGGGCGAGCTGGTGTTTCCAGATGTGATCCAAGTGTTTCATCCTCAGGTTATTACGATGGGGAAGAGTTATACGATGCCATTTTATTCCGGGATTAAAGAGGGTGGGCTTGTGATCATCAATACTGACATGCCTCTCTTGTCCGATGAAGACGTGAAACGACTCAAAGACCTGAATGTATCGGTCTTTAATATTCCAGGGACGAATATTGCCTTAGAAATCGCCGGGACTGAATTGGCAACGAACATGACCATGATTGGTTCCGTGGCCGGGATCACAAAGTGTGTTTCCATGAATGGATTGGACCTGGCTTTACAGGAGCGCTTCGGGAAAAAATTCGTGGCCTCTGGTGGTACGGCAACCCTGGACGAAGCCATTAAGAAGAAGTTTGCCAAAAAAGAAATGTTGTTAAAGAAGAACCTCGATACGGTAGCCCGATCCTATGAAATAGCAGCAGAATGGGCTGAGAAAAACAACGTGGAATTGATGGTCGGAGAAGCCACGGCCGCATAAATACCGAGAACCTCAGCGAAGGAAAGAGATAGATAGATGTATAATGTTGCTCAAGTGACAGATGAGAAATGTGTGGCGAAAAAAGGCTGTCGGCTCTGCATTATGTATTGTCCGGAGGCCAACTGTCTGGATCTCAATTCAGACAAAATGATTGCCGAAGTGCATATTGAGCGGTGCAAGGGGTGTGAGCTCTGTAAAGTCGTATGTGACGCCGCTAAACACGAAGCGATTGAAATGGTCGCCGTGAATTCAGATGGGACCTTAATGGATAAGGCTGGAGAAGCTGCGGAATTGGGTCAAGCCTATCAGGGATAATTCTAAAAGACGAAAAGCCCTACGATCTCCGTCTTGTGATTGGTCGTAGGGCTTTTTTATTTGTTAGACGAACCGTCATCCATTAATGGATGCACAGGATGTAGGGGTAAGATTAAATGAGTACCGATTTAAATCAACATGTGCAGACGTTGACGGAACAGATGGAAAATTTTCATCATGCGTTAGAAACCAAAGCACGAGAGATTGAAATCAGTGGGGGAGATCAGGAAATTGTCGGTAAACTTATCAAAGGTACCGATGCAATGAAAGACAGCGCTAATATTTATTTATCCTGGGCACGCCACTATGTGAAGTTATCCGAAGGGGGGGCGTCGGAGGCAGATGAGGGTGAAGAGGATTCTGCCGATTTTCAGTTCTAAGGCATAAAAAGTCTTTAAAAGGGTTCATCGGTTCTTGAAGAAATCCGGCAGTCACGCTATGATCATCCTTCACAAGAAAAGTATTCGCACTTAAAAAATATTCGTTCCTCGGTAGCTCAGTTGGTAGAGCGTTCGGCTGTTAACCGAATGGTCGCAGGTTCGAGTCCTGCCCGAGGAGCCAATTTCAATGGGCTCCATGTTAATGCCGCCGGTTGATTATCCAGTCTGACCGGATCTAAACATGTAGCTTTGCACTTCCTTCCCCATACTACCAATTTTTTGCTGGCCAGTTTTTATTCGGAATCCGATCTGGTGTAGTGGACAGCATGTCATCCTTATCCTGGCCTTTCCCGCCTATACAAGCTTGGCTGTCAATCGATTATGGGAGTGTTGAATAATTAAGATTTTCAAGGACAAATTTGCCCAGGATTAGATTGCTCATCAAAGGCTCCGGTTCGGTTCAAAAAAGCATGCCCTGAGTCTTCCCGAAGGGTCCGTCCAGCAAGGCCGCAACCGTTTTTACGCGCGGAGCGTACGCGTCTTACGTGAGCACGGAAAAATCGCGAGAACGCCGCTGGCGGCTTTTTTCAACAGTCCCATTATATGAGTCTGTGAATCAGTGAAAATTCCATTGGTCGACATGATTCGGTTTCCAGAATTGACCAAAAGAGATTGTACAAATCAAACAGAATGGTATTTTTAAGAGGGCAATAACTAACTAGATGTTTGCAGCGGCAAGAAGATCAGAGAGTCCATGTCGATCCAGCATACCTTTGATTTTTGGTGAAATCCCAACAAAGCGCACCTGAATACCCTTTGCTTTGAGATCTAAACAGGTCATAGCAATTTGGCCTAATCCAGAATTACTAATCAATGCCACAGGATTGAGATCCAGCGCCAACTTCGTATAGCCACCCGATAGGATCTGTTGGATTCTAATCTCGAATTCTTTTTGAGCTTCCCTATCAAACTTCCGTGGAAGAGTGAGTCGCCAAAAGCCCTTTGGGAATGGCATTTCGCCCTGCATAACCATCCTTCTCTAACAAGACATATGGGTTTGCAATCTAGTGGCGTTTAGAAAGACCGGTAAAGAATCGAATCCTGTACCTCTTTAGAATGAACAAAGGGGATGACACGGACGATTGAGATTTCTCTTCAGGGCTATTTCCTTAGATCATTCTAATATCTGCGCGTATAAGTAACTCCCGCCAAGCTCTTTGTTGAAAAATTCAGCTTCACCGTATGTTTCAGTGGATCTGTAGTGCCGAACACAGGCGATGTACCAGGGTCAAATGCCAAGTCATTTCTATTCTTAAAAGGCGACGGATATACATCCAAAAAATTTCGATGCCAAAAGCCAGTTTTACAGAATATGGGAATTGCTCGTGCCGGTTAGCATGGTCTTGAACAACGACTTGCGCAGTTGCAATGTGTTTAATGCCTCAGAATTCAAGCACTGTCGAATTAACCACAGCAAACTTTTTGCAGATACCCACAATCAAGTTCATGACATCGAAAACAGTTGGGCCCAAGCCAAACGCCATCTTCAGATTTCATGAAACTAATGGCTAAAAACTGAGAAATGAAACAAGTCCGAAATAATAGGAATCTTAAAGCCTTCCTTGATCGTTGGCTTAGCCATTTTCTGAGGACAAGAGACCTTTTACGGTGTTCCAGTGACTGCCTCGTAGGCGCGGCCATTCGGACTTGAGCCATGGTGTAAAGACGCCCGGCTTTTCAACGAGTTCTTGGTCGAGTGATTGTGGGCAGATCATTCGCCATGCCCCTACCTCGAACTCATTTACCTTCGGCTCTCCGGCTAAGAGACCGGCGTACACATAGCAAAGTTCGTGCTCTGAACCACGTCCATCGTAGCGTGCACGATATTCGAACTTGAAGAGAAAGTGCAGGCACGAATCGACGCCCAATTCTTCCCGAACACGTTTTTCGGCCGCGTCGCGGGTATTCTCATGCGGTCGCGGATGGCTACAGCAGCTGTTTGACCAGAAATCTCCCCAAAGTCGCTTGTGGTGGCTGCGTTTTTGTAAAAGAAGCTTTCCAGTTTGGTCAAACAGGAACACGGAGAAGGCACGGTGGAGTTGGCCGGCGCCATCATGACAGGCCTCTTTCTCCTGAAAGCCGATGACTTCATCGTTTTTATCGACAAGTATTAACATGTCTGATTGGGAAAATGTCATTTGTCTTGGTCCAGTTTCCTTGACGTTCATGTGGTATCCGTCATTTCCCATTTCTAAATGAGTTTGGTGTCGAATCTCCTCCTGAGCTGAGACAATTGCAAGGCATTCTACAACGATACAGAGAGATTTACACCGAGTGCTCTATAAAAGAATGTAGCCTCAGTCAATGCGAACCAATTCCATATACTGGTGGTGTGCAAAATGTTGCTGTGTCCCTTAAAAAATCAGACCGATACTGAACGATCCGATATACCAGTCTTTCGTTTTGTACTTACCATTGATGGTGGGGCTAATTTCGTTCCCATTGATTGTGCGGGTCTCCCAGAGCGCCCATTGAAACGCAAGATCCAAAACAATGGCTTCCAGGTAGCCTGAGTGAGGGTTAGAATCCCCGCAACTGATGAATCCCAGGAAGTGTGATCCCCGTTTGCATCTCAATCCGAGTCCGGTCGCAAAGATGTTCCAATTGGAATCAGGAATAGCAGGGGTGAACGTGCTTGCCGGGACCGCTGCATTAGAGCGTTGATAGCCTCCCCGGAGGGCAATTTCCCAATTGGGGAGTGAAGTGAGTTTGAGCCATTTGTATTCGGTGCCGGCGCTGAATGTGTAGGTGTTTTCCCAATTCGTGGGTTGCGAAATATTTGGCGCGTTGGAAAGACGTATGTCCAAACTCTGATATTGGCTCCATCCGACATAATCCACGTCGACTTCGACTTTCCAGGCGCGGGCGGCGTCCCGAATCGGCCATACGGCGAGCCCGGCGCTCAGAATCCATGGGAGTGGAAGCGTCGTCACGGCATCGTCAACCTTTTTACCGTTCACGAGAAAGTCCCCTTTCAGATGGAGCGTTGCCTGATGTCTGTAAACCAATCCGAAATTCACGAGAGGTTCCCCCGCGCTATTTCGCCAGGGGGTCAAGAGTGCACTCACATTGAATCCGACGGCCGTGTCGGTTCCATTGATTTCGGTCGATTGGGTTTTCAGTTCAGCCTGACCTTCACCAATGAACTTCGCAAATGTATAAATATCCATCCCGGCTCCGAGAGAGACCATCTCATGAATCTTATAGGCCAGGGTAGGTTTGATATCCAGGAGAGGGACGGTGGCTTCAGTTACGACGTTCGAGAACGGAGCGTCATCGGGCCATTTGGACCCGAGCCCGAATGGGGAGTTCAATCCGATTCCTACTGTGAGAGGCCCAAGGGCCGTGAAGCCCAAGTCCTTAAGGTTTGCGGTCAAATAAAATTGGCTTGGGGGCGGCATCGCCACAGGTTGCCGGAGGTTTCCATCGACCTGTTGGCCCGTTGGACTGGTATATTCGAATTTCCCGGTAATGAAATTTGCGCCAAATTGGACCTGGACGCCTCTCAACTGGGTAAGGCCTGCGGGGTTGTAATATAAAGCCGACGCATCATCAGCCTGGGCGATAAAGGCCTCTCCTTGACCAGCCGCTGCGGCGCCCTGATATGGAAGTCGCCATCCCTCACCATACGCGATCCCCTGGGTGGCCAAAAAAAAGAGGGCGCTTGCCAAAAATCCGGCGTAGGAGACCATTCTCTTAGGGTTTAATGAAAGGTCGTTCACCTGGGCTCCTTTCTTTTGCGGTTCCTCGGCCTCAAGGATCGTTTCTCCAGGGCCAAGGGCAATTAGGAGGTTCGGTCAATCATGTAATGGAGACTTTGCTGAATGAAGGCTTTGTCCTCGCTTTCCGGCGCATCGTAATACGCGTCAACAAAGGCCTGTTCGGCCGCGTCACGGAGTCCGCGTGCACTGGATCGTGCGTATTCAATGCTGCCATGTGTGTTCATCAACTCTCTTACCCAATCAATTTGATCGGCATATTTGCCATTGCGGGACCTGGCTAGAAAGGATTTCAATTTCGCGGTCTCCTCAGGAGAGCCGTTCTCAAACAAGTGGGAAAGCATGAGCGTCCGCTTGCCTTCGTACAGATCCCCGGCGATTTCTTTACCGTATTTCTTCCGACTCCCTATCAGATTCAACACATCGTCCTGTATCTGGAAGGCCGAGCCAAGGTACTGGCCAAACGCGTTGAACCGGTCAAGATTCTTGTCTTCAGGACGGGCAATGAGTGCGCCAATTCGGCAGGGATGGATAAAACTGTACCAGCAGGTTTTCTTCAAGGTCATGCGGAGATAGTCTTCATCTGAAATATCGCATCGATTGTCTCGTATCCAACCCAGCTCAATCGCTTGTCCTTCAAACGACTCCATTAGCATGGTGTAGAATTCTTCAAAAATCTGCCATGACAGCTTGGGGCCAAGCCTAGAGTAATTTTTCCTCAGGATACCCATGCCGAGCGCTTGCATCGCGTCCCCGGTATTGACGGCGATTGGAATCCCATATTGCGTATGCAGGGTTCGATGCGTGCGTCGAAACTCACTCCCGTCTTCGATGTCGTCGTGAACGAGAAAGGCGTTATGGAGCATTTCAATTGCGGCTGCGGATTCAAGGGCATCCTCAATGCGGCCACCAAAGGCTCGACAGGTGGCTAGACAGAGAGCAGGGCGAAGCCCTTTTCCGGAACGTTCCAGATATTCCCGCACCGGGACGTAGAGGTAACGACGTGGCTCTTTGTCGGGGAGCGATCGTTGCAGAGCCTCGATCGTCTGGCGGCGGTAGTCGCCCAACCGTTCAAGAAATGTGTTGTAGTCTTGAGAATCCATCGCTCGATAATCCTATCGGGGTTTCCTACTGTTTTTGTATGATTCGCAGTCGGCCAGATTGCCGTGGCTTCCTTTCACCTTCCCACCCCTTCATTTCTTCGTCCTGTACTCCTGAGCTTGGACGTACTTCTGTTAACCCACCATCAGAGGGAATCATTCCTCTGATATCCTCGACGATCGAGTGTACAGGTTTTGTCACCTCCAGCAGGTTTTCTATCGGGGACGTCTGGTTGTCGTTCACAAGCCCTGTCAAGTTGTTGGCGACTTCAAAATTTTCAGAAAAACGCTGGAACGAACGACTGTTAATGCTGGATAGTGTGCCTGTCTTTTCAAATACCTCGAGTATCGGTTTCGCGATACTGATGAGGGCTAATGGGTCTTCCCATGGCAGGTTCTGTTCCCACCGTGCCCGGTCATATTCACGCCAGGGTAAGAGAATCTCAGGCTCATGAAGTGCCCATACGCGACAGCGGGTTGCCCCTGACCCACTGCGGTCCAGTATGCCATTGACCGCTCTTCGGGCGGCCTCATTGGCCGCCTCCATCGTGGCCAGGTCGGTATGAGTTCGCACATAGTCGGCCGCAAGGAACAAATTTGGAATGGCCGTCACGGCATCGGGCCTCAGACGCCAGGTATCTTTAAGATTCACCAGAAGTGGCTCGACGTTTTCCTCTAACTTTCTTTCCTCAGGGTCATGGCGGATATCCGGATCCAAAAACCAATGGTCCAAGTCTTCATCCCGCAGGACCATCCTTCCATGCATATCGTTGAGGCTGCGCTTGAGTTGCTCCCAGGTCTCCATGGCAATTTCCTCACGGGTGCAGTCGCTGGCTTTTTTCCCATAGAGCACGCCTTCGGTTTCCCAGTCGGAGATATCGACCGAGAGAATATCCCGTGTATCCCCGTCGCTGAATTTGGCCAGATCAAAATCAGGCCAGAACTGTCCCTGGGAAATTGAGGTGAGAGCCCAGGGTGTGTCAACAAAAATGACATGGCCGTGGGCAATGGGCAACGGGTGCGTGATGTAAAACTGGATGCCGTTCATCCAGGCGACATTTTTCGCCAACTCAGATAGATGGCTCAGCCGTGGGTCGGCTTCTTGAAGCTTCAGGTTGATCAAGGGTGCGATTCGTTCAACAGGCAGTGCCGCTACAAAATAATCGCCCGCCACGGTTGTTGTTGTCCCACCCTTTTCCACCGTAATACTCTGCACGTGTCCGTGGGAATAACTGATGGACTGAACCGTACAATCCAGGTGATATTTCACACCGCGACGTTCTAAATAGTTCAACCATGGCCGAATCCATACCGCGTTCGTTGGTCCGTTGAGTAAACGGTCGCTGGTTGGGATGGTCGGGTCAATAATGTCAAAGACAAGTTGAAGAAAGATGTTCCCGATTGTGCGTGTATTGGCAAGGTGAGCTTGAGAGGCGACGAGAGAGCGGGTGATTCCGTGCCCGAAGAATTTTTTATAGTCTTCTGAACCTTGCGAAGCTTTAATAAAATCCCACCACCCGATTTTTTCATATTCATCCAGCCGGCGTTCGTGGGAGGAGGTCGCGATCTGCCAGACCCGCCCTCCAAAGAGCTGCATCTCATGGAGCGATACGCCAATTTCATCAGATAGCACCTTGAGGACAGCATCAAAAGAGGACTTAAGATCCTGGGGAGTCTGTGGGAATCGGGAGGGAAGGACCATTTCGTCTGCCCCTTCCCTGGCCAGTAACAGCTGAGTGGTTTTGACCAGATTGTCAGAAACTTTGCCCTGTCCGTAAGGAATCCGGTCCATGGTATCCACGATGTGTTTGTAAAAACCTGGGAAAAACCGAAAGCCGTGCTCGCCCGGAAGCCAGGGAGCCTTGTCGTGGGGCCCTAACTCATGCCCTTTCATCCGCCGCCATTTCGCAATGGCCGGCCCCTGGGTGCCCTGGCTCCCACGGTCATCAATGGATTCAAGCACGGGAATGCTGCGAGCCTTTCCCCCGGGGATCTCTTGTCGTTCAAAGACTTCGACATCAAACCCTCGCTCAGCCAGCTCATGTGCCGCACTCATACCGCCGATACCTCCACCGAGAATAATGACTTTTTTGGACATTTCACCGATTCCTGGTAACTAGTTGAAATACATTTCCGACAAGTCCTGACCTAAAAGTATCTTCACGGGTCTAAGATATGTTTGACTCATGAATCCACTTTTCTCTCTCAATTCTGGTTTCACCTGCTGTGGTTATTCACAAAAAATCTAACGTCGCAATCAACTGCCATGCAGCAGCTTGCCCTTATTCCGAATGGAAAAGGTCTACTTCCAACTTTCTGTGACTTTGTTGGGAGCCATTTTGTTTAGGGTCCTTACAATTTGGGGAATCAGTGAATTTCCCCAGGGCATATTCCACCGGTCGTACGGTGCAAATTTTCTCCTATATAAATATTGATATCGAACTCACAGTCTGGATCGAAGGCCACCTGTGGGGGATTGAATTCTAATTGTTTAGTTTCATCTCCGCTTTTCAACCCCTCCAAATCCTCTACTACTTCGTGCCCATATTGTCTGTAGTCTACCTTTACTTTGATTTTAGGAACGCTAGGCATATCTCCGCCATGGTTTCTAATTTTAACGGCTAGCTTACCCTTATCACACTGGCAGTAGCGGAAAGGGCCCTCTTTCTTTGTATCAGGCACGGGTTTCAAAATGGGTTTCTGTGTCGATTGGGTTGGGTCAGGCATTTCGATGCCTCCCTTGCTTGCAGGCGCTCTTTTGGAAGGTGTTTTCTTCTTTTGGACGGGCGTTTTCTTTACTTTTGTCATATCTCTTAATACCTTTCTTGAGAAAAATTGCAATTCTATTCTGGCCCAAAAGCCAAAAGGGCTCCTGGTTGCTTAATGCGAAGGGTAAAACGCTGGGACACGCGGTAGACGTGACGTGGCTCCATTGTGACCTGGACAGGTTTAACCGAGATATCACTGGCCAATACCAAATCAACAGGATCAGCAGCCGTGGACATTAAAACTCCATACAGAGGTCGTATCGTGCTGGAACGTAATAACGGACCGTTGAGAATTGGCTTGATTCGATCGGCAGGCATCACAAGCGAATCAGTTGGCGTATGGGCCAATTCAAAGAGATCGTTACTTAGAACTAGGGCGAATGGTGCTAGATATCCTCCTTCTTCTAGTGTTGATATCCCCCGCGTAATGTCCCTCACGAACGCGTCTGGAGAATACGCAAGCGTGCCATTCTGATCACGCAAACTATCAAACGGCTGCTGTCCAGACCCTTGACGGGTTGCAGCGTCTATGAGTCCCCTCCATATCGCTCCGCCCGAAACTTGGAAAACATTAGGTAGGTTTGGGAATTGCGCATTATTAAAAGGGTTCACTGAGTTCTGACCTTGAAAAATCAAACCGTCCTCGATCCGTCCAATAATATTCGCGGCGCGCCGAAACATGCTGAGCGCGCTGGAAAGGTCCGGTTGGGCAATTTGCGAGTTTCTGATTTGAACATTCACGGAAATGGTTGTAAGGGGTCGCGTTGTCCGGTCGTCAACTGCCAGGCGGTTAGGGGGGCCACCTGGTAGGGGATTAGGCTGGTTGTCAAAAAAATCCTGTGTTGGGACTGAATCAGTTTCTGATGGCCAAGGCCCATTGCGTGGCAAAAATGATGCGGCCACGCGTACCTTGCTTGCTTCATCACGAACTGTCTGCTGTACGAGGCTCCATTGGTCCTCAGTCCATTGACCTGGGAAAATTTCCTGTTCCATAGCTTCTTCACCTCTCCTGAATAATGAATAAGGACACAAATAAAAGTAAGACGATGGTTCAAGTTGGCCTATTAAAGTTATTCGGAAAATCTGAAGTCGTATCCATGGTTTGGTTTCGAAACTTGCCCTTCAAGTTCTAAAACAATCCGTACAGGTCATATTCATAAATTGGTTCTTTCATGATGACCCGACCGATTCCGATGCATTGTAATCGGTTGACCCATAGGTAGTTAGGGTGCGAGGTAATCATCCAAGGGGTTGTCCTTGTGGGTGGTGTGGGTGGCCACTTATTCTTCAAAAAATTTTCGTATCCCTTCTCACCTAATTCGAAGTAGCCTGGGTAGTGTATAAAGATCAACGCTCCATCGCTTGTCTCCAGCGTGGCACGTACATCCATGATCCCGACCCCGTCCCGCCGAATGGTCATCCAGTCACCGCCCTCGTGATTAATCTTTCCATTAAGTTTTGGTCCGATAAATTCACCGCTGCTAATGTACCAATTGACCTTAATTCCTTCCGGAGTTTCTCCGATGATCTCAGGAGGGCCACCGCCAAGATGAATCGTAAAATGGGAAAGATATTCGATGCTGAACGGCAAATGACCTTCAGCCGGATTTGGTTGGGATGCTTCGACGGGGGTAGGGGTTGAAGCGAAGGCACTTTGGACTTCAAATTGACGGGTCAGAACCGTCATCGCGCAGGGGTTCGGAACCCGCCGTCCGCTGTTTTCGCCGATAATGGTATACTCGACCTTCGATCCGGGAGAGAGTCTCGGAAAGACAGCTTTGAAGTACTGTTGCCCGGCACCATTTTCAATTCGCAACAGGGTTGCGCGGACGGTGCGCTCGAATCCTCCCTCGACACGATACAGTAGACTGACCGTATTGCTTGGATTTGCCGGAGAGACAGCTGCAATGACACTGAGGTTGTCGCCTGATTCCACCACTCCTTCGGGCGCCGGCGTGTCCTCTGAGCCATACCACAGTGTGAGCCCCTCATTGTTGTAACGCATTACCGTTTCCCTTCTCGACTTAGATCTGTTGGCTCGAACGGCTCACACTCCTTTTTGGCTTAGTCCGCCTACACTGTAACGGCCAGGCGTTATGGCGACTTTCTCAACTCCTCAATCAATGTGTACGCTTGCCGGAGATCCTCCGTGGCAAATCCCTCGGTAAAAGAGTTATAGAGATTCTCGAGAATCTGGAGAGCCTTCTGCTGTTTTCCCTGCTTTTGCCACAGTCGGCCTAAACCAACTGCCGCTCGGATCTCCAGCATGCGGGCTTTTTGCTTACGTGTAAGATCCAATGCATCTTGGAAAGAATCTTCGGCATCTTTAAACAATTTTGCTGCGTTCTTTGGGTTCTCCTCAATTTCGGCACTTTGTTTAAAAATCTCTGCCTTGAGACGATAGAGTTCAGGTTCCATAAAATGTTGATTTCGATCGGGATGGGTAGCCTCGCAGATTCCTTCGTCCAGCGCCGCGAGCGCCTCTTCGATTCGGCCGACGTGCCACAGAACCTCTCCAAGCATCGTCATAACGTCAGGCAGGATAATCCGATTGCCGGTGAGTCGAAATTTTTCAAGCCCTCTTTCGATCTCGTTAAGGCCTTCCTCAAGGCGGCCCTTCATGGCTATCGCCCAACCGTGGTACATCAGGGCGATGATATCCCAGAGTTGAAACACCTCCTTTTTGGCAAGCTCCAGCACTTTGTCTGAAGCTTTCTCTACCCAATCGAAGTCCCGGGCCGGATGGTATGCAAAGCAGCCGATACCGTAAGCAAAGGCAATGCTGGGTGGATGTTCGAGTTTCTCTGCGAGATCTATAGCTTCTTGGACATGCTTCAGCCCTGAATCGGGCAGACCAAGCATCCACTTGCTGCTACCACAGAACTCGTGCAAGGCCACTGTAGAAGACAACTGAAACAGGCCGATGATCGATCTTTCCTGCTCAATGTTAAATAGGGCTATTCCCATCTCCGCATGCTTCCGTGACTCAGTAAATTCCCCACGATAGTGGTGAGAGTATCCGATCGCATGATGCGCCCCTACTTTCAGGATGGGGAGTTCAGTTGCATAAGCCATCTGGCACACCTCTTCCCCGGTTTTTAAGGAAACATTTAACTGCCCCCGCATGAAGTAGTTGAAGCACAAGCCCCATGTCGCGGCATAGAGACTCTGGCCGTCTCCTAATTTTTGGCTTAGCGCTTGCGCACGTTTGGAGCATTGTTCGACTTCCACCGCGCCCCATCCTTTTGTAATCATGTAGGCCGGGCTGAGGCCAACCTGCATCGCTAACTCCTTCTGGTCGCGCTCGGGGTCTTCGGGCAATGTTTTGAGTAGTGTTAGGCCCTTTGTCAAGTGCGAAATGGCTTCCGGGTTTGCAGACCGTTTGAGCGCCCGTTGCCCCGCTTTCTGCCAGTAGGGAATAGCCCGTTGAGGGTGCGCCGTTTGGGTGTAGTGATAGCCTATAAGCTCCGGTTCGGATTCGACTGTGGATGGAAACCGACGTTCCAGCACCTCGGCGATGTGAAGATGGAGCTTTCGCCGGGTTCCTTTCAATAATGATTCGTATGCGGCTTCCTGGATCAATGCGTGCTTGAACGTGTATTTGGCCTGGGTGAGCAGACCCTGCCGATACACGAGTTCGGCTTCCTCCAGTCGTGTCAGCGCATTCTGCAACGTGGTCTCCTCGAGCGGGGACACTGCGTGAAGGAGCTCATAGCTGAATTCCCGCCCCAGGGTCGCGCCCAACTGTGCGACCGGTTTCGCCGTCGAGAGTCTGTCCAGCCGGGCCATTAACGAGTCTTGAAGGGTGGCAGGGATCGCCATTAAAGGCAGTGATCCTACGAGCTCATAGTCGTTGTTCCGCTGGCGGAGCAGCCCTGACTCCAATAAGGATTTGGTGAGTTCTTCCACGAACAGCGGCACGCCGTCGGTCCGGTTGATGACCAGCTCGGTAATCTCCTGAGGCAATGTTTTGCCGCCTGTCACTCCTTTGACCACTGCCCCAATATCCATTCCGCTCAATCGCTTCAAGGAGATATTTCCCACGTTTGCTTGTTCTGACCATGGCGGTTCAAAACCAGGGCGAGAGGTGAGCAGGACCAGAACGCGTGTTGTGGCGGCTTGGTTCACCACCATGGTCAGCCAATCGAGCGTCGTGGGGTCGACCCAGTGCAGGTCTTCGACGATGAAGAGCACCGGCCGGCCGTGTGACGTCTCCAATAACAAATCCCGCAAAACCTCGAGAGTTCTCTGCCGTTGAGTTTCCGGGGTCAACTTGAGGGGAACATAGCTCTCGTCCAGTGATACGGACAGTAGATTGGCAAGAAGAGCCACGGCTTCCGCTTTGGAAGGGTAATTGTTGAGAGCATTGAGGAGACCCTCCAGTTTGCGGAGTTTGGTGTCGGCTGAATCCTCCTGTCCGAGATGGAGCCACTGTCCCAATAGATTGATAACCGGATAGAGGGCGGTGTGTTGGTAGAAGGGTGAGCACCGTAACTCCTGAATGGTGGGATTATCGTGCTTGAGATGCTCTTTAAACTCCTCCACCAATCGTGTTTTTCCGATTCCGGCCTCTCCCTGCAACATGACAACCTGGCCGATGCCCTCCTTGACGTGCCCCCACCTTTCGCGAAGACATTCAACCTCGTCCTCACGTCCTACCAAAGGTGCCAGCCTTCTACCCGCAGCCTCTAAACGACTTTGCACACCACTTTTCCCCAGCACGCGCCAGAGTTTTATGGGTTGGGAAATCCCTTTCATGGTATGTTCACCAAGGGCGTGGACGTTGAAGAAACCCTTGACCAGGTTAAGCGTGGCCTCGCTAATCACAATCGTGTTGGAGTCAGTCAGGTTTTGGATGCGGGAAGCCACGTTGAGGGTTTCCCCAAGCGCCACCGTTTGTAGCCACCCGGATCTTCCCATCTCTCCCACCACGACCAGACCGGTGTGGATCCCAACCCGCAAGTTCAGCTCAACATCGCAAAGCCGCTGCAAGCGGGTATTCAATTTTGGGAGCTCATCCAAAATTCCGAGAGCGGCGAGGATTCCCCGTTGGGCATCATCCTCGTGAGCGATAGGATGCCCGAAGTAGACTAGAATCCCATCGCCCTGGAATTGCATGATTGTGCCTTCGAAGCGCTGGATGACGTGGTCACAGGTCTCCTGGTAGGCCTCTATGACTTCGCGCAGGTCTTCGGGGTCAAGACGTTCAGACAGAGCCGTTGACCCCACCAGATCACAGAACATTACGGTGAGTTGGCGCCGTTCAGCCTGAGTAGAATGCCGAACTTTGTGGGTGACCTGATCTTCTCGTGAAGTATTCGCTCCGTTTCCCTGTCCTGTATTTGGGCTAGGCGTTGCCTCATTCCCGCCGGTCCACACCAGTACTTCCCCACCCTCATCAACCGCAACGCGTTGACCTTTGATGAGTTCGGCCTTCAGGTCCTCGAGAAATTCATCATCGAGACTGAATTGTCTCTTGAGGGCCCCATAGGTTATGCGCTTGCGGCTCTCAAGCAATCGCATTGTCGCGTCCAGGATCTCTTCGAACGTCATGCCTAACCCTTCTGAACAGAATGCTGAGGAAGATCGCCTGCGGCATTTTGCGCCGCGCAGCCTCCCCATGCATTGACACTAACTCTCCGGAGGCTTGGTTTCACCCCGCTCTAACGATTGGTCATACCGCTGTCGCTACCGTCCAGTTCCATTTCCCTTTTTCCCGCGCTCTGGTTCATGCACGTGTGGAGAAAATTCCGGTTCACAGCCATCCTGTCCAAAGCCGAATCTTCCTTAGAAACCAACAGAAAGGCGGATCACGGCTTGGAGCCCGGTGACGTCTTCCGTCTGTAGCAACCCGCCATAGCTTCCTTGGGAAGTGCCGCTGGGAACGTGAATCTCAATGCGCCCGTCTATGGATTCCCCTGGAGGGATTCGTGCCGGATTTGGAAACACGGTTATGTATGTCTCTGGAATTCTCTGTCCGGACATGCCTACAAGATTGGTCGTATAGAGGGTATGCTCGGCTGTTGCTGTGGGGTCGTCATTGAACAGGGTGAAGTCTATGTGACCGGTTTGCCCTGGACTGACGGGTAAGGGAATCTTGAGCAGGACTATTGGTTGGAAATGATCCTCAGGCTGGAGCCCTTCAATCCTGGTGAGTCGGGATGACATGTGGGTCAAGGACTCTGGCCGATGTTTCGGCAGATCCATGAAGGTTTTAACCAACGTCCCCGGTTGTTGGTGCAGAGGCTCCACCGTGGATTCGAAATCCTGCAAGCCAGGGAAGGCATCCATTGGCAGGGCCTCCGTTTCCAGACTTGTGCGGGATTTGAGTTCGTCTTGGAGGACGGCGTGAGCTTTTCGAATTAAATCCGACTGAGGTTTCGTGGAATTGCCTCGTGCAATCTCCGGCCCGCGGGGTTGATTTGAAACTGGCCCTGCTGGAATGACGGCACTATCTACCCTTGTATGCCTAGAGCCTGCAGTCGTTGATGGTCTGTCCTGGGGATGTACCATAACGATAAATGAGAACGTTATAAATAAAGCTAATCAATACCGGTATGTGCTGAAACATCCAATCTACTCATGGTTATTGGCCTGGTTACATGGAATACAAATAGGAAGCCAGGGAGAATAGTTGTTTTCGTTCATTCCTCTATCAATACCTTTTTGGCATTCAGCTCACTCATACCAAAAAACCGGAGTTATCAACTTCGATATGATTGGATGATCAAAAAATTCATCCGAATTTTTTTTAGGCTAGCTAAAGAATGCAAATATATCAATAGCGATGAATCTGGAAGGGGAAATATATAGTTATACGAAACGCAATCCGACGTGTTGGAAGAAACAGGTTCTTGGCGGCGCAGGTGAAGCAGGAAGCCTTGGGGATGACATCACTGGCTACTTGGGGAAGGCGGGTGCAGTCCCAAAGTTCTCCTTCCGCAATTCAGCATCAGGTGTTTGGCCTTACGGACGAGTCCAGGTTCCCGACCCTTCTGACAAGAAGAACATTACCGTGCATGACATGTTGGGACGTGTGTCGCGATTATTCGACTCTTCGAGGAGGTTTTTGTGGCGGGTGCTTTATCATCAGCCAAAAGAGACATGAGAAGGAATGTGTTGAAAACATGAGAAAGATATGGCCATACCGACGATGGTTTCAGCGATGATCACCAGTATGATCGGTCAGGCGTGTTTCCATGGGGAGGCTAAGTGGATTGTGGTTGCCATACACCAGGGTGTTGTCTTTATTGAATGATTTTTGCATGATGGCTCCATTTGAAAAATTAAAACGGGCTGATGTCAGAATTAGCGTACATTTTTTTTCGAAGTAGAGCTAATCTCTGCTTAATCCAAGGGATAAATGACTCACCAGAAAATTTCCTGTCATGGTGATGTGCAAACAAGCCATTAAAAATGTCCCACTTTTTTCCGAATTAGCGGATCAGGAACTCAATCTGTTGGCCGCTTCGGGGAGTCGCAAAAATTTTCCCGGCAAAAATGTGATATTTCAAGAAGGCGATTCAGGCGACGTGTTGTTCATTATTTTGTCAGGCAAAGTTAAGGTGCTGTTAACCGGGAAAAACGGGCAGGAATATATCCTCTCGCGCTTAGGGCCAGGGAACTTTTTCGGTGAGATGGCCATTCTGGAATCGGCTCCACGATCCGCATCAGTGATCACAGTGGAGCCGAGTGAATTTTTCTTATTGGGGCGAAAGGCATTGACGGAACTGTTAAAGCATCATCCGGACATTGCCATGAAAATTCTCAAGAATCTTTCCCAGCGATTGCGAAAAGTCAGCGAACAGGTTCGCAGTCTTGTCATGTTTGATATGTATGGGCGTGTGGGCCGATGCCTGCTAAATTTAGCAGAGCTCCAGGATGGAGTGGAGACGCGTGGACAATTATTGATATCCAATCGCCCCTCCTTCCAGGAATTAGCCAACATGGTAGGATGCTCCAGGGAAACCTTGAGTCGGACCCTTAAGGCTCTTAAAGAAAACGGAAGTCTGAGGGTTACCAGGAACACGATATATATCAATAGATTATGGGAATAAAACCCTACAGACTTGCCCTGGTGATATTGATGATTTTAAGAAAATTTGGCGTTGACGACGTGTGACGAGCATCACACCAAGAATGTGATAAATATCACAGACAGGAGGACTGGAATGGAATAAATTAAACAGTAGAAAAGATCTTTGGATTGTCCTTCCATCGAAGAGGTGGGTACCCCCTGGGATTCTACGATTGGAAATTGGTGGCTCATCCCTGCATTTGTTGAATATGGCACACTCATACGGCAAGCATATGGGGCATGGCTGTCATTCAAAGGATTTTTTGTGAACATTCGGGTACTGGGAGCCCATGGGTCTGACCTGCTCTTGAGTGGACCGACCGGTCCGCATATATGTCGAAGCGTGGGGTTTTTGGTTAATGAAGAACTGATGGTGGACGCTGGAACATTAGCATCAGGACTCACCTTAGATGAGCAAAAACGAATCACGCATATCCTCCTGTCCCACTTGCATTTAGATCACGTAAAGGGCATTCCCCCACTTGTTGATAATATGACCGGACGGGTGGATCATCAAATCGTGGTAGCCAGTTTACCTTCGGTGTTAGTTGGACTTCAGCAGCATGTCTTTAACGATTTGGTCTTTCCGAATTTCTTCCATCTTCCAAAATCTCAATACGTCATGTTACGAGGCGAGAAATTAGAGCCCAAACAGGAATGCCGCTTGCCTGGAAGGCTTAGAGTAACCCCAATTCCGGTTAACCATACCGTCGAAACCACTGGATTTATTATTCAGGATGACGAGGTGGCCTGGATTTATAGTGGAGATACCTATGTAACGGATAACCTTTGGCAAGAGGCCGCCCGGATACCGAATTTAAAAGGAGTCTTCATTGAGGTATCCTTTCCCGATTCAATGAAAGACATGGCCTCTCGCAGTAAGCATCTCACGCCAACTCTTTTAGCCCAGGAATATCGAAAAATAGGAAAACCTGATTTGCCCTTATATGTCTACCATATGAAGCCTACCGTACGAGACCAAATCATTGATGACATAAGCCATCTGGACATCCCCCACGTCACCATATTGAAAGAAGGCCAGGAACTGAAATTCTAATAGTCTGGCCGACTTCGGATGAATCGGCTGCAACCGTGTCTAGGCGGTCCATATTTCGTCGCTTCCTTGGCCCATAGTCCGACTATGGACCGGCAAAATCGTCAAAATCTGGCCTCGCTTAGCCACCCTTTCGCTGTCGATTCCCAAAGTCAGACAGACTCCCAGCAATGACTTTTTTCTTTCAACTCTTTTGTTCCTCACATTCATGTTCCAATCGCCCCCCGCCTCGCCTCTCAGTCAAACGGTTGACCTGGGTTGGTCCTTCTGTTTTCAAACCGGCCACGCCTCCAACACTCCCAATTCCTGCGTGGGATCATTTGGATTTTTCATTTCCTCTCTCAGAGAAAGAATCGTAATCCCCCAGACGTATGCTGAATAATTGGTGAGGGACGATGGAGCATTCTGACTAAAAGACCATACATAAGGCTCAATGTGAGTGATCTCGGGACTTTCAAGACCAACAGTCGTCAACCAAGATCTGTATCTAAATGGATAAATTATGTATCCAAATGGATACCATCCGTGGTGCCTGAAATGACATAACTAACATTGAAATGTTTTGAAAAGGGAAATATCTGTTTCCCGCCAAGTGGTTATCTTTTCAAAAAACGGGAAGAGCATCCAACATATGGATGGTATTGAAGTTGCCTCAATGACAACTAATGCGATCAAAATCACAAAAACCATGAGCTTCAATCATATTTATGGCCCGATCTCCCAATCCATGAGGAAGGATTCTTAGTTGTGGCGAAACATATACAGAGAGCGTAGCTTGGGCTCATGTTTCTGAACACGTAATCGTTTCTTCCTAATGACTACAGGCCTCTCTGGGTTTGGTTCCTTGTTGGCGCCAAGGAATTCATGACGAAAGGAGTCGGATTCAGAGGGAGGTAGTCGGTAGAAAGTACGGACCACGGATGCTCCCTCCTCCTCACATGTCTCAGGCTTTGCAAAACTGGATTCGGCAAGTCATTGAGGCATAGGAACGTTTCGATGACCCGTTGTGCGGAACTGTGAGAGAAGGAACACGCCCATGCAACAAGAAACCGTCATCTTCAACCGGCAGATTATCCGTCTTTTCAAAGGTATTCTCAAAGCATGGGAACAATGGGTGGATGAAATCGAATATGTCAAAAGCCACAAAGGGCAGGGTGTTGAGACCAAAGACTTGGCACCACGAATTGTCAGAAAAAAAGAAGGAGATCCAAATGACAGAACCATGAACCCGTAAAGGACACTACCCTTCGTACGCTTCCCCCCCCTCGCGTCATTCGACGCCTCGTGTCGTCAAAGCCTCCGAATCCAAACAACGGGATCGTTGCTAGAAACTCTGAGAGAATGAGGAGTGAAATGCTGTATGGATAGTCTCACCCAAAATCCCCCGGTTTTCGCTTACCAGAACATCGAAAGAGGAAAACATAGCACACATTTTTTACCTACATTACACACGGGTGAAATATGACCATGAAGGCGGTCTCTGTCTGTTTCCCCTCGCTATTGTGCCTCAGCTTCTTGGCTGTCGGATTTTCCGCCTCGGTCACATCGGCTGCGGAATGCAATCCGATTGTGGCGACGGTCGTTTCCGTTCATGGCAGAGTGGAGGTGCGCCGCGTGAACATCGAGCAGTGGCAGCCGGTGAGTCTCAACGATATCTTCTGTGCCGGGGATCGCATTCGGGTAGGTGACGAAAGTCAGGCGGATATCGCCCTCGCCAATCGAGCGGTACTCCGGTTGGATCAAAACACCACCATCACTCTGGGAGGAATTCAAAAACAACAGCCAGTTGTGGTCGTCCTCATCAAAGGTGCCAGCGATGTTTCCACCTGTGCCATTCGCGCAGTAGGGGAAGGCGCCTTATTCCTCTATGCAGGTGTGGGCGGAACGGAAGGGTGGATTCCGATCGTTAACATTCAAGCGGATGTGGTCTCCAAAAATGGGGGAAGGTTTTTCCTTAGCGGGGAGCAATCGATCGTTTCACTAAAAGGACAAGTGCTGATGTAATCACACGTCGTCAAATTCGTTGATGGTCGTGATGCTGAAGATGGGATCCAATGAGGAATAGCCGGGGCTTCAATGTTCCTTCGTTATGGACTATCTGTATTGGGGGTGCCTCCTCTTGAGAAGGTCGTTGAGTGAGTCAAAGCACATTCGGGTTCATCCATCGGTAAAGGAAAACGTCAACCAGAAGAGTGAAAGGCAAGTGATCTTCAACGCGGACATAAACCAGGCATTCACCGGTTGTATGAAAATTTATAAATCATGTGGGTAGTCTGTATGGGATCGCTCACACAACTTCATGGGAGAAAGATCTGTGGAATTGGAATGCAAATCCTCCTCGTTTCAGATGTCGGTTCCGGACCGGCGTAAAGAGCCTCGCCGGATAGAGGATCGACGATTGATACAGCGTAACCGGGAATTGGAAGCGGCCCGCTGCATGACGGAAGTGCTTTTCCAGAATCTTCACACCGATGAGCTGGTTGAAAAAACACTCACCACTGCTCTGGAGGTTGTGGGAGCGGAGAGCGGATCCATTCTTCTCGCCAATCAGGATTCCGAGGAACTCGTGTTCCGTCATTCCATTGGAGCCTGTCCGGTAGAGGCCGGCACGGCGATTCCATGGGACAAGGGGATTGCCGGCGCCGTATTTCATTCGGGACAACCGGTCGTGATTCCGGATGTCAAACGGGATCACCGGCATTATGAAGCCATCGATGTGTTAACCGAACACATCACACGGGATATGATCGCACTGCCCTTGAAGCGGTGGGAAGGAAAGCCTATCGGTGTGTTGGAAGTCCTGAATAAACGCGAATCGCTTCTTGATGAAGAAGATCTGGCCATCCTGACAATTGTGTCCGCCCTTGCCGCGAACTCGATTGAGCAATCCCGTCTGTATCGGGAGGCCAAACTCGCCGTCATCGTGCGAATGTTGGGTGATGTCAGTCATGACATTAAGAATATGTTGATGCCGGTGTTATCAGGAGCCCAATTATTGGAGGATGAATTGGAGGAGCAATTTCCTTATTGGATGGACGTGAAGATGAAAGGGGCTGAGACGAGTTATGCCAATTGTCAGGAACTCACCAGGATGATTGTAAGCAATGCCAGGCGGATACAACGGCGCGTGCGGGAAATTGCCGATGTGGTCAAAGGTGTGACGAGTCCCCCCCATTTTGCCCCCTGCCGGATTTCCACTGTGGTGAGGGCCGTGTTCGCAACTCTGAAACCCTATGCGGCGGAGCAGGCGGTTTTCCTCGAAACCGACGGTCTGGACGCACTCCCTGTCATTGAAGCGGATGAACACCGTCTCTTTACCGCTTTTTACAATCTCATCAGCAATGCCATTCCGGAGCTTCCGGGGGGAGGCCTGATCACGGTTTCCGGAGAGGAGGATAATCGGGGGGAGGAGATTCTCGTCACTGTTGCGGACAATGGTCGGGGCATGTGTCCCGAAGTGCGGAATCGCCTTTTTCACGCCGAGGCTATCACCACCAAACAGGAAGGGACGGGTCTGGGGACCAAAATTGTCAAAGATGTGGTGGATGCCCATGGGGGACGCATTGATGTCGAAAGTGAACTGGGGGTGGGCACAACGTTTTATCTGCATCTTCCTGTTCACCCTCCACCACCGAAAATGTGAAAGTTGTCCCGACGGCTCGGCTTCCATGGTGAAAACTGATTGGTGTGTGCGTCTCAGAGGCCAACGATGAAGCTGGTGGGATAGGTCGATCGGAAATGCCCACAGGGAGCAGTGGGTTCTGACGGTTCTGGCGGTATCTTTAGGAATGAGATGGCCGGAATCAGAGGGGAGCCTTCGTGGCCAAACTCATAAAGGCCGCTTTATTTGGTCTGCTCATTGGCATGGTGGGAGTTGCCCTCAGTATTGTCCCACTCTCTCGCAGTGTTGAAGAAGATGTTGGCTTAGGTCTTTTGTTCCAATTGCGAGGTGTCCGGCCTCCACCGGGTGACCTCGTGATCATTGGTATTGATCATGATTCTTCAGCGCACTTTAACGTCCCTGACGATCCCGACGAATGGCCTCGCTCCCTTTATGCGCGGCTGACGGAGCGCTTGGTGCAAGCCGGAGCCAGGGTCATAATCTTTGACGTGAATTTTCTGGAAGCCCGATCGCCGGAGGAGGATGGATTGTTTGAAAACGCGATTAAAAAAGCCGGGAATGTCGTGTTGGCGGATCCGTTGATCGCCAGGAACATTTCCATGGCCATGGGGTCAGGAGCCCGGGGTGAGGCCGATAGCATCGTGGACATCTCCAAGCCATTTGTGCCCTTTAAGGAAGCGGCCGCCGGAACCGGGCCGTTTGTGCTTGTAAAAAATCCGGTTAAGTTCTCCCAGGATTGGACGTTTCAACAAGGAGCGGGTCAAGCGCCAATTTTTCCCATTCTGGCAATCCAATTGTTTTTTTCACCCGTCTATCAACAGTTTATTGAACTCCTTGAGCAGGTCCGCCCCAAACTCACCGGCCGACTTCCCAAGGATTTTGAATCGGCACGAACAAGCAAAGGGCTGGTGGAGTTGGCGCGGAATATCAGAGAACTCTTTGAGAGTGATCCGCGCCTGATGGAAGATATGCTCAAGGCCTTCAGGCATGCGGGACCCCGCCTAACCAAAGTGAAGAACTTCAAGCAGCTTGAGGCGCTGATCAAGGTTTACGGAAGCGGGCACAGCCATTATCTCAACTTCTATGGACCTCCACGGACCATTTCCACCATTCCGTATGAACAGGTCCTGGATTCCCAACCCGACGCCCCCAGGGGTGCGTTTATGAATCTGAAAGACAAAGCCGTCTTTGTGGGATTCTCAAAAAATTTTCCGGAGGAACCAAGGGATGGGTTTTATACGGTATTTTTCCAGGGGAAAGAGGTCTTTACGGGAGGCGTGGAAATAGCCGCCACGGCTTTTGCCAACATGCTGGAGGACTCTTCCGTCACACCTATGGGTCTGGGTGCCAGGATGTGGCTTCTCCTGTGTTGGGGCCTGCTTGTGGGGGTAATTTCCCGGATGGTTTCAACGGTAATGGCTTTCGGCGCAGTCCTAGTCTTAAGTCTCTTGTATCTCGGGGGAGCCGTCTATGCATTTGAGAACGTCTTTATGTGGTCTCCCCTCGTGATTCCGTTGTTGGTGCAGGGTCCATTAGCGTTCGGGAGTGCCGTTTCATGGAACTATTATCAGATTGATAAGGAGCGGAAAAAGATGCGCAAGATTTTTGGGGACTACCTGCCCAATGGTGTGGTGGATGCGCTGTCCCTGGACCTCGCCAATCTCAAGGGCGGCCCTCAAGTGGTCTATGGAACCTGTCTCTTTACCGATGTTGAAGATTACACGACCCTATCGGAAAAATTGAACCCTCAGGAACTGCGCGGTTTACTGGGGAAATACTTTAACGCGCTCTTTACGGCTGTTCGCCACAATGGTGGGCTTATTATCGATCTGAGGGGATATTCGATTCTGGCGATCTGGAAAGCGCCTCAGGATCAGTTGGGGCTGAGAAAGCAAGCGTGCTTCGCAGCCCTGGATATTGCGAAATCGATTGACCGGTTTAACCAAGAGGTGGGGTCATACCGTCTTCCCACAAGAATCGGGTTGCATTGCGGACAGTTTACCATCGGCACGGGGAGGGCCTTCGACTATGCTGAGTCCCGTCCGGCCGGAGAGGTCGTGGATACGGCTTTCCGGGTGGAAGGGTTGAATAAGTATTTGGGAACGACAATCGCCGTGACGGGCGATGTCATCCAGGGACTTGAAGCCCCCTTTCTCTGGAGAGAGCTTGGACAATTTAAGCTGAATGGCTATGAGCAATCGTGTGTCATTCACGAACTCATCAGTCGCCTGGAGGAGTCTGACCAAAACCGGATGGTCGCGAGTCGGATCTTTGCCAAAGGTCTCGGGGCATTTAGAATGCAGGATTGGAATATCGCACGGGAATTGTTCTCTCAGTGTCTTGACCTTCTCCAGGGAGATGGACCGTCGGAATTTTATCTCCAACTCTGTGAACAATACAGCAACAATCCACCTCCTGAACGATGGGATAAAGCGGTGACACTAGAAAACAATAGCCCTGGCCCATGCTGTGATGCGCTTCGTGCCAACGATCATGACTCTTCCAGATCGAATCCTTTCCCTGGGTCCAGAAATCCAATCGAAAATCCTGGCATCTGATGGCTTTATACTTGTATACGCTGACTTGGAAGAAGAACTGCAATACATTCCTCTTCAGGCTCTTGGGCCACATCGGTTAGATTGACGTCAACCGAGACCCTCCGCAGACGCAAACTCGTCCAGCACGAATCTGTTTCAAGGATCAAGGAGGAGAGTCTGCATGCTTTGGTCATACTTATTCGGACTCCGCGAGCGCAGGAGCCAGTCCGAGAAAGTTCGCCTGTCATCAGGTACACCGTCTTCTTGCGTGATCCCTTTAAAACCCAACAAGCTTTTATTCTAAAATTTTGCTACCCTTTTCTGATAATTCCCAACATATGATTCGGCCATGGTGGAAATTGGGTCAACATTGACATCATTACGGAGCCGGATGTGAATCCCTCGAGCCAACTGGAGCGCAAAGAGCGGGAACTGGAGGCTGCCCGGAAAATAAGCCAGGCGCTTTTTCAGCATCTCAGCGTGGAAGATGTGGTGGAACAAGGATTAAAGATAGCCTTGGAGATTGTGAACTGCCGAGCCGGTTCCGTGTTGTTGGCCAGTCCGGAATCGAAGGAATTGGTGTTTTACCATTCAATTGGTGACCAACCACTCAAACCCGGAACGGCATTTCCATGGACGCAAGGCATTGCGGGATCGGTTTTCGCCACGGGAGAACCTGTGGTGATTAAGGATGTAAAGGAGGATCAGCGTCACCTTGAGACAATCGATCAACTAAGCGGGTTCCACACCAGGGACCTGATTGCCATTCCTCTGAACCGATGGGAAGGACATCCGATAGGTGTCCTGGAGGTGATGAACAAGCGGGAGGACCGGTTAAATCAGGACGACGTGGCCATCTTAATGATCATCGGGGCGTTCACGGCACTGGCCATCGAGCAGGCGCGATTATTTCAGGAAGCTAAATTGGCGGAAGTGGCGCGAATCCTGGGAGACATTGGGCATGACGTGAAAAATATGTTGATGCCGGTCCTGTGTGGGACGTCACTCCTGAGAGATGAGATGAACGACGTCTTCGCGGATCTTCCAAGGTTTGATCCCGACAAAGGCCGAGTGACCCATGCATTATGCCTGGAGGTCATTGGAATGGTGGCCAATAACGCCAAACGGATTCAAGAGCGCGTGAAAGAAATTGCCGATTGTGTGAAGGGGTTGACGAGTCCTCCACGTTTTGCCCCTTGTAAACTTCACCATGTGGTCGCTTCGGTGTTTGATACCTTGAAGCTGGCGGCTCAAGAAAAAGGGATAACCCTGGTTCATGAGGGAATTCTGGAATTGCCGGTGATGCAAGCCGATGAACCCCGGCTGTTCAATGCCTTTTATAACCTTGTCAATAACGCCATTTCCGAAGTTCCCAAGGGTGGGTCCATAACCATAAAGGGACAGATGGAGGCTATGGGAAAGACAGTTCACGTGTCCGTGATTGATACCGGGCGAGGCATGCCCGCCGAAATTCGAGATACGTTATTCACGGCCAGAGCGATAAGCCGGAAACAGGGTGGAACCGGGTTGGGAACAAAAATTGTTAAGGATGTCATCGAAGCGCATTCGGGAGTCATCGGGGTCGAGAGTGAAGTGAATAGGGGCACCGTTTTTCACATTCATTTGCCCATGGAAGTGCCGACGACGTTTTCTTCGGATCACGTGTCTTCTTGAGGATTTTGAAAAACGGGTACGAGGCGTGAACAACGTTCTTCCCGTTCATGGCACGATCTCAGCCTGTACTTGCTTGGGGTGCCCAACAAAACCTGGCAGATATCTTCCTGTTTTCTTTTTCACCCTAAGGTACTTGAGTCGTTAAGGGGATTTCTGTGGGCCATTCTCCTCTTCCTTCTCCCGCCTTTCAAATCGGGCTCATGACTCTCCTGGTTTTTCTGGCTGTGATGGGGCTTCGGGGGGAAGGCTTTATGGAAAGTGCGGAACTGGAAGCCTACGATTGGTCAATGCGTCTCCGTCCGACCAACACCCAGCCGACCCCACCGATTACGCTGGTGTCGATTACGGACCAGGATATCCGGACCTTGGGGCATTGGCCGGTAACAGATGGAGTCCTTGCCCGAGCCCTGGACGTCATGATGACACACCACCCTCGAGCGATCGGAGTGGATATCTACCGGGATTTGGAAGTGCCGCCCGGTCGGCAGGAATTGGACCGGATACTTGAGGCGCATCCGGAAATTCTGATGGTCATGAAATTCGGAAAAATTGAGAAGGGGGGTATTCCCGGTCCGGCCATGTTGCAAGGCACGGATCGTACCGGATTTAACGATGTGGTCGTCGATTCCGGCGGGATCGTTCGCCGGGGTCTCTTATTCCTGGATGATGGGACCAATTTCTATCGGTCCTTTTCATTGCTGCTGGCCCTCCAATATTTACAGCATGAGAAGATCGTCCCCAAGCCGTCCGTTGAGAATTCCGACTGGCTGCGACTTGGAAAAACGGTCATTCGACCCTTCGAATCGCACGACGGGGGGTATGTGGAAGCCGATGCCCAGGGATATCAATATCTGTTAGATCTTAAACGGGGGAAGGACGTCTTTCCGACCATTTCCTTTGGAGCCATACTGGAAGGAAAATTCAATGCGGAGTTGCTTCAGGACCACATCGTGCTTGTTGGAGTTATCGCCCAGGGCGTCAAAGATTATTTTTATACCTCTCAATGCGGAACACTCACGGTATGTCCCCCAATTCCCGGACTTGAATTGCATGGATACATGGTGCACCAACTGCTCCGCTTAGCGAAGGGCGAGGGCCAGGCCCCCATCGCGACATTTTCAGATTCCCTGGAAGCCGCCTGGATCGGGTTATGGGTGCTCGGGGGCGGATTCATCGGCGTGTGGGTTCGAGGTGCCTGGCGTTTCTCTCTGGCTGTGCTCATGGGGATGCTGCTGCTAAGCGGAGTGGTGGTGGGCGGAATGATGTATGGGACGTGGATCCCGTTTATCCCGCCGGTCATTGGATTGGTCATCAACGCCATGGTGGTGACAGCCTGGCTTTCGAACCGGGAAAAGCAGGACCGGGCGCTCCTGATGTCGCTTTTTTCCCGGCATGTCTCTTCAGAAGTGGCTCAAGCTGTTTGGGAGAAGCGGGAACAATTTTTAGAAAAGGGCCGGTTGCGCCCACAAAAATTGGTGGTAACAACCTTGTTTACGGATCTTGAAGGATTTACGACTGTGGCAGAAAACATGGAACCCGACACGGTCCTGGACTGGCTCAACACCTACATGGAGCGCATGGTGAAAATCATTACCAATCATGGCGGGATGGTTGATGATTATCACGGAGACATGATCAAAGCGGATTTCGGGGTATTCCGGCTGGGACAAACGGAAGCCGACAAGCGGCAGGATGTCAACCATGCAGTCAGTTGTGCCGTGGCTCTGGAACAGGAAATGCGACATCTCAATTCTCAATGGCAGCAACAGGGGTTGCCCGCGGTGCGAATGCGTATAGGCATCCAAACGGGGCCGGTGGTCGTCGGAAGTCTGGGCAGTGAACAACGGTTGAAATTTACGACCATTGGAGACTCGGTCAATGTTGCCTCCCGGTTGGAAAGTTTTCAAAAAGACTCGCTGGAGACCTGGCCCAAAGAAGAAACCTGCCGGATTCTGATTGGAGAGACGACCAAACACTATCTCGGGAACCATCCGTGGAGACTCAAAGAAGTCGGCGTGATCAGGCTAAGGGGTAAAGCCAATGGCATTTCCGTTTACCGGCTGATCACGAAGACGGGCAGTCCGGAAACTCGTCCGGTGACTCCCATCGAACAAGCCAACGGATAGGCCCTGGGGCTGTGATTTTGGGTGGTAAGAGGATTGCCTCCTCGGGAGAATGGAGAAGGGGGGCTGGTCGGGTAGTTGCCTTCTCCATTCACACCTGGTCATAATGTGTACAGTTGATACCCTCTGCTGTCCAGCGGGGTGGGGTCAACGGAATTTTCAGGAACACCGCCATGGCGAGTCGATCCGGAAATGAAGCAACCTCTCACAAGAGAATAGATCTTCCTGAAACATTTCTGCTTCAGATCAACCAGGAGCAGGAATTACAAACCTTGTTACAACTCATTGAAAAAGAATCACGCCGGTTACTGCAGGCGGAGGGGATCAGTGTGTTCCTGCTGGACCGGAAGGAATGTGAGCTGTGGTTTCCCCTGCCTGTGAGTGGTCGGGTACTGCGCCTGGATGCTCGCTTAGGGATTGCGGGCGCCTGTGTGGCGTCCGGAGAGTTGATCAATGTCAAAGATGTGCAATCGGACTCCAGATTTTTTTCCGGCATCGATGCACAAACGAAGCGGCAGACGCAGACCCTGTTGGCGCTGCCGGTTCGGGACAGAACCGGAGACATCATCGGAGTCTTTGAAGCCGTGAATAAAAAGGGCAAAAGCTTTACCGTCCAGGATGAAATGGTGGCTCAGGCATTGGTTGATAGCATCGCCATCCCTCTTCAGAAATTCCATGTGATGGAACAATTGCGGCGGGAACGCGAACGGTTGCAACAGGAAAACGCGCATTTGTGGAAAGAGGTCGAAGGACAGTACTCCACGAAAAAGCTGATGGGTAACAGTCTGCCCATGCAGCGACTGATCAGAATCATCGATCAGGTCCGGGATAGTTCAGTGGATGTGCTTATTACCGGGGAAAACGGAACCGGGAAGGAACTGGTAGCCAAAGCCATTCATTACAATAGCCCTCGAGCCCGTCAACCGTTTGTCGCGATCAATTGTGCCGCCCTCCCCGAAACGTTAATCGAAAGTGAATTATTCGGCATCAGCAAAGGCACGGCGACGGACGTGGAGGCCAGAATAGGCAAATTTGAACAGGCGAATAAGGGCACGCTGTTTCTGGATGAAATTGGAGATCTGGGCGTAAGCGCCCAGGCCAAAGTATTACGGGTGCTGCAGGAGCGAGCCGTCGAGCCGGTGGGGAAGCGAGAGCCGGTTCCTCTCGATATCAGGATCATTGCGGCCACCAATAAAAATTTAGAGGCCGCTATTAAAGCCGGCACGTTTCGAGACGATCTTTACTACCGTCTCAAAGTCGTGCATGTGCATACGCCGGCCTTACGGGAGATCCCGGCAGATATCCCCCTGCTCGTCAATTATTTTCTGGACCTCTACAGCGCGCAGATGGATCGACCCAGAAAAAAACTGTCCGCCAAGGCCATGCAGCGATTCATGGAATATTCCTGGCCCGGAAATATCCGGCAGTTAGAGAATGAAATCAAACGATTAATGGTCATGGTTCGTGGAACGACGATACACGAGGAAGCGCTCGAAGAAGGCATCCGATGCCCTGTCCAAACGACCGGAGGCACCCTAGATCCGAAAGGCCGGAGTCTCCATCAAGCCGTCGATGAATTGGAGCAACGCATGATCAAGGAGACCTTGTTGGCCTGCCGGTTCAATCAGGTCCAAACGGCCAAACGGTTGGGCTTAAGCCGGCAGGGACTCATCAAAAAAATCAAACGTCATAATATTCAGGTCGATCACTTGCGGGATGAAGTCTACGAATCCCCCTGATGGCTCATTCCGGCCAAAATCCTTACCGAGACACAGGGCTTTTACAATCCTAACAGGCGATTTGGCAGATTTTTGGGTTTGTGGGTTTCAGGAATCTGGCGAATCATTTTCCGGTTTGAAAATGGACAGGCATATGATGTGGATTTAATTGACTACCATTAGGAGAAGAGCGATGCAAATGAAGAATCCCCCTCATCCTGGAACATCAGTTTGGGAAGATTGCATGGAACCGCTTGGCCTGTCTGTAGGAAAAGGGGCCGAGATACTCGGAGTTTCGCGGCAGTTCTTGAATAAGCTCGTGAAAGGCAAGGCAGGGATTTCCGCAGAAATGGCGATCCGTTTGGAAAAGGCGTTCGGCGGCGGGGCAGAGACGTGGTTGCGGATGCAGGCAGCCTTTGATCTTGCCCAGGCGGAAAAGCATTCAGGGAAAATTAAGGTTAAGCGTGTGCCAGAGCTAGCTGGAACCGCCCAGGGGTAACCCCCCGGTTCAATCAGGTCCAAACGGCCAAACGGTTAGGCTTAAGCCGGCAGGGACTCATCAAAAAAATCAAACGACATAACATTCAGGTCGATCACTTGCGGGATGAAGTCTACGAATCTCCCTGATCACCCAATTGCTCTTCGACATGTTCTCTTAAGATCCCATCCAGTCCCACAAGTTCACTCTTCTCTCTTTCTCTAAAAGCACATCAAAAACGAAAACCCATTCCCCTGTCTAAAGGGAGAGGCCCGCCTCAAGGGGGGGATTGAGGCGTACGTCTTCGTTCCGTTTCCTGGGAAATGAGGCCAGGAAAAAATTCATGACAACGTCCCTTTTCAGACTTTGTGCAGGTGAAGTGCCCAAGGCCATTCTCCCTCGCTGAATCACAATCATTGTGTATCCAATCAGGGCGATTATGTTGATGTTGACACCTATGGCAGAAGGTAAATAAAATGAAATGTTCAATTGAGCCGTCTGGCGTTTCAAGGTTTTCTTTTTTATGGCAAGGGGCGCATCCGGTAGTCCTGATGTTAACTGCGTATTTAGATGATAGCGGGCACAAAGATGATGCCTCTGCCCCAATATTTTCTGTTGGTGGCGTTGTCGCTCCAAAAGAGGCATGGAGTCAATTTGAAATGGAATGGGGCGAAGTCTTAAAAAGCTTTCAAGTGAAACAAGCTCACATGAAACACTTTGCGCATAAGCGAGGAGAGTTTGAGGGATGGTCGGAAGACAAGCGGAGAGCCTTTTTAGGACAACTCATGAAAATAATGGATGTATACGTGAATTTTTATGTGGGAGCGGTCTTGCCTGTTGAAGATTTCAAAAATTTACCAGCCCAAAAAAGAAATGAACTCAATGATCCCTACTTCGCATGTTTTCAAGTCAGTATTCATGGAGTTGGGATTTACGTGGAAGCTCATTTTCCTGACGAGAAAGTTGATATTGTCTTTGACCGTCGAGCGAAATCGAAAGGGTTAGGCGGTGAATTATTTGACCGATGTATCGAATGTCTGGAGGTAGGAAATCGTCTAGGAACCCTTACCTTCGGGACAAACTTGGATTTTTTACCTTTGCAGGCAGCCGATTTGGTTGCGTATGAATTGAATCACTATCGTCGGGGGAGCGGGAAAATTGCCGAATCGCGCTGGCCAATACAGGAATTAGTTCGGCAAATTAAAAATTCAGACAAGGAATGTTTTTTTGATTTCTTTGATAGCAAAACGAGACCGCTTGGGCAGTTTCTGTAGATGCAGACATCTACTTCCACTACTTCTTTTTGGCTGGCTTCTTGTTTGGAATCAGCACTTTCTCAAAAGACTTTTGTAGCACTTCTTTAAACTTACCGATGTCGGCGTGTTCGAGTGCTTTTTTGAGGTCGGCGTCTTGGACCTTGGTAGGCGGGATGGTAGCCACCCTTATATTGTAGTGAGGCAATGCTGATTCGTCTAGTAGTGGCTCGTCGTAATCAAGTCCACGAAAGCATCGGGGCTATGCCGGGCATTGTGACGGAAGGAAAACTCATTGAGGTAGAGGGGAAGGTATTGCTTGCTGACATGATGGAAACTCCCCATGATCCCACGTTTAAACAAGGACCAAAAGCTATCGAGGTTGGCAGTATGGACATGGCCACGCACATACTCACCTTTAGCATGTGACACCGATTGATGGGGATAGCCTTTTTTCTTTAATAGGCGATACCCTGAATGCTCGTCAGTGGCGACTAATGACACATCGCTAGCCACGGACTCATGAATAAACCCTTGAAGCGTAGCCGAATCAGTACGTTCGATGGCCTTGGTAATGACCATCCCCTTTCGTGAGATGGCTCCAATAACGGCCACCTTGCCAGTTCCCCCAGACACCCCAACACGTTTATTACGATGGCGATTTTTATCTTTTCCTCCTACATAGGTTTCATCCACTTCCACTTCCCCTGTCAATGGCAGCACATCGCCCTTCATGGCGGCTCTCCACCGATGGCACATATACCAAGTGGTGCGGTAATCAGAGCCGGAATCTTCCCCGAAGATCACCCGATGCAGTTGCAAGGCACTGACGCCTTTCTTGGCAACGAGCATCAAGTAGCCTACTTTGAACCATTGGATAAGAGGTATTTTGGTTCCCTGGAAAATGGTGTGAGTAAAGAGAGAGAAGCGGTAGCCGTTCTTCCCTCCACATCCGATATTCTTACAAATCCAATGAAAAGGTTTCGACGCCAGATGGTAGATGCGATCCTTCCCATGACACCGTGGGCATTGAATGCCAGATGGCCAACGCGCCGCAACCAGAAAGGCTTTGCAGGCATCTTCAGTGGGGAATTGTTTGTCAAAGGCGTCGATGGTTTTCATGATTCAGTCTCCTTGATTTAAGGAAATACTATCAGAAATAACCCTCGGTGTCAACATCAACATAATCGCCCCAATCAGATACAATGCGTATCTGATTGGATACGCATTTCACGCTGGACAAGAACAGGACTTTACCTCTTAACTTTTGATCCTCAAGAAAACTCTTATGAAAATATGAAGCTTAGTCGAGTTGAGGTGAGAATGCTGAAAGTTGGCGTTGAATGCGGCATTGCAATTGCCTTTCTTTCAAAAATTAGTTGGTTATGAAACAATTCCGCGCAGCAAACTAGGGAAATGCAATGAGGTCACGAAAAATAAATGGAGTGGTTGGATAACGAGGGGAGAATGAGCTCTTAGATAACTTTATTGCCAGGATGTAATCTTTGTAATTTTTCTGAAAGTGGTAATGTGGGCCCAAGGGAGTAAATTCTTCGCAAACAATTTTAAAAAATTCAAGGGAGTTGTTTTTTGAAAATTTTGCTGGATAAGAAAAATACATACCATTGACTATTACATTGAATTTTTTATTATCCTTTATTTCACTAGGGGCCGGATGAAGAGAATTCTCAGGGCGATAAATCTTCTGCAAGTTGCCAGCTTGATTTTTTTTGTAGGTTTGGAATCCGGAGCTGTGTCCGAGGCTCTTGGCCAACACATAACCAAACCCAAGCCCAAAAGCTTTTTAATAGAGGGGGAGTTTGTCGTACTGTTTCCAGATGAGTTACTTGAAAATCTAATAGCCATAAAGGAATTATTTAGTAGCACAGAAGATGTCATGAAAATCCAGCGAAAATTTTGGCTTGGGAAAGACCCAGGGAAAATGGTACTTCCTTCCATTGATAAGCCATCTGGTCTTTCTAATAAAAACCTATTGGATTTACAAAAGATACTTCCTTTTATTCCTACTCCCGATGAAAATAAGGCATTGGCCTTTCAAGCCCAATCACTAACTAATTTAAGAGATATTATTGACAATACCGATTTCAAAAAATTCAATTTAAAATCCCAACCCGAGATATTAAATTCAATCCTAGGGACAGTGGTTTTCAAAACAGATAAAGGGGAGACAGAAAAGACTCTGAAGGATGCTCTTATAGGGGCCATTAACGCAAAATCAAAGCCTACCATAGGGGGAGTAAAAAATTTTACTAAAGGAATGAATAAGATTATTGTCGAACAAAACGTTAGACTTGTTCTTCACTCTCACAGACAATCGCCTCCAAACGATGCTTTCTGGCTGACGGACAATCAAACTCAAATAACCGATGCAGATGGGCTAGTACAGCCGATTTCCAAATTATGGGGTTTGGAAAAAATAGGCATGGTAAAGGCATGGGAAAAACTTGAAGAGCAGGGAATATTAAATTGGTCTCAACGCGAAGCCGGAAAAATTATTGTAGCCATCATAGATTCGGGATTGATGGTGAAACATCCTGATTTGGAAAAAAACATATGGGTAAATCCAAAAAATAGCGGCAATAATCTCAACGGGTACATGAATGATACCCATGGGGTGAATATCTTAGCCTTGCCAAAATACCAATCGAGTATGGCCCATTGTGCGCGAGACCAAACAGAGGGTGACCTTGTTGATGAAAATGGACATGGAACCCAAATAGCAGGGGAAATTGCAGCAGAGGGAAATAATGATGACGTATCACGTGGGGGTAATACAGAAGCTTTACAGGCTTTAGGAGTAGTCGGCAATGGACTCGTGAAGCTGATGGGAGTGAAGATTTTTTGTCCTGAGATATCCGGACCCATCGAAATAAACGGCCCACCTAGAGAATTCGGGACGTATGATCACGCTATTGAGGCCATAGATTACGCCAGCAAGATGGGGGCTCATGTCGTTAATATCAGCTGGTCTGTTCCGCCTAACCTGCATAAAGCAGAAATTCTAAAGAAGCATATCAGAAGAGTAGAAAACGATGTCACATTTGTGGTTGCGGCGGGAAGCCCTCCTGGCGGGGGTTCTGTAAATATTGATGATGAGACAAATAAAATTTATCCGCAGGGATTTGGTTCCGAGCCGGATATTGTGAATGTGATTGTGGTGACAGCCACGACGATGGAAGATAAATTAAAAGTGGGGTCAAATTTTGGTCCCAATACCGTGGATAATGGTAGCCCCGGCGATAGTATCTTTACTACAGGTTTTCATTTTGGTAGTGGAGAAGCAACTGTTAAGCAAGCAGATGGGACCTCTTTTGCCGCTCCATTTGTAGCAGGGTGTGTGGCTCTGATTCAGGCTGTGAGGCAAGCTAAGGAAAAAGACCTTCTTCCCCCCCAAAAAATCCGAGAGATTCTAATGGAGACCGGGGACCCCAGCCCGGACCTTAGGAATCGAGTGAAGAAAAACTCTCAGGGGAAAGAAACACGTTTGAATTGTGACAATGCTCTGGCGGAAGTTATAGCTATTAGTTAGCAATGAACAGAATAGAAACAGTTCATGTAGAAGGTAATAATATGAAAAAAGATTTTCCAATTCTCTGAAGGGGTCGGATAAAAGTCACGACCCTATTGCCTCATAATTCTTTAGCTAAAAAGGAGGTAAAACATGGTGGTCCCCTATGTAGGAATTGTCAGAAAGCTTTTCCTTCTGTGCAGTCTATTTTGGGTAGTTGGGTTGACGGGTGGAATCCAGGATGCCGCGAAGGCACAACCAGGGAATGCTCCCCCTGGGTGTAAACTTGATGCAGGTGATGCAGGCCCTCCAAGTGAGACGCCTCCTTGCCAGACCGGTGTTCACAAAAAAGATCCCGCGGAGGGTACGTCGCATTGGTCGTGTCTGAGTGCTGGATCTAGTCCCAATCAGACCTGCCATTGGCTCTATGAAGATAGGTTGGGCTGTAATAACGGTGGCTCAGGCACCATGTGTGACACAGTAGCGACTGGGGGCGGACAAACGAGTTGTAAATGTGTAGCGGCTCCCTAAAATACTTTTTATGGGTTGTCCTAATTTTGAGCGTTGGTATCGCGGCGGAGGCACAGGTGCCTCCGCCTCCCATCACCTCATCGGGACTTAATACCCAGGTCAGTGCGCCGGTGAATCTTCCTGGTGGAGCGGTCCAGCATAATATCACCGGAGGCACAAGGCCAGGCGGTGGAGCAAACCTGTTTCATAGCTTTGGAGAATTCGGAGTTCCGACGAACAACATTGCCAACTTCCTGAATGATTCTGCACTTCCGACGACCAACATCCTCAGCCGTGTTACTGGCGGCAATCCCTCGAACATTTTCGGAACCATTCAGACCCAAGGCTTCGCGAATGCCAACCTGTTCCTGATGAATCCTGCCGGGATTGTGTTTGGACCCAATGCCTCCTTGAATGTGGGCGGAGCCGCTCATTTCACGACCGCAGATTATTTAAAACTCAGTGACGGAGTGCAATTCACCGCCATGCCGAGTGCGCAGGATGCGCTGTTGAGTGTGGCGCCGGTCGCGGCTTTTGGTTTTCTTGCGGCGAATCCAGCGCCTATATCCGTGGAAGGAAGCGCGTTATCGGTTTCAGACGGACAAACGCTCTCATTTGTTGGGGGAGACATTACAATTGGCAGCGGCCTGAATGCGCTGGGAGGAAAAATTGCCTTAGCCAGTGTGGGTTCTCCGGGGGAAGTATTGGCCGATACCTACGCCAGCGTACCAAACGTGAATGGGGAGTCATTCACCAAAATGGGGAAAATTTCTCTGTTGGAAGGAACACTCTTGAATGTCTCAGGCGACTCGGCGGGCACCGTCATTATTCGTGGGGGTCAGTTGATGATGACTCATGCAACCATTTCGGCGGACACGGTTGATAGTGATGGAGCCTCAACCGCCATCGACGTCGATGTTACCGGGGACCTTTCCATTTTGGCCGTAGACGGTCCTGCTCTAACTGCCAGAACGCGCGGAAAGGGTAATGCGGGAGACATTAGGCTAAAATCAGGAGGAAACATGGACTTTTCTGTGATGCCAAGTGAAGAGTTCCTGAATGAGGGGAATGGCTTGCTGCCGATTATCGATACTCAAACATTCGGACTGGGAAATGCGGGGAATATAACTATGGCCAGCCAGGGCAATATAACGGTCAAAGGGGACCTAAACTTTGATGTTTTAGCCTTTCTTGCCAGCACCGGCAACGACGGATTGAACACCGGCAATGGAGGAGATTTGTCCATTACTGCAAATAACTTTTTTAATGATTACTCTTTTTTCAGTACCGGAAGCTACTATTCGTTCTTTAGTGGCGGTGAAGGGGCTAGCAATGCCGGAAACGTTACCATCTCGGCAACTGAGAAAATTAATTTATACTTTTCGGATATCGTTACCGATTCCTTTGATTTCATCAACGATGTTGGTGGCGGTAGGTCTGGGGATGTGACGTTGAAGGCCCATGAAATCAATTTTGATCAGAGTAATATTTCGACGACAGGTTGGATTCAAAGTGGTAACGTGACCGTCAACGCAGACATTCTTACCATGTCAGACTCCCTATTTGAAACTATAAACCGGACTGTTCCGGGTGGTGCGGTTACCATAACAGGACGGGTCATTGAACTTTCGGGAAGCAGTATCGTATCCACGACAAAGGAAAATGCGGACGCCGGGGATATTACCATTACCGCGTTCGAAAGCCTTTCACTGTTGAATCCTAATCCTGGTGCACCTGACCCTAATGAGGATAAACCTAGTTCCATTGCAAGTAATTCTTTTGGGGGGCGGGGAGATGAAATTTTTGGGGCTCCAGGAGATATCCTGCTTACGACTCCCATGCTGACGGTTGATGGAGGCTCCAAAATCAACAGCTCGACCGGATCGAGCGGTACTGGGGGCAACATCTTCATCAACGCAGAGAAAATTTCCATGTCAGGCCAAACAGCTAATATTAACGTAGGCGATCTACGGAATTTTGGCGAATTCCAGTCCTCAGGGATTTTCACCAATTCGCTTGGCGGGAATTGTTCTGGGCCTTGTGGTTATGCGGGGAATGTGAACATCACGACGAATTCAATTGTACTGGGAAAAGGCGCCCAGATTAATAGCAGCACGACTACCGAAGGCAAGGGTGGTATGATCACTGTGAACGCCTCCGGAGCCATTTCCCTTTCCGGGACTTTGAAGGACGAAACGCCTGGTGGTGTGTTCAGTGGGACAACGGGGACGGATCACGGCTCAGGGCCAGGCGGGACGATTTCGTTGGCCTCAGGCCAGAACTTCACCCTCAGTGATGGAGCCACGGTCTCCGCGAGCAGCAGCGGTCCGAGCAACGCTGGGAACATCAATATTACCGGCCATGACACGATTCTGATTGACAAGGCCACCGTGACCACGGAAGCGGCTCAAGCTTCCGGCGGCAATATCACGCTCACCGCCAACGACATGATTCAACTGGTCGACAGCACCATTTCCAGCTCGGTTAAAGGTGATGAGACGACGGGCGGGGGCGATATCAATTTAGATCCGGATTTCATCATTCTCCAAAACAGTCAGATCCTGGCCAAGGCGGTGGCGGGAAAGGGGGGCAATATCGACCTGGTTGCGAGCAAGGCCGTCTTATTGGATGCGCAGAGTACGTTGGATGCCTCCTCGCAAACGGGGATCAGCGGCTCGGTGACGATTGAGTCGCCCATTCAAGTGCTGAGCGGGACGATCGCGCCTCTGCCTGATCAGTCGGTGAATGTGGCCACCCTCTATGCGGCCCGCTGTGTGGCGGGAGAGGGCGGCCACTTTAGTACCTTTGTGGATTCCAAGTCCGACAGTGTGGCGGCCACCCCCGGTACATTTTTAGCCAGCCCGTTTCTCCCCCAAGTGAGTTCATCCTCCGCGGGCGTGTCGGGTGATACCGGTACGCCCTCCGTGGATTCTGGCAAAGACCCAACTCCCTCTATCCAGTTGGCGGCTTATTCTCCTCCCGTTCTGTTCGGGCAGGGTGATGAGAATTCTTCTTTCTGTCCCTAATGTGTCGTGTGATGAGAAACTTTTTCCGCTGTACCCACCCGCTCTTCTAAAATAATTTCTTACGAAGTTCTCCGTGTCGTCCTGCCTGGCTGATCCTGTGCAACCATATTCCCTTACAGCTTGTCATTCCCATTAGGTGTGATTGCGAAGCTGGTTCATCCCCGGCACGCCGGGATTTTTCATCGGTCACTCAACTTTTGGCTTGGGCTCATTTCGGATGAATTCCCGATAACTACTGTCGGGGATGCCAGAGAGGGGGAGTCGAGGGTTGAGAAAATTATGGCCCAACGATGGGCTTTATTCTCTTGAACCTTTTGTTTCGGTCGGGACATGTTCCATGTCGAAAAGTAGGGATATCTTCGATTGAGGCACAGATCCTTCGTTTCACTCACGATGACAATGTGATAAGGGCCCAACGGAATTACAGCTTTGGCATTGAATGGCTGAATGGTGCAATCGACACTTTTCCTTGTTATTTGCCTCGATTTGATAGGAAAACCACCCATGCAACCGCCAGACCGATTACACATGTTATCGATGTTCCGATGACGATGTTTTGGTAAACCTCGTAAAGTTGCATGATAGAAACCTCTTCCGACTGAGAGAAAAGTCTCCTCAGTGTTTCCGTTTAATTGATGTGGTTACTTCTTAATAAAGCAACCATGGTGCCGTTTGGAGATAATTCCATTGTGGTGAGGATTTCATCTTTAAAATTAAGCACTTGCGAGCCAAAAATCCCCCAAAATGGGGGGCGTTCTATTCACTCGTGTTTGTCTCAGTGGTCACGGTGTTGTCACCATGTCAACGACTGTCCCCCCTTGAGGCTGCATATGTCAGCAGTTAGGTCTGACCGGTATGTGGGAACTGGCCGAGGTGACCGGGAAGGGGATCAAGGCATTAACACGGACAGAAGCGGAAGATAGATCGTTTCATCGGAACGGTAGAATCCGGATCTGGTACATGCGGGTTGATCGACGGGGTGATTTTTGAGAAAGGCGGCTTTCGACGCAAGGCCAAAAAACGTCTTGCCCAACTCGGGATCAATCTGGGAGATAAACGATTAGGGGAGTGTTCTATAAAAATAATTTCCAAGGGCATATTGAACCACAGGTTCGTTGCATAAAGAGGTCTCGGGGCGGTTCAAAAAAGTTCGTCCAGCAAGGCCGCAGTCATTTTTGCGCGCAGAACGTACTTCCAGTACGTGAGCACGGAAAAAGGACGAGAACGCCGCTGGCGGCTTTTTTCAACAGCCCCACTAGAGCCAGTTGTTGATCAGGAGGAACGGTGCCCAATAACTGGGATGTCGATAGATAGGATGGTCAAGTAGCGCTAGTTGGGCGTCACGAAGGGCCTGGGCTTTTGAGAGCGATGATTCTTTGAGCCGGACGTAAAAATCCTTGATCAGGATTGAGGATGCCTGGTCATTGATAAACCATAAGGTGGCCAAGGCGCTTCGCGCCCCTGCTTTCACGGCCACTCCGGCCAGGCCCAGTGCGGACTGCTCGTCGCCGGCTGCCGTTTCACAGGCGCTCAATGTTAAGAGATCCAGGGGGACCTTGCGGAATTGAAATAATCCGATGAGTTCTCTGAGATGATCTATGCTCAGTTTTTTGTCATACGTTAGGATGAATGAATTCTTGGGTTCCTTTGTGAATTTTCCATGTGAGGCGATATGAATGATTGTGAAGTTTTCTTCTTTCATGTCCTGTTCAAGATTGGGAATGCGGAATTCTTCGTTTAAGAGAGTCTTTCCGCCAAAGAGATCTTGAAGCTTTTTGATCTCCTGTTGCGTATGGGGGAGCGGTGAAAATCCCTGTACGCCCTCGGACAGTCCAATCGACAACAGATTGACCTGCTCCCGGTCAAGGGGGTGTGCATCGGTAAGCGTCAGCCCCGGAGTCGTCGCAATGGCATATTTTTGAATGAGAAATTTTTCTCCGTCATGGAGTGGTCCCATGGGAATGGTTCGTAATGGACCATCCGGGACGAAGACGAGGGTTTGGATCCCGAATTCACTCAGATACGGTTCAAGCGGCCGGATAAGCAGGTCGTACAGGGCCTGCGCATGGGGGAGATATTGATGGGTGGTCCGTTTTTCCAATAAGGTCCGGAACCGGTGAATTTTTTCTGTCAGGTCACGTTCTTGAACCGGAACGGTGATTTTTTTCATCGTTCCTCCAAGGCTGACCAGCAGAGCCATCCGGTCAGGGAAGAGAATGGGATAAATAATCGCCGTGGTGTTGGATACTTTATCGATGGCTTGAATTCTTCCCCTGTTCGCTTCCACGCAATCGTCTTTGAAGTAATCCTGGAGCTCTGCGGCCTTGAATGCTTCAATGGTATCCCGGGTGTGGAACAGGAGCCTTTCTTTTCTGGTGGCATCTGTCACTTCGTCAGCCTGCTGGAGTAGCAGGGCAGCGGTTTCAAAAAATAAGGCTCCCAGCGATTCTCGAAACGACGCCGGGTTCTGGGGGAGCCCGACAGACAGTTGCTGACGAATGGGTTGGAGCGTCTCGATCGCTCGCTGGTAGGCTGAAATGGCCTCGTCCGTGCGACCCAGATTTTTGAGGTGCCGGCCCGTGTTCCATTCCCAGCGATAGAGGGCTTCCGGGGCCCGGCCCTGTTGGCTCGTCCGAATCGCCAATCGAGTGAGTTGGAGGGCTTCCTCATGGCGGCCCCCTTCTTCATACAATTCTCCTAGAAATCCCCACCCATAGGATTCATTTTTCCAGTCTCCAATTTCTTTTGCGCTGCCTATGGCTTCCCGAAACGACTCAGAAGCTTGCGTGAATACCGTGGCATGCTCCTCTGTGATGTGGTGGCTGAGGTCCCTCAACCCCATTCCGATGGTGAGCAGGTTTTGAATTTTTTCGTGGGAGTCCTGAAGTGTTCGTGTTTTCTCCAGTGCTTGTTGCAGATGGATTCTCCCGTTTTGTGCGGACTGCTGCCTGATTTCCACCAGGGCGGCATTGATCATGGCTCGAATGGAGAGCGGTTGGAGATCCAGTGAATCAGCGAGAATGCTGGATTCTGTATAAGCCGCCAGGGCTTCTGTGTTGTTCCGGCGAACCGCATGGGCATTGCCCAGATCATTGAGGATGGCAGCCATGAGCGGTCGATCTTCGATTTCCCTGGAGACCTTCAGCCCCTGTTGCAGGATCTCGAGGGCCGAATCCCACTCTCCCACATTGAGATGCAAGGTTCCCAATTGGCTGAATGCCTGGGCCATCAGGCGTGGCTGGGTGGTCTCCTGTGCTGATTGAACGGCTGTGCGAAGGAGTTGTTGCGCTCGTTGGTATTGGCCCATATCGAGCAGGGCTCTCGAGAGATAAATGAGCGCTTGAATGTGATTGGGATGATCTCCGGATTTTTCATAGATCTGGGCGGCTTGAGTCCAGGACCGGGCCGCCTCTTCCAACTGGCCCTGCTGATACTGCCGGCTTCCTTCCGCCATCAAATTTTGAGGGGACAGTTCAGCCGCAACGGTACTCGTCATCCCAATCCCGCCGACTCCCAGAAGGAAGAACCAAACCCCGAGACCATACCGAGAAAAGTTGGGAAACCCGCAAGTTCGGGACACGGCCGACCCCTTCTCCGAATTCATCTATGCATTCAACAGTCGCATTCTAGGAATTGTCATCAATAAGGTCAAAGCGAGGGTTTCTGATACGGATGGCTTTGAGGGATTTCGTGGTTTTGGAGGAGGAAAGGGGTTTTAACTATGAAGGCCTTCGGTCGTCAGCTTGTCAGAGTGGATTCCTTTCTCTTGAAATTGTTCTCAAAGTAGACACACAATACACGATGTAGACAGGTGAGATAGCCAGACGCCGAAACAGGGAAAGGTCATGTGAGAGAGGGTATTCATGAAATCGTTTGCAATAGCATAGGGTTCGAAGCCATTGTCTTCCAATGAGGAAAATTTGGCTTGTGGAACGCAGCTTGCTTTTTATAGCTGTATTCATGAGTACGAGCAGAACTGAGAACGTCTCACGTGAAAATGTAATGGAATTGCAGTCTGGACCAAGAAAGGAGGACCATAATGAGCCGGATGGTGACACGATTCAGGTGGGTGGCTGTCATAGGCGTGACCCTTGGCCTTAGTGTTCAGGCCATGGGAGGAGCGGAATTCCCTGATCAGGTAAGCCGCACCCATAAGAAGGATGTCTCCTCTGTAGCCAATGAACCAGGGTTTTTGGAGGAGACACTCCCTTCTGTTGATCGGCAGATTGTACAAGCATCGGATGATAAGAAGGCGGCTTCATCCCGGAAGGAAGCGTTGTACCAACCTCCACAACGAGGGGCTCCGGGAGGACGGGTTGGTGGAGGCACCAGAGGTCCTATGACCGATCTTCCGTTACTGTGGGCCCTGGCTCCAGATCACGTAGGATTGTCGAGTGGGGTGCAGCCACGATTGGTGTGGTATTTATCAAAGCCGACAACCTACCCTGTGGAATTTACCCTTATCGAGGAATCGGGGGTGACGCCGATTATTGAGAAGCGGCTTTCCTCTCCCACTGAATCCGGGATGCACATCATTCATGTGGCGGATTACGATCTGAAGCTGGAGAAAGGGAAAACCTATCAATGGTTTGTATCTCTGGTGTCTGATCCCGAGCATCGATCAGCAGATATTATCGGCGGAGGCATTATTGAGGTGGGTGATGTTCCGGCCTCGCTGACAGAAGAATTGAAGAACGCCAATCCGGTTGAAGCGACGAGGTTATGGGGCCAAGCCGGATTTTGGTATGACGCCATAGGCGTGATTTCCACCAATATTCAATCTCATCCTTCAGATGCCGAGATGCATAATGTGCGGGCGTTGTTGCTTGAAGAGGTTGATTTGGATACGCCGGCGCAGGTAGACCGCCAGCATGGATTATGACTGCGGCTGTTTGAAAATGGGAATTGGAGGTGTGTATGGGCAAGTCCACGAAGGTCTTGTCTGAGCGGGTGTTGACAGGACCGGAAATTTCCCCCAGTCCGTGATGCCCGTGTGTTATTGAGCCTGCGCGTTCTGTCCTAGGTGAGCAGGTTTTCTTTTCCCCCTTTCATTTCACCCGCAGTTATGGAACCTGTCCCCGCCACAACGGCGGGGGCAGGTTTTTTTATTTCCGTCCATTGTTTCCCGTTCGACTGCTATCCCGCCCCGTTCACGCACGTCTTAGACGAGACCCCACACCCCATTTTAGCTGCGGATTTTCCCTGTTGAGTCATGCATGCATGGCGAATCCTCGTTTCTCTCATCCGAATTAAGTTTCATCCTGTCGGGCCGATACTGACTCCAAAGGGGGTGTGGTCAAAATCCTCTCAACCTCTAGGCGTTTTCCGGATGAGCGACTAATTGGGTCCTCGTTCTTTCATGCTACGATGTTCCTCTTCCATCTGAATAGATTTCACAGGTTTTTACTGGCCGGGTCCCTTCTGTTGGGAGCGATAGGGTCTGTTCACGAATCTTTCGCGGGCACCCTGGACGTTGCGCCTCCTTTTTTGAATTTTCCGGTAGACGCGGACGAAGAAATTCATGATGCGTTGACGGTCTCTATCCCGGTGGCGTTTTTGCCGAAGAGGCGGGGTTTGGGGTTATCGGTCGAAGACAGGTACCAGGACCCTGTATTTGCCGACGTGTACTTTGATGACGCCCGCTCTTCCCTCCAGGGCGGTATCGAAGGGTTTCTCCACGAAACAGTCGCACTTCTGAAACAGGAAGACCGGTGGGAATTACGGATTGAAGGCCATTGTGATTCGCGAGGCCCGTCTGCCTATAACTTCGCCCGGGCCGATTATCATCTAAGATCCCTTGCTGGTTTTTTGGTGCAGTTGGGGGTTCCCTCCGGGCGAATTCATCCGGTGAATTTTGGTCAAACTCCATTTTTCTGTCAAAGCGGGAATGAACGGTGTCAGGAAGATAACCTCCGCGCGGAACGAATTTTTTCTATCCTGGCTGTTGACCGTTTTCAACGGGGGTGTGTGGCCCGATTGCGTCTTGTTGCCGGAAAGGATTCGGATCGAGCCATAGGGTATTTGAAGCGCTCGCCTTATTTGCAACGCATTCAACTCGCGTCTCCTCCAATCACCTCTTTCCGCTGAAAACGTGGTATCTCCGGCTTCCTCCCGGTTGAAAAAAAATCCCATTGGCTTTTTCGAAAAAACGGCTGCCTCTTGAATGCCTCTCTATTCAGAAGGGCTACAAAATATCCAGGACAAATTCCCAATGAATTCCCTGATCCTGTACCCCTCCATCGGGAGGATCCTGCACGTGATTTAACTGCTGTCCCCAATACAGACTGGCATGTGCCCGATTGAAGAAGGACAGTCGGATTCCTGTGCCAATACTGGCCAGGGTCTGCGGATCGGGCGTATTGCGTTTGGCTTCCCATGACCGCCCCACATCAATGAAGGGGGCCAGTGCCACCGACACCTTTGGACCGAAAAAGTCGGGGAACATCGGGATTCGGGACTCTAGGTTGAACAGAAACGCATTATCCCGCACCAAATAATTTTCCCAGTACCCCCGGACGCTGTACCGGCCGCCGACGGCAAATTGTTCCAGTGCGAATAAGCTGTCGTTGGCAATCTGCAAGGTCAGGCCCCCGAGAAATTCGATGCCGAGAGGATCTATCCGTCTGACATATTGAGCCTGGCCTAACCAGACAAAAAATTCCCCGTCCGGATCATCCGAGTTTTGTTTATTGTTGGTGGCATTCAGTACGTCCAATCCCACACTGAACCGGGATCGAACCGCGAGAACTTGATTGGATTCCCGGTGAATCCATTCCTGCCCGAATCTGAGGGCTGACACGATAGCCTTGCCGTTGCTCGTGGCTCCAGGCTGGAAGGAAAATCCCGTTCCGCCCAGGAAACTTTGATTTTCCAGGTGTTCTCCGATGAGGGAAAGGGCAATTTCGTCATTGAGTGTGCGATAGACGGGCTGACGCAAGGCGATTTTGTATATTTGGGACTTGGTCTTAATGTCCAGATCATCGAATGGTTTTGTGACGACGTTAAAGTCATTGAACCGGAAATTCAGCTCCAGGGTGGTATCCCGTGCCGTGAGCGGGATGATGTAATTGGCTTCGATGAGAGGCTGCAATCCTTTGGACTGGCCATAGGTAAAGCGAAAGGCATCGCCCAATCCAAACGGGTTCTGCACAGCGATATTGCCGAGACCCCGCGACTCGCCAACGGTTGGGGATTGAAAGTTGTTGAATTCTATCCAGGCATTGAAGGGTGACGCTTCCTCCACTTGCACATGGAGGACACCCTCGCCTGGTTTCAGGCCGGGTTTCAGCTCCGTGTTTAATCGTTCCGTGCGGGGGTCTTGAAGAAGGAGTTGGAGCTTTTCTTTCAACGGATTGATGTTGAGCGGTGGTCCGCTGCTCAGGGCAATCCGGTCTTCAAAATAAAAGGGTAGAAAATATTTGGTGCCTTCGATCTGAATGTCCGTCAGTTTTCCCTCAATAATCTGAATGGTGACGACTCCATTCTGAAGTGTCTGGTCGGGAATCACCGCTCCGGAGTTTACATATCCTTTATTGACATAGAGCAACGTTAAGGCCCGGCGCAGTTCCTCCAGATCATTGGTGGACAACTCTCTGTTTTCGTATGGGGCTGTGACTTTGGCCAGTTCTTCCGCTGAAAAGACAGTGCTCCCCTCAACCTGAATTTTCCGGATCATAACCCGAATCTGAGGCGGGGCCCCTTTCAATTCAGGAATGGTTTCCACCGGAGGCAGTGTGATATCGGGGGCAGGCTTTGGGGGCAGAGGCTCGGTTTTTTTCTCTAAAGGCGGGTGTTGGCCGAACCGTCCGGTGGGATCAAATCCTGGCTGGACCTGCGCGTAGAGTTGTTTATCCTGTCCTACTCCCGGAAAAAATTGTAAAGATAGGATGAGGAAAACAGGCAGTCCTTTTCCAATACCAACGACCCGGATAATCCGTTTGACGGATGCCTGTGAGAGGGACCTTGAACCAAACAACGCATTCCTCGCTGCCATGAATGGCATTCGGTAGAAGAGGTTGTCTGCTGTCAGGGTTTTTTATACAGGAAGAAGTCAATAATTGCTAGGAACTTATTTGATTCCCGATGAGGTCTGGTAATGGACCCTCCTGAGGGTGGCCCTCATTGTTCAAGAAGTTCGAATGGGAAAATAAAGAGAGGGTGAAAGAGAACATACTTTTCATTCCCTGTCTCGTGTAAACAACCGTGTTCCCTTAGTGGCTTTCTTTGACAAGGTTTTTATTCCATGCCGGGATTTCAATGATGAGGTCTTTTTCCCCGTTCGGGACGCACTGGCATCCCAGCCTTGATTGCAGGGTAAGCCCTGGAGCTTCATCTAATTGGTCATTTTCGTCATCCGTGGCCTCGTTGCAGGTGTCCAGTCCCTGCTTCACAATAATATGACAGGTCGAGCAGGCGCAGACTCCGCCGCATGCATGTTCCACATCTATGCCATTTCCCAACGCGATATCGAGGATGCTCCCAGGCAATCCTGTCTCCCCGTAAGGGAATTTTTCCGGGTCAACCTCAATTTCAATGGGCTTTTCAGGTGTAATAAAGGTCAGTTTGAATGGTTTCTTCGCGACTGCGGTTTCGCTTTTCTCAATATATGGATTGCTGCCTCCCATTTAATTCTCCTTATAAATCAATGTTTTAAAAATGATTTTTCAAAAATAGCTCGTGGTCGATTATTTTTGTACTTACTAATTCCGACTAAATGGATCTCCGACCATTTTAGTCTTGACTGACTCAAGAGGTCAATGATATGTTAAACCCGATCATATAAGTCGGCATTATGGCCAGATAAACACTAAAAATACTTTTACTTAATTATGCTGAAGCTTTCGAAAAAAGCAGATTATGCCCTGATGGCTCTCCAATACATGGCCATGGTTCGATCAGGAGAAACCAGTCCTTTTAATCCGAATAGGGTCGTCAACACCAAGGAAATCGCTGAGGAACATCATATTCCCCTGGAGTTGTTAGCCAAAGTGCTTCAAACCTTGGCTAAATATGACATGGTTGAAAGTCAAAACGGACCAAAGGGAGGCTACCTCCTGGCACGTGAGCCACGGGAAATTTCCATTGCGCAAGTTCTGGAAGCTATTGAAGGACCACTGGGGATCGCCGATTGTTACCATGAAAAAGATGAACATGCCTCTTGTGAACAAATTGAACATTGTAATATCCGGACGCCTCTGTTGCGCGTCCAAGAAAGTATTTTTCATTTGCTCAGTAGCATGTCTATTGAAGATATGATGGCCGAGCCCCCCTTAATCATTGTGGAATCTCGTAAAACAAAAGGAGTTCAATTATGAAGTTGCCTATATATTTGGATAATCATTCAACGACCCCCTGCGATCCTCGGGTGCTTGAAATGATGCTCCCCTTCTTCACTGAGAAATTCGGGAATGCGGCCAGCCGGAATCATAGTTTCGGATGGGAAGCCGAAGAGGCGGTGGAAGTGGCCAGAAACCAGATTGCGCATTTAATCCACGCCGATGCCAAAGAAATTATTTTTACCAGTGGGGCAACGGAATCGGATAATCTCGCCTTGCAGGGCGTGGTCGAAATGTACCGGGAAAAGGGAAATCATATCATTACCAGTTCGACGGAACACCGGGCGGTGATTGATACGGCGAAATATCTGGAAAAGAAGGGTATCAAAGTCACTTTCCTTCCTGTTGATAAAGCCGGCATGGTGAGCCCTGATGATGTACGCAATGCCATTACCGACCAGACGATTTTAATTTCGATTATGATGGCCAACAATGAGATCGGTACCATCAATCCAGTGGCGGCCATCGGAAAAGTCGCAAAAGAAAAAGGTGTCCTCTTCCACTGTGACGCGACGCAAGGGGTGGGGAAAATTCCTGTGAATGTTCAGGAAATGGGAATTGATCTGATGTCCTTTACCGCCCATAAGATTTATGGTCCCAAAGGCGTGGGGGCCTTATATGTCCGACGTAAGGCACCGAGAGTGAGGTTGGAGGCGATGATGTATGGTGGAGGTCATGAGCGGGGGATGCGATCGGGGACCTTGGCGGTGCCGCTCATTGTCGGATTCGGGAAAGCCTGCGAACTATGCGAGCAGGAGATGTCAACAGAGTCTGTTCGTATGGCCAAGATGCGCGATCGCCTTCAAGAAGGCATTATGAAGGGTATGGATGAGGTCTATTTAAACGGGCATCCGACGGAGCGGTTGCCGAACAATCTCAATATTAGTTTTGCGTACGTCGAAGGAGAGGCGTTGCTCATGGGGGTCAAAGAAATTGCGCTGTCGTCGGGTTCGGCTTGTACGTCGGCCACACTTGAGCCCTCCTATGTGTTGCGTGCCTTGGGAGTTGGATCGGATTTGGCCCATTCCTCGATCCGCTTCGGGCTCGGTCGATTTAATACCGATGAGGAGGTGGAATACACCATTGACCGAATGATCAAGGCTGTGACGCATCTACGCGAAATGTCCCCGCTCTATGAGATGGCCAAGGAAGGGGTCGATTTGAAAAGCGTTCAATGGGCAGCCCATTAATTGATACGACTGCAGATATATTCACCATGATTTTAAAAAACACAATGTCATACCATACAACAAAGGGAGGGATAGTTCATGGCCTATAGTGAAAAAGTCATTGATCATTACAACAATCCCCGTAATGTGGGAAGTTTTCAAAAAGATGCAGACGATGTCGGAACGGGTGTTGTCGGAGCTCCGGAATGCGGAGATGTGATGAAACTCCAAATTAAAGTCGAAAACGACACTATTGTGGATGCCAAGTTCAAGACGTTTGGGTGTGGGTCGGCCATTGCCAGCTCCAGTTTGGCAACCGAGTGGCTCAAGGGGAAAACCTTAGAGGATGCTCAAAAAATTAAGAATACGGATATTGTCCATGAATTAAATCTCCCACCTGTCAAAATCCATTGTTCAGTGTTGGCGGAAGATGCCATTAAAGCGGCCCTGGGGGATTACCAGAAAAAATCGGGAGAGAAAAAGCTTAAGTCGGAAGGAGCCACGACCTCATCCTAAGCTCAAGGAACCGTTTATGATTTGTTGCAGGGAGAAATGGTGATGGATACAAAAACCACGGAAAGCAATTCAACGGTTGTCATGACCGATGAGGCGTTGAAAGAGGTCAAGCGGTTATTGGACCTTCAGGGAATTACTGAAGGTGGTCTTCGATTGGGAGTTAAGGGTGGCGGCTGTTCGGGGTTGAGCTATACCGTCAACTTCGATGACAAGATCGGGGAGTTTGATACCGTTACCGAAGTAGATGGTGTCAAAGTGATCGTGGATGCCAAAAGCGCCATTTATCTCCAGGGGATGACCCTGGATTATCAAAAGGACATGGTGAGTGGTGCTTTCAAATTTATTAATCCCAATGCCACGAAGACATGTGGGTGCGGAGAGTCGTTTTCAGCATAAGTCCAATCTTTTTCAATCACATAGTGATGTAACAACTCGGGCATGGGGAAGTTCCCCATGCCCGAGTCGTCAGAGCTAGAAAATCATGGAACATCAACATTCAACCGCGACAAAGGCCCGGGAACTTCCCATGGCCCGCAGTATGTGCTGGCACTGCCAGTCTGAAGTCACGGGAGAGTACCTCTGTGGGCAATGCGTCAAGGTTCAGCCGCTTTCAAAGGACTTGGATTATTTTGCCTGCTTTCAACTCCCTCGTCTGTTGAACATTGACGAACAACAATTGGAACAGACATTTTATGAATTAAGTCGTACTTTCCATCCGGATTTTTATTCCACCAAAGATGAATCGGAAAAAGCCATTAGTTTAGGCAATTCCGCATTTCTGAATGCCGGCTATCGCACACTCAAGGATCCCATTCAGCGGGCGGAATATTTGATCCGGTTGGAGGCTGGAGCGGTGAAAGATATTCGATCGAATCCCCCGGCGGATTTGTTTGAAGAAGTTCTTGAGCTGCAAGAGGATTTGGAAACATTCCGACAACTGGCTCCCCAAGGCGCGTCACCTGAGCTTGAGGCCCTTCGGAAAAAGTTGCAGGACGAACGAGAGCGTTTGGAGAAACGCCAGGCTGAAATGGAAGAGTCCCTGCAGGGTCAGTTCAAACAATGGGATCAGTTGCAAGCACGCACTCCTCTTCCAGGGGAGGCGCGTGAAGAAAAAAATTCTATTTTGCGCGCTATGCAGGAAATCCTTTCTAATCGAACATACGTGCGGAATATGGTCAACGATTTGCTCGAAACCACGGGCTAATCATCATCAGTTAAAAGGAATATATTGTGAGTCGCATTGTTGGTATAGATTTAGGAACGACAAACTCGTTAATTGCCTTTATGGATAAGGATGGGCCTCATGTCATCCCCGGCCCGGACGGGCAAACCAAAGTCCCTTCCATCGTCGGGTTAACTGATAATGGGATGATCGTGGGAGAGCCGGCCAAAGCTCATTTAATTCGTGATCCTTCCCGCACCATTTATTCCGTGAAGCGGTTTATGGGCAAGGGGCTGGCCGACGTGAAGGACGACCTGAAGTATTTTCCTTATCAGCTGCATGAAAAAAACGGGGTCATTCGAATTGAAATGGGAGAAAAAACCTTTTCTCCCCCTCAAGTGTCCGCCATGATTCTGAAAGAATTAAAACGGCGAGCCGAGGATTATTTAAAGGAAGACATCTCCAAGGCCGTGGTGACTGTCCCGGCGTATTTCAATGATAGTCAACGGCAAGCCACCAAAGATGCGGGTATGATTGCCGGATTAGAGATCCTGCGCATCATTAATGAGCCGACAGCCGCTTCCTTAGCGTATGGCCTGCAGAAAAAAACACAAGGTCTGATCGCGATCTATGATCTGGGCGGAGGGACGTTTGATATCTCTATACTCAAGTTAAAAGATGGAATTTTTGAAGTCCTGGCGACGAATGGAGACACCCATTTAGGGGGAGATGATTTCGATCAACTGCTCGTCGATGTGATGGTAGAGGATATTTTTCAAACTCAAGGCCTTAGGGTCGGGGAGAATCCGGATTTAATGCAAACCGTTCGGTTAGAGGCGGAGCGTGTCAAAATCCGGTTGTCGGATGAAACCCAAGCTCAGGCGGTGATAGAGCTTCCCAATTCGACGTATGAAAAGTTATGGACGCGGGAGAGCATGGAAACGTTAACGATGGGTTTGGTGGAAAGAACCCTTGGGCCTTGTCGGCTTGCCCTCAAAGATGCAGGCTTAAGCGCCAGTCAGATTGATGAAGTGGTCCTGGTCGGCGGGAATACCCGCATGCCATTGGTTTGGCGAAAAGTGGAAGAACTCTTCGGCCAGAAGCCGCACTCTGAACTGAACCCTGACGAAGTTGTCGCGTTAGGGGCGGCAGTTCAAGCTGATATTTTAGGCGGGCATACCAAAGACCTGTTGTTACTGGACGTGACTCCCTTGTCATTGGGAATCGAAACGATGGGCGGGGTCATGAGTGCGCTGATCCGTCGAAATACCACGATTCCAACCAGTGCAAAGGAAATGTTTACGACCTATGTCGATGGGCAGACCTCGGTGGATATTCATATCCTCCAGGGAGAACGGGAATTGGTTAAAGACAATCGAAGTTTGGCCCGCTTCCAATTAAAGCTTCCACCCTTGCCGGCAGGAGTCCCTCGCGTGGAAGTCAATTTTCTCATTGATGCCAATGGGATCCTACAGGTGACGGCTAGAGATATCCGGACGGGGGAGGCGCAATCGGTTCAGGTGAAGCCTTCTCATGGACTGACCGACGATGAGGTGGAAGGGATGGTTCGTGATTCGTTCCAATTTGCCACCGAAGATATCAAAGCCCGTCAGATTATAGAAGCACGGAATGAAGCCAATGCGATCATCGTGGCGACCGAGAAAGCTCTGGGGCGCGCCGCGAATTTAATTCAAGAAAAGGAAGCGGAAGGCATTCGTCAGATTTTACGGCAGCTTAGTGAAGTGAAAGACGGGGACGATCATCGTGTCATACGTGCGAAAATTACTGAGGTTGAAAAGACGACGCACCATTTGGCCGAAGTGTTGATGGATGCCACGTTGAAAGAAGCTCTTGAAAGTAAGAAATTATCTGACGTCATTAAATAATCCCTCAACAGGGAGACTTTCGGCATGGGCAAAACCCATTCATCCAAGGGGAAGAAATCATGGCTCAGGAATTCATGTGGGGAAATACGGAAGACATTGCTATTCGGCTGCAGGAGGAGCATCCCGACCTTGATCCATTAACGGTCAGGTTTACGGATTTACATGCGTGGGTGGTTGCCCTTCCTGAATTTAAGGACGATCCCAAAACGTCCAATGAAAAAAAACTGGAGGCCATTCAAATGGCCTGGTATGAAGAGTATCAGGATGCCCAGTCCTGAGAACACGCGATAGGGTGTAATGGGCCTGCTGAAGAGTTCTATCAAAACGGGGAAAGCTGGTTGGATGAATCCGAGTTCAACCGGTCGAACTCAAAAAAATCCATAGGGTTCGCCTTTTGAGGAGCCGCTTTTCCTGGTTCCGTTCCTTTACGAAAAACTTCCGTACTGATGTTTCGACTGGTCTTGGACGGCAGGTCACCCGTCGTGGTGTCGATCTGGGCGAATTGAATGTCATTAGGAATAGGAAAGGTCATAACCGGCGAGTGTAGCAGCGCTTGATCAACAAACTTGGTCCATATTGGCAGGGCCGCATGTGCTCCGGATTCCAATCTGCCGAGTGTTCGAACCCCATCAAATCCCACCCATACTCCTGTCGCCAAATTCGGGGCATATCCGACAAACCACGCATCGTTGTAACTATTTGTGGTTCCAGTCTTACCTGCCAATGGACGGCCAATAGATTTGGCGAGTCTTCCGGTTCCGCTTTGAATGACATCCATGAGCATGTTGGTGATCAAGTAGGCGTTTTCCTTGGTCATGGCCTGTCTCGGTTCGAACTGGTGTTGTTCCAGGATTTCCCCGTTGAGGTTCTTGGCATGTGTAATCAGGTAAGGCTCAAGCCACAAACCCTGATTCGCAAACACGCCATACGCGGAAGTGATTTCTTGGAGGGTTACGCTGGAGGATCCCAAGGCTAAAGAGAGGTCCTGGCTGAGCGGACTTCGAATTCCCAGATTACTGGCAATATTGACGACCTCGGGAACTCCGATTTGTTCAAGCAACCTGACGGTCGCGGCGTTGCGGGAATGGCGGAGGGCCTCACGAAGCGTAATGGTTCCAAAAAAGCGTTTTTCATAATTTTCCGGCTTCCATACCCGGTCTAAATCCTCGTCTTCATAGACGACGGGGGCATCGAGAATCAGGGTTGCCGGTGTCAGGCCTTGTTGAAGCGCCGAGGCATAAATGAGTGGCTTGAAGGCGGAACCGGGTTGTCGACGGGCAATCACTGCACGATTGAACTGACTTCGAGTAAAGTCATACCCTCCCACCATTGATTGCACGGCGCCTGTCCTCGGATCCATGGCGATGAGGGCGCCCTCCACGATCGGAGTTTGCTCTAAGACAAATTCGCCCGACTCGACAGTGCCATTTTTCGGGGCGACCTCAATAATGTCTCCGACCTTTAGGAGTTGGAGGGGAGAAGCTTTATCGCGGACGACCGCTGTTCCCACATCTCCGCTTTTCTCCAATCGCCGCTGGGCCCATCGCATATCCTCGAAAAGAATAGAACCCTTATAGGTATTTCCAATCAGGATTTGAGCAGATTGTTTGGTCACGTTGGTCACAAGCGCTCGGTACAGGCCATGGACAAGAGCTGCCTTCGGACTCTGTAGCTCCGGAAAAGTATCGGGAGGCGTGAAATCTTTGGAAAAGTCAATATGTTCAATCGGTCCTCGCCAGCCTTGACGTTTATCTAATTGGCGGAGTCCTGTACGAACCGCTTCTTCCGCGATTTTCTGCATGGCAATGTTTAGGGTGGTGTAGATTCGCAGTCCACCCTTATACACGAGGGTTTCTCCGTACCGATCCACCAAGTGCTGACGAACCTCTTCCAGGAAATAGGCCGCAATCGGTTCTATGGATTGGTGGCGGTAGGCTAGGGTTGTGGCCATGGCGGCCTGCGCCTCCTCGTTGGTGATATATCCGGCTTCTACCATACGCCCTAAGACCAATTCTTTGCGCGATTTAGCCAGATCCGGGTTTCGATAGGGAGAATAGGTGTTTGGAGCTTTAGGAAGACCAGCCAAAAATGCCGATTCAGGAAGACTTAAATCCGAGACGTTTTTATCAAAATAGGTTAAGGCGGCGGCGGCCACTCCATAAGCGCCGTGACCGAAATAAATCTGGTTTAAGTACATTTCAAGAATTTGCTCTTTGGTCAATACCCATTCCATTTTTACTGCGAGAATGAGCTCTTTGATTTTTCGCTGATACGTCCGTTCGGGAGAAAGAAAAAGGGCTCTGGCTAACTGTTGGGTAATGGTGCTCGCGCCTTGAAACCGACCACCTTTTTTGAGATTGGTCCAGGCGGCCCGGCCGATGCCGACAATGTCCAGCCCAGGATGATCAAAAAAACGGGTATCTTCTGTTGCAATGACCGCTTGTGTGAAGGCTTTGGGAATTTTGTCGATGGGGGTATACAGACGACGTTCAATGAAAAATTGCCCAATGAGTTCACCGTTATCTGCATAGACTCTCGATACTAAACTCGGATGGTAGTCCTGAAAGGAATCGAATGTGGGAAGGTCACGGGTTGCAATCCAGAGAATTCCCGCAAGACCTCCTACCCCGACACACAAGGCAAGAAACGTGGTGATCATCGTTATTCGAAGCCAGGACCAGCCGCGTAGCGTGGAAAAAAACGTCTGAAATTTACTCATAAGGAATGCGTGACCAACAATGACCTAGAAATTGGGAAGATTTTGGATGGTATCAAGGAGGAAGAAGATTTCACTGGCCTTTTATTTACGATACCCTGAGATAGGCCAAAACACAAGATCGATATCTTATTCCGGCTGGACGGTGAGTATGCCGCCATGGCATATGTCAGCGCTGTTAGGATGAGAGGTGGTGAAAATTGGTGTGAGGAAGATAGCAGATTTGAGCCCCATGCGGCTTTTGGGCTCAGCAAGCTACCTCCGGAGAGGAATTTCGTTAGGGCTAAATGGACAATTCTGTAGGGCTTCTGCCAGATTGACAAACTTTTTCACCCCATGGTACCACCAAAGGTCAAGTGAATTTTCGGCATTTCCATAACAACGAAGGAGAGTCATTATGTCCACAGATGTTGCCCCAGAAGTGAAGGTCGGAGATGTAGCCCCCGATTTTACATTAAAAGACCAAGATCAAAAGGATATTAAGCTCAGCGACTATCGCGGAAAGAAGAACGTGGTTCTGGCATTTTATCCTCTGGATTGGAGCCCGGTTTGTACCGGAGAAAATAAATGTTTGACCGATGATTTTCCCAATTTTGAATCAGTCAATGCCGAAATTTTTGGCATCAGCTGTGATAGCTTTTTTTCCCACAAAGCTTGGGCGGATTCCTTAGATCTTAAGCATCAATTACTTGCCGATATGCATCGGACGGTGTCTAAGGCCTATGGATTGTATTTTGAGCCGTTGAATTGTTCAAAGCGGGCTACCGTCATCGTGGATAAAAATGGAAAAGTGGCCTATGCGAAAGTTCAAGATATCAAAACCGCTCGTGACGACAAAGAAATTTTGGAAGCGTTGCAGAAGTTGAAATAATCAAGAAGATGCTCTGACCGAAGGGGTTGGAACTTCATCCAACCCCTTCGGCCTGTAATTTTTGACAGCGAGGCTGTGATGTCCGGTATTGTTGAAGATGTGAACGATGACAATTATGAAGGCTTTACTGAGGCTTCAGCTGCGGTTGTAGCCTATGGCATTGCGACCTGCGAACCTTGTAAAGCCTATGATCCTGTTCTTGCGGACATTGCTCAACAGTATTCGAATGTGCGATTTGGAAAGGCTAAAATGCACGTTCCGGGTCGGTGCCGTGCCATTAAAAAGCGACATCAATTTGAAACCTATCCCACCACCCATTTCTTTTCCAACGGAACCCTTGTGCTTACCAAAGAGGGAAAATTAGAACCCACGGAATTGGCCGACTTGATTCGGCAGTCGTTCTCTATCCAACCCTAAATTCTGTTTTGGGAGAAACCTCCCCCGATCCTGGTTTCGTCCGGCGCCTGCAGAGGGTTTTTCGGCTAACAGGGTATTCTGATTGAGTTGGTGCACGCCTTCATGACGGTGCTTTCAGGTTCAGGCTATATAGTATGGACAGCCACGGCACCTGGTTGTTGGCTCACGGAGACTCGATATAGGGGAGGGGTGTGGAAGTGGGGCTGGAGTGTTTCCCAGATGATTTTGGCAATTGCGGAGTCTGTAACGGGAGTGTTGGCAAAGGCCTGATCCTGGCTTATATTTCGCTGGTCAAATCGTGCCAGAATCTGGGATCTGACGATTTGATCCAGAGTCTGTAAATTCATAACCTGCCCGGTGTCGCTGGAAATTTGGCCCTTAGTGGCAATCCACAGATCATAAGCATGCCCTTGGGTATGACCCGCCCTGGATTGATTCAGGGCCGAAAACGCATAGTGCCGAGCGATGATGGCCGATGATCCGTTAGCAGGTTGGAGGGCACCATCCATGAAACTCGTATTCACCTCGGCATAAAGGGTTTCGTCCTCATAAAGACGAAGTGTATCCGGATTAGGGAGGTCTGGATGTTTTTCCAAAATGTGCCAAAGGGTGACTGCGAGATTTTCGGTCGTGGGAATTTTCTTGGAAAAATACGGGGTATCAAGATTTAAGTTTTTATGATCAAATTGTTCCAGGACCTGATTTAAAATGATTTTTAAGTCATATAAATTGATGATCATCCCTGTGACTGGGTCGATATCCCCCTGCAGGGTGACTTCCAATAAATAGTTATGGCCATGGGTATTGACATTATTACAAAGACCAAAAACTTCACGATTTGTGGCGTCATCCCATTCAGGATTGTGGTAGCGGTGAGAGGAGCAAAACTCTAGACGTTTGGTGAGGGTTGCTTTAGGCATGAGGTCTCTCTGGAAAAGAAAAAGGGCTGGATCTTGGTTACCTATGGAAGTCCAAGTCCAGCCCTAATTGGTTAGGATTCTGAAAGAATGTTTTTAGGTCGAGAATGAGCTTCCACATCCACAGGTGGACTTCGCTTGAGGATTCTTGATGGCAAATCCCGACCCTTGCAGGCTATCAACGTAATCCACTTCCGCGCCGCTGAGCATCGGGGCGCTTTGGGAATCCACAATGACCTTCACGTCGCCTTTTTCGATGATTGTGTCATCATCGCTGGTTTTATCTTCAAAAGACATTCCATATTGATAGCCGCTGCATCCGCCGCCTTTGACGTAAATGCGTAAACCGACAGAATTTTCTTCTTCCTTAATCAGTTCCTTAATTTTCTGCTCTGCGATCGGGGTAATTGTTACCATAGTCGTTGTATCCTCCTCCTTATGATCACATTATTTTTGTAGATTCATCTTTCCTTTCAATCGGTTGAAAATAATCCACCATTGAGCTTACATCTTAAAGCACGACTTTTAATCTTGTCAATTTATAGAGAAGCTGCGAGGTTGGGGAATCAAGCACGGCAAAATGATGAATCACTCGAGATCCTTTAGCCATTCCTGCCTCAATTCCTGAGAAACTGGGGCTTCTGTACGATAGTGAGGGTGGAGGATAGTCAGAAAGGCAGGGATTTCCTCATGGGTCAGGAGGTCTCGAAAGGTTGGGGTGGTGGAAAATCGTACAAAATGCACGGCACTGATTTTATCTTCCTTGCTATGGCCGGCCTCAAAATTTGCAAAAACTGTGGTATCGCCAATCTTGAGTCCCACGGTATTGGCCTCGTCGATATTCTTAAAGGAATCCAGCAGCGGTTGAATGTTTTCGGAATCGGTAATTTCGATAAACAGGGTTGCGCTCAATTCATTTCGATCTGGGAGGAGGGCATTGTACACGTCGCATTCTTCCTGAATTTTCCCCGGATCAAAAATGCGCTCAATGCGAATCATTTCTTGTATTTGAAATAGCAGGGTTTCCCGATTTTCAAATACGAGTGTCACGAATTCTCCTACAGAAATACGGCGCCGTTTTTTAAGGGCAATAATTTTTTGCCGAATGGCGGAGCGTTCTTCCTCATATTGAGCAGCCGGGAGGAGATCTTGCGGTGTGAGCAGTTTCATGGTGTTAATCCATAGGCGTTACGAACGACTTGAATAGGATGAAGAGTCGATTGAGTTGGTGCAGTTTGAAGTGCTTGGTCCAGTTGTAGTGCCGACAGGGGGCAATCGGAGGCGACGACGTCGAATGGCTCCTCTTGAATTTCTCTCACGGCTTTTTTGGCGATTTTCATCGAGAGATCAAAGAATTCGGTCTTGGCACTCCAGGCTCCATCGTGTCCGGAACATTTCTCGATCAGATGAACCGTGGCGCCGGTCAACTCCATCAATTCTTTGGATTTAAATCCGATGTTCTGATCACGTAAATGACAGGGAATTTGATACGCCACGCGTCCAGGATTAGCTTGAAAATCGAGGGAAAGCCTGCCTTCCCGTTTTAGCCGCATTAAATATTCGCAAAGATCAAACGTGCGCTCGCTCAATTGCTTCATTTCAGGTGTGGGTTTGAGATAAGGGTATTCCCGTTTGAACATCAGACTACAACTGGGTGCTGGAATGACAATGTCATATCCCTGATCGAGATAGGGCGCAAAGAGTCGATATTGAGACTCGGCAATCTTGGCCATTCCATCGGTATCACCCACGTCAAACCGTGGCATCCCACAGCACTGCTGGTTCGGAGGTACCACGACCTCAATGCCGTTTTTCTCCAAAATTTGTACGGCAGCTTTTCCAATATCAGTTACCTGATATGTCACCAGGCAACTCGGGAAGAAGGCGACTTTGCCCTGGCTGTGGGCCCGTGCGGGAGCTGACTTCCGCTGATCCCACCATTGGGTAAAGGTCTGGGATTGAAACGAAAGGACTTGGCGGTTTTTGTGCACTCCGACCATACGCTCAACCAGACTTCGAAGCCACGGTGTGCGAAGGGCCCAATTGGTCAGTGGAGCGGTCAGGCTTCCCAGTTTTCCGATCAAATCGGTTTGAATTAGGAGCTTGTCGCGCCATGAGGTCCCACCTTCAGCCGTACGTTGTTTTTTCCAGGCAGCCATGAGCCTGGGAAAATCCAGATCGTATTGATGGGGAGGAGAATAGGGACAATGGTTGAAACAGAGTTTGCAGTAGTAACATTCCTGTTCAATCTTCGTGAAATCCTGCGCAGTGAACTGCGTTGAGTCGCTCTCATACTCATCAATCCGGTCAATAAGGGTATTGAACGACGGGCATAAGTTAAAGCATCGTCGGCACCCGTCACAGACATCGAAAATGCGGCGAGTCTCGGTTTCGAGTTGAGACCGCGTCCAGCCTGGAGTAATAAGGTCAAATTTTGCCACAGGTTTTGGCTTCGTTTGAGAGTCTGTGAAAGTGTGTATGCAGGGCGGCAGCCGTTATGATCGACCGCCGCCGTGTGTCATAATGCCGGAGCTATCAGCTCTGCTTTAGGGATTCCAGCCCTTTCGTAAACCGGTTCGCATGGGATCGTTCAGCTTTGGCTAACGTCTCAAACCATTCTGCGAGTTCCTCAAGGCCTTCATCACGAGCGGTTTTTGCCATGCCGGGATACATCTGGGTATATTCATAGGTCTCACCTTCAATTGACGCTTTTAAGTTGGCTTCGGTGTTGCCAATCGGCACACCGGTGGCAGGGTCACCGACTTCCTTCAAAAAGTCCAGGTGACCAAACGCATGTCCGGTCTCAGCTTCCGAGGTATCACGAAACAGGCCGCCGATATCGGTATAGCCTTCAATGTCGGCCCGCCGGGCGAAATATAAGTAGCGTCGATTCGCTTGCGATTCACCGGCAAATGCCGCTTTTAAATTTTCGTGGCTTTTTGTGCCTTTAAGAGCTTTTCCCATGAAGTCCTCCTTTGACGGTTGTGGGGTGTAACCCCGGTGATGAATAGTTGATGGAGCGCTCCGTTTGGCGGCGACAAGAGCCGCAAAGTCCACGGAAAGCGACCTGATAACTCGTAATTTCAAAATCTTTGGGAATGCCGGCAGGGGAGGTCAGGCAATTGAGTCGGGGATCGACGACATCGACAATGGCCTGGCACCCCAAGCAAATCAAATGGTGATGGGGAGACAGATTGGCATCAAAGCGAGCCCGGGTATGGCCAATATTGACTTCATGAATCAACCCGCAGGTACGCAAAGCCCCAAGTGTATAGTAGACAGTGTTTAGAGACATCATGGGAAATTTCGGAGCGACTTCAGCAAAGAGCTCTTCGGCTGTCGGATGAGTGGTACTGCGGAGGAGTGCGTCATAAATTGCTGTTCGCTGGGGAGTCGTTTTTAATCCGCATCCCTGAAACTTTTGCTTGATGTCATGAAAAGAAATTTCCATATTATTCCTGTTTAGGAATAGTTACTATTTAACAGAACCCTCATGAGACGGTCAATCGGAGTACGCCGGCTGCATAGAAGAAAGCCAAGCAAAAACGAAATTGGGAAGACGTGCTTCCGTGAATCGCCTTCTCAAGGTATTTAACCTTATGCAGGAACCCACTGCCGCCATCCCTGGCCTTGGTGCCCAAACTCAAAATGGGTGGGATGAAAGATCTCTGCCAGAATTTCGAGGGATTCAACGAGGCGCGGCCCAGGGCGGTTGAAAAACTGGTTCCCATCCGTCAAGTATACCTTCTGATTTTGCACTGCTCGTAATTGTGGCCAAAATGGATGTGATGTCATGGCCGGCAATTCTTCCTGAATGCGAGCCATGGAAAATCCACAAGGCATCAAGACCAGGAAATCCGGATCCGAAGCGGCTAAGGCTTCCCAGGTTACCCATGGAGCGTGTGTTCCCCGCTGTCCAAACATTGATTGCCCTCCCGCCAAATGAATCAGTTCGGGTACCCAGTTGCCGGCAGCCATCAGCGGTTCCATCCATTCGATGCAGGCCACAGTGGGGGGAGTAAGTTGTTGGGATCGGTCCGCAATATCGCCGATGCGTTGGTGGGCCAATTTCAGAAATGCCTCTCCTGCAGCTTGCTGTCCTAAGCCGTCCGCTACTCTGGTCAGATCGTCCCAAACCCCTGATAAGTCCTGTGCACCCAAGGAAATCAACGTGGGTGACATTCCTATCAAGTCGCGAAGGGCCCGCTGCACCTCATCAGCGCTCACGGCACACACCTCACACTGGATTTGGGTTACGATGACATCCGGACGTAAGTCCTGCATCCGGTCGACCAAGACCTCATACAAGGAAAGGGCTGACTGAAGGCGTTTGGAAACCTGAACATGAATAGTTTGGCTCGTTCCCTTACTATCCACCATGGCTTGAGTGCAAACAGGAAGAGAGGTAATGTCCGTAGGAAAATCGCATTCGTGTGACCGGCCGACAAGCTGGGCACGGCAACCTAATGCGCAGACCATTTCTGTCCCGCTAGGAATTAACGACACAATACGCAAAGCCACAATATTTCCTTGAAGGTGAAAAGAATGGGGAGAAATAATTGCTCATCCTACCTGAGGAAGGCAGAGCGTCCGCAACTTCTTTTTGGTTGCCTGGGCTGTTTGGGAGAGGGGGAAAGAGAATGGAAGCTACCAACCATCTATGGTACAAATGTACTTTCAACTTCGCTGGGCAAAGCAATATGGATTATGTCCTTTGTGCACCCACATCAATTTCACTGTTGATCACCGAAATCTGATTCGCATTCATCAAGGAGGTGTGTATGGCAGCCAAAGCGTATATTCTCATGAAAGTTAAAGCCGGAAAAGTCCAAGATGTTTTAGAGACCCTCAAAGCCCTTTCTGGGGTGGAACAAGCTCATGCCTGTTTCGGTCAGCCTGATATCTTTGGTCTGGTCAATGCGCCTGATGACCGCGCGCTCTCCAACCTCATCATGGCCAAGATTCACACCATCCCCGGAGTGGAAGAAACCGACACGCATATCGTCGTCCAGGATTAGTTGCTTCCATTATCCTTGCCCTAGAAGCGGGGGACGGACTCAAGAAGTTGGAGCCAGTCCCCAGGACGAATTGAGGATTCTGGGTTAGATGGAGCCTAGCTATTGTTGCTCCGGATTGTGGGCTGTTGCTTCCTGGTGCAGACAATCCCTCCATGTCCTTCTAGTGAGCCACGAAAAAAACAAGGGTGCTGTATAGAAAAAGCCGGGGTCTTTTGACCCCGGCTTTTGTTGAAATCCAGATTTTTGATCTGAGATTAGGAAGGGATAATCGAGATCAAAACAAACCGGACGCATGGCCGGAATTGGCCATGAAAAATAACATTGGGATGGAAAGCATGGTATTCGTACGGGACGCCAGGAGTGCCATCCGTCCGGCCTTGGCTTTTTCTTCAGGTGTGGCTTCCTTGAGCCCAAGGACTTTCTTTTGATTGGGCCAAATGATTCCCCACACGTTCAGCAACATAATGGTCCCGAGCCAGGCGCCCATGCCGATCACGGCATCCGGTCCCTGTAGCATAAATGCACTTCCCATACGATGCTGATTCATCAGTAAGGCGGCACCAAATATCCAGGTGAATAGAGCTCCCCAGCGAAACCACCAGAGCGCATTGGGCACCAGGTGTTTAAAGGCTTCAGCTTTGGTTTCGGGTGTGACGACTTTGAGAAATGGCACTTGGATGAAATTAAAGTAGTAGAGAATTCCAATCCAGGTAATACCCGCGAGGAAATGCCCCCACGCTAATAAACTTTCCATAAAATGTCCTCGTATTCGTTAGGTTGAGTAATGATGTTTTTGGAGGTGATGAGGTGTCACACCAGCATTTTGACCAGGCCGTACAGGACCACAGTCAATACAAAACCAGCAGTGATGGTGCCAGAGATCGTATCGAGCGGATTGCCCATTGTCTTCCTCCTTTATTGTTCGTCGTAATGAGAAGCGGGTTGTGTCATGTGGACTATGGAACGTAGCCAACATGTATCTGGTGACCTAGCCTAACGTAGACCGGCTATCTTGTTCAAGATATCCGGCAAAAGGATTCGAAAGCATTTACTTCGGGGTGACTCGACGTGATTTTGGGGGAGTCGAAGCCGGTAGACAGAACCGCCACAATTTGTTCGCCCATTCGCCCGCATAGTCTATGCCAATTCGAGGCAGAGTTTGAATCTGTTTTGGCAAAACGGCTAGGCCATGATCTTCGATCCAAAGTGTGGTGCCGACTGTGGCATCCAGTCCGTTATGCGTGCGATTCACTTCTAAGAATCGGCAAACCCGGCCGGGACCGTCGATGCGCCTGGGCAAATCGGGCGGGTGATCTCCTCCCAAGATTTCCAGTCCTCGAATTAAAACTGCGGCAGGATATTGCTCTTGTTCAGTCACGATATTGAGACAGTGATACATTCCATAAATCAGATACACATAGGTGAAGCCGGCAGGGCCAAACATGATTTCTGTCCGTTTCGTCCGGCCTTTGGAGGCATGGCAGGCCCGATCCTCCGGTCCCACGTAGGCTTCCGTATCCACAATTTTGGCCTGGATGATTCCGTTGGGCGTCTGTTTGATCAGTACCTTTCCCAGCAATTCTCTTGCGACTTTCAATGTGGGCCGCTCAAAAAACATACGCGGTAAAGGGTTCGGAGTATCTTCACGTTGCCGAACTGGGCTCAAGGAGAAAGAATTTTGATTTCGCTCATTGGTAAGAGAGGTCCGAGGTCTATGGTGGATAACTGGCGGGAATTTCGAAGTAGAGTCATCGTTTTGCCTTCCCCTTCTTTGTAAGGAGGGGTTAGGGGAGGTAGAGCTTTTGGTTATTTGGAAGGTTATATCTTCTAAGACTCCATCCAAATTGCCTAGAACCTCCTCATTGTTGTAACGAACAATCATGATCCCCAAAGAATGTAAATGGGTTTCCCGTAGTCGATCGTTCTTTATTGTATTTTCTGTCGCGTGTACATCCCCATCAACTTCAATGACCAACGCGCGTTCTGGACAAAAGAAATCTACGATGTAAGGTCCGATTCCATGTTGTCGACAAAATTTGAGCCCCTGGATTTGATAGCCGCGAAGTTTTGACCAGAGCAATTGTTCGGCCGGGGTTTGGTTCGAACGAAGCCGACGGCGTATCGGAAGAAAGGCTGATTTCCCTTTTTGTGTGGTCATGGGCCCTTGATCAAATTGATTAAGTTTTTCCCTCCTTAGGTAAGGAGGGCTAGTTGAGGTAGAGACTTCCGGCTACTAACGCAGGTTTCAAAAACTTGATACCTCTGACTTCTTCTGGAGAAACTCTACCCCACCTACACCTCCCCTTGTATCATGAAAGAATCTCAAAGACGATGGTTGTCTCTTGATTCACCCTGGAGCCTGACAGCCCGACTCCCCTTTGGTCAGAGAAGACCGGTTGTAAGCTTGGTGCGTCAGGCTCCGCCTCCATCTCAGCCCGTACAGTTGCCTGGACCATTGAAGCCCGTATCGACAAGGCTGGGCGCGTTCGCGGGAGGCATGAACCGGGAGGAGGTCCTGATGGAACTGACACCGTCCTGTGTAGGCATTGATGTGGCGAAAGCCAAACGGGATGTGGCGCTCTCGCCCACCGAGCCGATTGTGCCCGTCGACAATACGGAGGCCGGCCTGCAGCCCCTGCTCACGCAGCTGCATCGCGTGCGGCCTACTCGGATCGTGGTGGAGGCCACGGGCGGATATGAACAGCTCGTGGTGCGCCTGTTGGTGGACGCGGGGTTGCCGATCATTGTGGTCAATCCGCGGCAGGTGCGCGCCTTTGCCAAAGCGACGGGGCAGTTGGCCAAGACCGATGCGATGGACGCCCGCCTGCTGGCTCTCTTTGCGGCTCGCGTGCCACCCGCCCTGCGGGCCCAGCCCGATCAAGCCACGGCGGCGTTGGCCGCCTTGCTGGCCCGTCGGCGACAACTGGTGGCGATGATCACCGATGAGAAACATCGCCGGCACCTGGCCCCACCACCCATTCGCCAGAGCATGCAGAAGCATCTCGGTTGGTTGGAGCGCCAATTGGCTACCCTGGATACCGAGTTCACCACGACGATCCGGCAAAGTCCCGTCTGGCAGGAGCACGAAGACCTTCTGCAGAGTGTGCCCGGCGTGGGCCCTGTGCTGAGTCGGACCCTGCTGGCCGATCTGCCGGAGTTGGGGACCTTGTCCCGTCGGCCAATTGCGGCCCTCGTAGGAATCGCGCCTTTTAATCAGGACAGTGGCACCCGGCGCGGGCATCGAACGGGTTGGGGCGGACGGGCCCCTGTGCGCACGGCACTGTATAGGGCGACACTCGTGGCCACCAAATGCAATCCGGTAATTGCGGTCTTCTATTCCCGGCTCCTCATGGCGGGCCAACGGAAAACAGTGGCGCTGGTCGCCTGCATGCGAAAGTTGCTGACAATTCTGAATGCAATGGTCCAGCATAAGACGAAGTGGGTAGAGATACGTAGTTAGGCGAGTTGACATTGAA